>JAVEVO010000318.1:0-3117 GCA_034005005.1 Myxococcota bacterium
CATTGGCGTCGAGCGTGGCGTCCACCAGCGCGATGACCTCGGCGATCACCGCCGGATCCTCGATTAGCACGAGCGACCCGTCGTCGGCCCACCGGCCGACCACGAGGTAGACCTCCACCTCGCCCGGGGTAGGGCTGAGCGCCGCAGCGTCGAGCACGAGCGGGGACGCCTGCCTGGCCAGCCAGTCGTAGGCCGAGCGGGGCCCGGCGATGGTGAATCCGTCCGGTGCGGCGATCACCGCGGGCCGAAACTCGTCGTCGGTCTGGGCGTTCGCCCCGCCGGCGGTGGCCGTGGTGTTGGTGACCGTGACCCCGGCGAGCGGGTCCACCAGCACGGTGATGGCCCCGGGTGGCAGGTCGTTGCCGGCCGGACCGAGGGAGGTGCAGCGGGCCTGGACGGTACCGACGAACACGCCGGCCGGCAGCACCAGCTCCTCGACTGTGGCCCAGATGGCCTTGGCGTCGGGCGTGGTCGCCCGGCGGCCGGCCGCGATCACCAGGTCGACCAGCGCGGTGGTCCGAGTGAACTGCAGCGTCGTGGTCGAGGCCTGGCCCGGCAGCGGCTGCACGCCGACGAAGGTGCCGAGCGCCAGCAGACTCGCCCCGTCCGCCTGGAACGGCAGGTTGCGCCGATCGGCCAGCTCGATCAGCGTCCGCAGGTGCGCCAGGTAGCCCGTCACCGACTGCAGGAAGAGTCGGCGCGGGTCAGCGGCGAGCAGGGTCTTGCCCGTCAGCTCCCGGTAGCGTCCGAGGACCTCCGCCTCGATCTCGGCCGGCGTCTTGGCGACCGTGGTCATCGCAGCCTCACCGTCGGCCGCAGGTGGCCGTCGAGGTCACCGTCCACGGCGATGCGGTCCACCCGCGCCCGGGGCTCGTGCTTGCGGATCTGCTCCTGGAGCGCGGCCGCGATGCGGGCCTGGGCAACCTCGACAGGGCCGTCGAGCGTGGTCAGCGGGACCCCCAGGGACCGGGCCAGGGGCTGGGAACCCTGCGCGGTCAGGACGAGGCTGCGCACGTTCTGCGCGATCTCCTCGTCCGTCGTCGGGTCCCAGTTCATCACGAAGGCTCCTGGAGCTTGCGCTTGCGGATCCGCTCTCGCCAGCGGCGCACGGCCGCCCGGTGGCAGCAGGCGTTGTCGTGGTAGAGCACCCGCCCCTCGGGCACCCAGCGACCGCAGCCGCAGGCACAGCGGGTGTTCGGCAGCTTGGCCGAGTCCGGTGGCCGTGGCATCAGCCTTCCCGCTCGGCCGGCTCGACCGCGTCGAAGCAGAGCACCTCGCACAGCTCGCCCATCACCGCATCGGCGATGGCTTCGGCCGCGGCCTCGGGCGTGGGCTGGTCCGTGTGTTTGTGCGCCCGGTGCCAGCCGTAGGCCGCGCCGGCCTCGACCGCCCGCCGGACGACCTCGTACGCGTTGATCCGGACCGTCGTGTGTATCGGGAGCGCAGCGGCCATCAGACGTACTCCTCCAGGCTCAGCTCGACGACGATCACCTGGACCCGGCCGTCGGCCATGACGTGGCGCCAGGTCTCGCTCAGCTCCTTGATGAACCAGTCGCCGACCGGGCGACCGCCCAGGACGAACGCCAGGACCTCGCCCTGCTCGACCGAGTCTCGCAGCGCGGCAGCCTCCGCCTCGGGGTCGACCCCCAGCCGGGCGTCGAGCCGGATGGCGAAACCGAGCGTGCGCAGCGCCGGCCCGAGGTACTCCTGGACCGGCTTGCGACCGATGACCTCGTGCGCCTCCCAGCGGGCCGAGCTCTTCAGCGCGGCATCGCCGAAGGTTCGGACGAGGTCGGCGGAGGCCTCGAAGACGATGCTCCCCAGGGTGGCGAGCATCAGCTGAGCGAGCCGGTGCCGGTACCGGTCACCGTCCCCGTGCCCGTCCCGGCGCCGGCCGGGCAGGTGGTCACGTCGACGCTCGTGCCGGTGACCGTCGTGGTCACCGTGGCCGTGCGGATGTAAGCGTCGATGCGCGTGGCGAGGGCGTCCGCGATCTGCTGAGCCTTGCTCTCAGCCGTCGCCTCGGGGTCGAGATCCTCGAAGATGGCCTGCAGGTCTGCCTTGAGGTCCGCCTTGAGCTGCGCCACGACCATCGGCATCGGCTACTCCAGCTTGATCGCCTGGCTGTTCAGCCCGGCCAGCCCGTCGTCAGCGTTCTCCATGGCGGTGAGCACCGCGGTGATCCCACCGGACCCGTAGGCGTTCTGCCCGGCCGTGTCCCCGGCCAGCGGCGCCGGGCCGGTTGGGGTCGGGATGACCGCGGTCTTGAGCAGGTCGAACAGCCCCTGCAGGAGCTTCAGCGTGATGTCGCCGAACGGTGCCGGGTGCGCCGCGTTCACCGAACCGAGCCGCAGGTCGGTGCCAGCCACGACCCGCACCGCGGCATCCTCGGTGGGCGGGGGCTGCCGGGCGTCGTAGACCGAGCCCAACACGAAGCCGTCCACCTGGTCCGGCGGCAGCATCAGGCAGAGCACCGGCTCGCCGACCGCGGGCATGTCATAGTCGAGCGTGCCCTTGGCCCGCCGGTGCAGGACCTGCAGCAGCCCCGATGCCACGCCGTCCCGGTCGGGGAAGACCACTCGCACCCGGCCGGCCTGGACCTCCGAGACCTCGCCGACGCGGACGAGCCCGGCGAGCAGCTCCTGGACGTGCTCGATGCCGAGGAGGTCGGCGTCGCCCGGGTTGCCACTCACGGGGTCGCCCTCTTGATCGAGGCCCGGACGGTGTAGCCCTGCCCGAGCGAGTGCTCGGCCTTATCCACCAGGTACTTGCCGTCGAGCTTGTTCCAGCCGGCCAGGGCGATGCAGTTGCCGGCCACGAGCCGCACATCGCCCACCACGGTGAGCGAGCCCTCGGCCGAGTGCTCGGTCCTGGCGAGCAGCGCCGCCTTTGCCTTCGCTTCGGCCTCGGCCTTCGAGCGGGCCCGCTGGCGGATCACCTCGGCCGCGGCGTCGTCGAAGGACTGCTTCTCCAGGCCGAGCGGGTCGTCTTCGGCGTTGCCCCGCAGCGCCTCGGCCGCTTCCACCGTGCTCTGCTGCGGCACGCCCCACCACGGGTCCTGGTAGACCACCTTCACCTTCGGCGTGTAGAGGTAGGCCTTCACGTCGAGGCTCCAGC
>JAVEVO010000168.1:0-14473 GCA_034005005.1 Myxococcota bacterium
GCGGACCCCGGGGTCTCCCGGACCGCCTCCTTGCTCCGGGGCGAGCACGCTCCCGCACCCGCTCCCGCCGGAGTCGCCCCGGCGGCGTCCCCGGCGACGCCCTCGCCGGACGCGGGGGAGGTCGGATGAACCCTCCCCTCCCCCCCTCCCCACCACCCCACGATCGCGTCCTGATCGTGGACGACGACGCCAGCATCCGGCTCGGGCTGGAGATCAACCTGCGCAGCGCCGGCTATGAGGTGTACAGCGCCTCGGACGGTCACGCGGGCCTGCGCCTGGCGCGTACGCTCGCCCCGGATCTGCTCGTGCTCGACCTCCGCCTCCCCGGCCTGCATGGCCTGGAGGTGCTCGCGGCCCTGCGGGCGGAGGGGTGCACGGTGCCCGTGCTCGTGCTCAGCGCGCTCGGCGCGGAGGCCGACAAGGTCCGGGGGCTCCGGCTCGGGGCGGACGACTACATGACCAAGCCCTTCGGCATCCAGGAGCTGACGGCGCGTGCCGAGGCCCTGCTGCGCCGGCTGCATCCGGCGGGGCGAGCGGGGGGCGTCCGCTCCTTCGGCGAGGTCGAGTTCGACCTGCGGGGTCGCACCGTGACCCGGGCCGGACAGCCGGTGCACCTCACGCCCAAGGAGCTCGACCTGCTCGAGGTCCTGGTCCGCTCTCCGGGACGGGTCCAGACCCGGGACGACCTGCTGGCCCGGGTCTGGGGAAGAGACTACGAGGGGACCGCCCGCACGGTGGACAACTTCCTCACCGCCTTGCGCCGCAAGCTCGAGCCCCGCCCGGAGGAGCCGGCCCACCTGATCACGGTCCGCGGGAAGGGCTACCGCTTCGACCCCTGACGGCTCAGCGGAAGAAGAGCAGGTACGCGAGGAGGCCGCCCCCGGCGAGCAAGGCGAGGATCAGCGCGACGAGCAGGGCCTGGCGCCAGGGCGACCCCGCGGGGGGCTCGGCGAGGGAGCCCGGACCCGGGGGGACGACGATCAGCGGACGGTCGCGGAACTGGGGGGCGCCGCTGCCGGGCCCACCGGCGACGACCGGGGGCACGGCCAGGGCCGTGAGCTCCACGCCCTCTTCCGGGACGCGCGCGGAGCCGGCCGTGGGCAGGCTCGCGGGGGGAGGCGGCCCGCCCACGGGGGAGGAGGACGAGGCGAGCGCCAGCGGACCCGACTCCGCCGCGACCTGGGCCGCCAGCAACGGAGGCAGTCCGGGGGGCGGGAGGACCGGCGCGGGCCGCGGGGCCGGCACCGTACCGAGCACCGGCACGGGTCCGACCTCCGGCACCGGCGCGAGCGGGCGGACCGGGCCCGGCACGACCGGAGGCTCCGGGGCCGGCAGCGGCACCGCCGGTACCGACGGCGCCGGCGCCCGGCGCTTCGGCGGCACCTCGGCCGCCACGGCCGCCGGCTCCGTCAGCAAGAGCGGCTCCGGCTCCGGGCCCGCGGGCGAGGCCACGGCCGCCACGGCCGCCGGCTCCGTCAGCAAGAGCGGCTCCGGCTCCGGGCCCGCGGGCGAGGCCACGGCCGCCACGGCCGCCACGGCCGGTGCGGGTCCGGGCGCAGGCTGCAGGGAGGAAGGCTCCGGGCGCACGCGCTCCGGGGACGGGAGGCGCTCGTCCTGCGCCGTCGCCGCGACGCCCTCCGGCCGCGCCTCGTGGGCCAGGCCGGCGTCGACCGGCAGGGTCGGTCGTTCACCCAGCAAGCTGGCGTGGGCCAGCGCCTCGAGCTGCGACAGCACCTCGTCGAGCAGGACCTCGTCCGGGGCCTGGCCGCCGACCGTGATCGGCCCCGCGGGCGCTCCCACCCCATCGAGGAGCGCGGCCTGCAGGTCGAGGGGGATCGTGGGGCCCCCCGCCAGGGCACAGAGGAGGGGTGAGCGGGAGCGCAGCGTCGCGCCGCAGCTCGGGCAGCTCAGGGAGAGATCGGCCAGACCGCCCGAGACCTCCTCGGCGAGAGAGTAGCGACGCTGGCAACCGAGGCAATCGATGAGCATGGCTCCCTTCGCCCGACAGCGCGGCAGGCCGCGCTGCGGGGGACACACCTCAGTATCGCGAGCCAGCCCCCACCCCCGTCAAGTATTCGCCGGCGATCCACCCGCCGCCTCGCCGGACGAGAGCTTCTCGCGACAGCCGTCGCAGAGCAGCTCGTCGCCGCGCGGGCCCCCGAGGAGGTGTGCGAGGGCCGTGCCGCAACGATCGCAAGGCAGCGGCTCCCAGCCGGCGCCGAGGGGGTTGTAGGTGACGGACAGGACGCGCTCGGCGCGGCCCCGGCGCAGCAGGACTGGCACGCGCAGCACGGGGAGGCGCAGCCGCAGGCCACCGAGCAGGCCGAGGCGCAGCCGCAGGGTCGCGGCGACGCGCAGCCGGTCCCGGAGCCGCTGCAGATGGAGGAGCTGCTCGTCGAGCCGCTGCTGGCGCCGCCGCACCTCCTCGTCGGAGAGCTTGCGGCGGGCCACGAGGGTCGCAGTCTCCTCCTGGAGCGCCTCGGCGAAGCTCTGCGCCTGGTGATCGAGGGTGGTGAGCCAGTCGCGGCGCTGGTGGGAGCCGGCGCGCGCGAGGCGCTGCGCCTGGACGGCGGCCTGGGCGCGGCTGGCCTCGAGCAGGAGGCCGGGGTCCGCCGGGGCGGGCAAGTCCACCGGCTCCCAGGGGAGGTCCCGCCGCCCCAGGGCCGACAGCAGCCCGGGGGGCTCCAACCGTGTCTCCTCGGCGAGGAGGGTGGTCACCAGGCTCGGCACGACACGTCCCGCGGCCTCCTCGACGAGGTAGTGCAGTTGCAGGTAGGTGGCCTGCCCCGGGACCGGCGCCTCGGCGCGCAGCGTCGCCCCGGGTGCGGGGTAGCGCTCGGGGAGGGCGCGCGCGAGGTGCGGCACCGGCGCGGCGGGGACTAGCAGGCCGACCGCGCCGCAGCGCCCGGCCCCCTGGACGAGCCGGGCGAGCCGGGCCAGCAGCGCCTCGGCCTCGCCGGGCCAGCGGCGCGCCGGCTCGGGGTCGCCGGGACGGAGCAGCAGCAGCTCCTCGGCGAGGCCGAGCGCGAGGCGCAGCTCGGCGGGGAGCAGCACCTCGAGCGACTCCTCCCGGGAGGCGACGAGGGCGCCCTGGGAGACGAGGGCGCGCTCGGCGAAGCCGAACAGCTCCCGGGAGAGACGGATGACGCTCATCGGCCGCCCTCCTCCGCCACCCCCGCATCGCCCAGGCGCTCGTCGCCGAGCGCACGGCTGCGGGCCGCGGCCTGGCCGACCAGCTCCCGAGCACGACCGAGCTCCTCCTGGAGGCGCTGCCGCTCCCGCTCGGCCGCGGCGATCCCACCCTCGGCCCAGGCCTCCTCGAACAGATGCAGCGGCGGACGCTGCTCCCGCGTGCGCAGGTGCAGACGCGCGAGGCGGCGCGCCGCCGGCCAGGCCGGCAGCCCGCTCGCCTCGATCCCGAGCTCGGCCAGCAGGCGCTCCGGGCCCGTCTCGGGGAGCAGGATGACCTGCCGGGCGCGTGCGGCGAAGCGGTGGGCCCGCAAGGCGCCGTCCACGGGGTGTGCCGGGAGGCCGAGGTGGACGACCACGGACACCGTGGGTGGATCGGCCGGCAAGGGATCCTCGTCCGCCACGGCTCGCCAGCCGGTCAGCCCGACGGCCGCCAGCTCCTCGCCGAGGTGCCGGACGAGGTCGGCATCCCGGCCGAGCAGCAACCCCGGACCAGGACCGGGGAGCTGGGCGCACAGGCGCCGGGCGCGGGCCGGCAGGGAGTGCCCGGGAGCGGCGCTCGGGTCGCCGAGCAGCTCCCCCGCGGGGAGGAGGTCCTCCTCGGCCGTCGTGTCCGGGAGGACGTACAGGACGTCGGCGAGGAGCTGCCGCAACGCGGCCGGCTGCTCCGCGACCCCCGGATCGAGCCGGCTGACGTGCAGGCGCCGGAACTGGGAGCCGCTGTCGAGGAGGCCGGGCCGCACGAGGCTGACCAGCCCGTGGAGGGAGAGCAGGTCGCTGACCACGGGCGTCGAGCTCAGCAGCAGCAGACCAGGGGCGGCGAGCTGCTGCAGCAACCGGCTGGGGCGGCTGTCGAGGCTGGAGGCGACCTGGGCCTGATCGAGGATCACCAGATCCGGAGACCAGGTGCCGAGCCACGCCACGTGCTTCTCCGCCTCGGCGACGTCGGCGAGGAGCAGCGCGGGCGATTCCCCGCCGGCGCCGGTGGCGACCGCCAGCCAGGACGCCGCGAGACCTCGCCCGGCCAGCTCGCGCTCCCACAGGCGCAGCAGGGGGCGCGGCGCCAGCACGAGCCCCCGCAGCCCGGACCCGTCCCGCCCCAGCCGCCCGAGGACCTCGCCGGCGAGCGCGGCGCCCTGGTCGTCGTCGGCCGCGCAGATCAGCGCCCGGCCCCCGGCCAGCGCCGCGAGGCGATCCGCGAGTCGGGCGAGAGGCCGGGGTCCCGAGCGCCAGGCGGTATCGGGCGGCGGTGAGGGGACGGGACGGGGAAGCGAAAGACCCAACTGTCCCGGAGAAGTGGCGAGGAGTTCGGGACCAAAGCCCCAAAGTTCCTGGGCATTCTGGTACACAGGGAAGGGGTCGGGCGGCCCCGCGAACAGCCGCGTCTCGAGCTCGGGGGCCGGGACGAACTGGCAGACGACGGGCACCTCCACCGGGACGACGGGGCGCTCCACGGGCAACTGCATGGAGGCGCGGCCGGTGAGCACGGCCTCGGCCCGGGGGGGCAAGGGCTCGGCCGGGGCGCGGGAGGCCTCCGCCACGGGTCGCGCCGGGCTGGCCTCCGCCTTGCGCGACTTGCGGGACGCGGGGGCCGGGGCCCGAGGCCGGGCCGCCTCGGCCGCGGCCGCGGCTGCGGCGACGAGCTGCTCGCAGCGCTGGACGCCCGCCTGGGCCAGCTCCACCAGCGGGAGGGCCGCGGCACGCAGCGCGCCGAGCGCGAGCACCTCGTGGTAGTGATCGAGGGCCGAGGTGGTCTCCCCGAGCCGCTCCTCGACCAGGGCCAGCTCGAGGACCATGCTGGGCGTCGCCTCGGCGCGCTCGTACAGGGCCCGGAGGGAGGACAGCCAGGCGGCCAGATCCCGCTCGGGGCCGACCCGTCGCAGCAGCTCGAGCCGCAGCAGGTGCCCCTGCGGATGGCGCGGGCTCGCCTGGAGCGCGGCCGCCAGAAGCTGCAGCGCGGGCAGATCGCCCCCCCGGCGGGCCAGATCGGTCGCGGCCTCGATCAACCGGCTCGGCGAGGCGCCGCGGAGCACGGCCGGCACGTGCGGACGGATCTCCGGGTGCTTGCCGCGCGGGAGGGATCGAGTTGGGCTACGCTTGACGATGGCTCGCGCTCCGTTGCGGGGCCGGCCGCGGGCCAGCCGACCGCCTTGCCGGGACCTGGACCGGGACAGTAGCCAGGCTGCCGACCGAGGTCAACGCATCCGACCGGACCTCGCTCAGTGCAGGCTGGTCGACACGAAATCCGCCTCGCGCAGATCGAGCAACCGGTTGAACTCTCCCCAGAGGGCGAGCTGCAGCTCCTCGGCCAGGCTCTCCCGGTCGGGGCAGATCAGGGACAGGTTGCGGGTGAACAGTCGCAGCTCCCGGATCTCCTGGTCGCCTTCGGCCTCCTCGGCGGGAGGCAGGGGCGCGGCCTCGTCGGGCTCGTCGCCGTCGTCGTCCGGGGCGGGCGTCGGGAGGTCGCGGCCGTCCCAGAGCTGCAGCAGGGCCAGGGGGCTCAGCCGCTCCCGCCCCTGGCCGAGGTGCTGCAGGTCGGGCCACTCCACCAGGCGCCGCACGGCACCCGGCAACCGGCGCTGGAGCAGGGCCGGCAAGGTGGCGATGACCTCCTCGAGCACCTGCAGCAGCAGCTCCGGGGGATGCGGGCACGGCTGCTGGTAGAGGTCGGGCTCCAGGCGGGCGGCGATGCGCAGGTGGCTCGCCGCGGCGCGCTCGTCGCCCAGCCGGGAGCGCGCCACGGCCAGATAGAAGTGGTTGGCTGCATTCTGCGGGAGGCCGGGCTGGCAGGCGAGCTGCAAGGCCGCCACCGCCTCCTCCAGGCGACCGAGCTCGAACAGGACCCAGCCACGGGTGGCGAGGTCCTCCCGCTCGGGGCTCAGCTCCGCGGCCCGGCGGAGGCAGCCCAGCGCCGCGGGGAAGTCCCCGAGCTCGGCCAGGGCGTTGCCCTTGAGGTTGAGGAAGTCGGAGTAGAGGGTGTCCTCCAGCTCCTCCCGGAGGAAGGTGTTGCAGACCTCGAGCCCTCGCTCCAGCTCGCCGAGGTCGAAGATCAGCAGGTCCCCCCGGGTGAGGGCCGCCTCGGCGTACCCCGGATCCCGGGCGAGGGCGGTCTCGACCGCCTGCAGGGCCTCCTCGATGCGCCCCAGCTCCCGCAGGGCCAGCGCCCGCAGGTGGTGGGCCTCGACGACCGCCTGCGCTTCGCCATCCACCCGCAGGGCCTCCTCGGCCGACTGCAGGGCGCCTTCGGGGTCGCCGTGGTCGAGGCAGACCTCGGCCTCGGCCAGCAGCGCCTCTCTCAGATCGAGCTCCTCGTCCATGGCTCCCACGATCCGGGCTCCCCCGGGCCCCGCGACGGGACCGGCCCTCTCGTGCGGCACAGGTAGCACACGATTCGCCCCTCGGCAATGGAGGCCGCGGGCGGTGGACCAGCGGCCGGAGCCTTCCCCGGGGGGCCGTTGCCGCCGTGCCGCCCCCTCGCTATGATGCCCCGTGGGATCGATCACCGCCCCGGCCCGCCGGGAGGCCGCCGGCGGGCACAGCAGACGGAGAGCGAGCATGAGCGGGCGAGCAGCCTGGCGCAGCGAAAACGGCAACGACGGTTCCCCGGCCTGGCGACGGCTCGCCAGGCTGGCCCCGGCCCTGGGACTGGGTGTCCTGCTCCTCGGGAGTGGTTGTGGCGACGGGGACGGCGGCGAGCCCACCGGGCCGACCGACAGCGGCCTCACCGACCTCGGCGATCCGCCGGACAGCGGTTGCGGCTGGCGGCCGCTCCCCAACTGCAGCGAGAACCAGTACCTGGTCCAGGACCCCCCCGTGGGCGAGTGCACCGAGGGGCCCTGGCGCTGCGAGGACTGCCCCGACTGGCGCAACTTCCCGAGCTGCCCCACGGGGCAGACCCACCTGCGCGACGACAACGGCTGTCTGTCCGCCGTGCTCTGCGGCTGCTCCCGGACCACTCCCCCCCGCTGCCCCGAGGGCCAGGTCCCGCAGCAGGTGTGCGATGACCGTGGCACCTGCTGCTACACCGGCGGCTGCGGCATCGACTGCCCCCCCGTGGCCGATCCCGAGTGTGGCGTCTGCGAGGAGGAGCTGCGGGACGAGCGCGGCTGCCGCACCGGCGACTGCCGCCTCAAGGCCTGTCCGGCGGTCGAGCCCCCGAGCTGCCCCTGCGGAGAGCGCCCCGGCCGCAACGCCTGTGGCTGCCTGACCGGCGCCTGTCAGCTCGAGCCGGCCGTCTGCACCGTCACCGAGGCGCCGACCTGCCCGCCGGGCAAGACCCCCGAGCTCGAGGGCAACTGCCTGACCGGCGGCTGCGTCACGGGCCGCTGCGCCACTCGCTGCGCGGCCGACTGGGACTGCTCCTCCGCCGACGTCTGCCAGGTCTACGGCGACGGGTGCTCCGCCTGTTTCCCGAAGGCTTGCGAGGACTTCCTGGACTGTCCCAACGCCACCGACTGCCGCGAGGGCCGCTGCCAACTCCGCACCGAGCCGACCTGCAGCGCGGACGCGCCCTGCGCGGAGGGGCTGGAGTGCGACCTGCAGCAGTGCGGCGCGTGCGAGCCCCCCTGCGACTGCGTCACCAGCGCGGACTGCGGCGACGGCGAGCGCTGCCTCGACTGCGCGTGCATCCCCGGCTGCAAGAACGACGGGGACTGCCAGTTGCCGCGCCGCTGCCACGTCGAGAGCGGCGAGTGTCGCGGCTGCGAGTGCGAGCAGGACGACACCTGCCCGGCCGGGGAGTACTGCAACGGCTGCTTCTGCCAGCCGGGCTGCCGGACCAACGACGACTGCCCCCCCTGGGAGGTGTGCACCGCGGGCCCGCTCCAGGCCTGCGCCCCCGAGGTCGGCTGCACCCGGCCGGCCGACTGCCGGGAGGGGCAGCGCTGCGTGGACACTCGCTGCATCCCCGAGCCCGGGCGGTGCGCGGCCGGCGTCGAGCCCTGCGAGCCCTTCTTCGATAGCTGCTCCTGCGACTACGTCTGTGCGCGGCTCCACGAGCAGCCGCTCCCCTGCAGCCGGGAGTGTCCCGGCGCGCCGCCGTCACCGCCCTTGTGCCTCTGCACCGACGAGGGCTGCATCGTCGGACGCTGCGAGGGGACCACGGGGATCAGTTGCCCGGCGCCGTACCACTGCTCCCACCTCGACCCGGGGAGGCTCCAGGACAAAGGAGTCTGCCGGGAAGGTCGCCCCCCCGCCCGCGAGCTCTGCCGCTTCGACGCGGACTGCGCCCCCGAGGTCTGCTGCGAGGGGACCATCGGGACCCGCTGCGTGCAGGCCGAGCTCACGGCCTGCCAGACTCCGGTGAGCTGTGCGGACGAGGACCTGCTCCCGCCGATCACCGGCTGCCGCTGCGTCGACGGGGTCTGCCAGCCTACCCCCTGACCACGCGCCGCGCCCCCCGGGCCGTGAGCCACTCGGCGGCCCGCTCCCCGAGGTCTCCCTGCAGCACGATCGTGTCTCCCTCGACCGAGGCCCCGCAGCCGAGGGCGCGGCGCAGCCGCCGGGCGACCTCGGCGAGGCCGGGGGCGGGCAGGAGGAGCCCCGCGATCACGGTCACCGTGCGCCCGCCACGTCCCTTGCGCTCCCGGCGCAGGACCAGCTTGCCGCACGCGGCGAGGTCGAGGGGCGGATCGCCGGTCAGGCTCGCCGGCTCCGGTCCCGGCTCCGGGGACCGCGCCACGTCCCCCGCGCGCTCCGGGGCCGAGGCGGGGGCGGGGGCGGCCTGGCCCCTCGTGAGCGCCCGGAGTCTCTCGGCGAGCAGGGGGTTGCCGAAGCCCGCGCTCTGATCCAGCCCCCCTCGCGATGGCTTGTGGCCCATCTCCAGCTCCCTGCCCCGACCCTCCGTGGGCCGGCCAGACCAAGACCAAAGGACCAGGCTCGCTCCCCTCATGCCTCCCGCTCAGAGCTGGAAGGCCCGCACGATCTGACGCTGCGCGAGCGCGAACAGGGCGAGCAGGGGCATCACCATGAGCACGTTGGCGGCCATCAGCAGATGCCAGCGCACGCCGGTCCCCTCCTCCCGGAGCATCGCGACCCCCAGCGGCAAGGTCCGCACCGACTCGTCGGAGGTCATCACCAGGGGCCAGAAGAGATCGTTCCAGTGGTAGACGATGGAGAACAGGGCGAAGGCGACCAGGGTCGGGCGGGCGATGGGCACCATGATGCTCCAGAGGATCCGCAGGGTGGAGGCGCCGTCCAGCCGGGCGGCCTCGACCACCTCCTCGGGGACGACGAGGAAGGCCTGGCGGATGAGGAAGGTGCCCAGGGCCGAGACCGAGTGGGGCAAGATCAGGGCCAGGTAGCCGTTGAGCAGCCCCAGCTCGTTGAGCAGCAGGAAGACCGGCACGAAGCGGACCTGGGGCGGGATGAGCAGGCAGGCGAGGACCAGGCCGAAGACCAGGTCGCGCCCGGGGAACCGCAGCCGGGCGAACGCGTACCCCGCGGTGCAGGCGAAGACGAGCTGCAGCCCGGCGATCGCGACGCAGACGAGCAGGGTGTTGAGGTAGTACCGGCCGAAGGGGGCCGCCCGGAGCACCTCCTGGTAGTTGTCCCACCGGAGCTGCGCCGGCCACCACGCGCCGGTGCCGGCCTCGCGCAGGCTCATCAGGCTCGACAGCACCATCCAGACGTAGGGGATCACCTCGAGCACCGCGACCGCGGCGGCGAACAGCAGCAAGCCCCGCCCACCGCCGAGGCGGAGGTCGCCGGACCAGGACCGGGGACGCCGACGGACCATCAGATCTCCTCTCCCGTGCCGGTGCGCTGCCCGGCGAACCGCCACTGCAGGACGGTCAGGCCGAGGATCACCACGAAGAAGAGGATCGTGGCCGCCGCGGCGCCTCCGGCGTCGAAGAACAGGAAGGCCGCCTCCCAGATGTAGTAGACGTAGATCGTCGTCGACCGGGCCGGCCCACCCTGCGTCATGACCCGCACCACGTCGAAGGCCTGGAACGACAAGATGAACGTGGTGATCGTCAAGAAGATCGTGGTCGGCCGCAGCAAGGGCCAGGTGATCCGCCAGAAGCGCTGCCAGGGGGTCGCGCCGTCGAGCGCCGCGGCCTCGTACAGGTCGGTGGGGATGGACTGGAGGCCGGCGAGGAAGACCACCATGCTGTACCCGACCGTCTTCCAGGCCGTGACGCCGATGAGCGCGACGAGCGCCCAGGTGGGATCGCCCAACCAGTCCGGGCCGGCCACGCCGAGCAGGAGGAGCAGCCGGTTGACGATCCCCGAGGTCGGGTCGAGCATCCAGGTCCACAGCAAGGAGACGCCGACCCAGGAGACGACGTAGGAGCTGAAGACCAGGCCCTGCAGCAGCCCCGTCGAGCGCCCCGGGCGCTGCAGCGCGAGGGCCAGCAGCAGCCCGCCGCCGAGCGTCACCCCGAGGCTGGCCAGGGAGTAGGCCAGCGTCCGCCCGAGCACGGGCAGCAGCTCCCCCTCCACGAGCAGCCGGCGGTAGTTGTCGAGCCCCACCGGGCAGGGGGGCAAGAGCATGTCCCAGCTCTGCAGGCTCAGCCAGAAGCAATAGATCACCGGATAGAGGAAGAAGATCCCGAACAGCAGCAAGGAGGGGGCCACCAGCAAGGGGCCGGTCCACCGACCGCCCGCCGCGCACGGCTGCCGGGATGGACGCCGCATCACCGGTCGACCACACGGCAGCGGTGCCGCTGGCGCCAGAGGACGCCCCGCGCCCCCGCGGCCGCCTGCTCCAGCGCGGACGCGACGTCGGACAGCCCGAGGACCGGCAGGTCGAGCCGCGGCGCGAGCTGCTCGCGCTGGATGGTGAAGAGCGCGGGGGAGAAGGGGAACGGCCGGGCCACCGCGAGCTGATCGAGCGCGACCCGGTAGTTGGGATCCTGCCGGTACAGCTCGGCGATCTCGGGCAGCGCGAGGGCCTTCACGTTCACCGGCAGGTAGCCGGTCCGGCGGGACCAGTAGGCGGTCTGCGCGGGCTGCATCATGAAGTGGAGGAAGGCCCAGGCCGCCCGGCTGGCCTCGGGCGAGGCGCGCCGCAGCAGGACGAAGAAGGTCCCGCCGGTGGGCACCCCGAACGTCGCGTGGCCGGGGAGCGGCGCCGCCCCGACCCGGAAGGGAGCGTTGTCGGTCAGGTAGGATAAAAACGCGGTGGAGGTCCAGATCATCGCGGCCCGACCCGCGAGGAAGTCATTGTTGGCGACCTCCCAGGCGTTGTAGTCCTGCCCGGGCGGGGGACGCAGGACCTGGTCCTCTAGTACCAGATCCGTGAGGAACTGCAGGGCTTCCTGACCAGCAGCCTCCTGGAAGCGGGGCTGCTCGCCGGTCGCATCGAGGAGCTGGCCGCCGGCCTGGTACAGGAGCGCGACCCAGAACCACCAGTCCACGGGGATCTCCAGCCCCCAGCGGGTGGTGACCGCTCCCTCCCGGCGAGTGAGCCGGCGCGCCACCCCCCGCAGCTCTTCCCAGGTGGTGGGCGGGCTCAGCCCCTCGGCCGCGAAGAGGTCCCGGTCGTAGAAGACGATGGGCGTGGAGCGATTGAAGGGCAGGGCGAACAGCGGCGGCGGCTCCGTGCCCGCGAGGGGGGCGAACATCCGCTCCTGGGTCAACTCGGGGACCAGGTCGGCCGGATCGAAGGGCAGCTCGCCCGTGAGGTAGGGCCGGAGGTCCTGCAGCACGCCCGCGGTCCAGAGATAGGGCAGGACCTCGCCGATGACGTGGGTGAAATCCGGGCCCTCGTGGGTGATCAAGGCGGTGCGCAGCTTGGCGAGGGCGTCGAAGTAGCTCCCCTGGAAGGTGGCGTCGATCCGATAGTGGGGCTGGGACGCATGGAAGCGGGCGATCAGCTCCTCGAGCACCTCGCGGTTCCGTCCGCCGTAGGAGAACCAGAAGCGGGCGCTGACCGGCGCGGCGACCCCGGGACCGGCCCCGGACGGGGTCGCGGGCTCCGGCTGGCAGCCTCCCCAGGCGCCGAGCGCCAGGGAGACCAGCAGGCCGCAGAGCCACCGGGCGAGCGCGGACGCGGTCCGGGGAGGTCGAGGAGGCACGCGGGCTCCTTGCCGGGGGGTGGCAGCGCCGACGTCCCACTGTAGCCGGGTGACCAGCGCCAGGCAACCGCCGGTTGCAGCCGGCCACGGCCTGGCTATAGTCGAACCGCAGCGCTGGGGGCCGGAGGCGGTGGTCGCCCGCCTCGCCTGCAGCGAGAGGTGGCTGCATGCCCGAGCACCGGACCGCAAAGGACGCGCCGTCCTCGCTGCGCCTGGCCGTCGTCAGCGACATCCACCATGGGCCGCGGACCCGCTTCGCCGGTGAGGTGCGCAAGCTGGGGGAGCTGGCGCTGCCGTTGCTCGACGAGGTCGTCACCGCGCTCAACGATCGGGTTCGCCCGGACCTGGTGGTGCACCTCGGCGACGCGATCGAGGACGTCGACCGGGCGACGGACCTCCACGCGTACGGGGAGGTGATGGCGAGCCTGCAGCGGCTCGACGCCCCCCTGCTGCACGTCACCGGCAATCACGACGAGGTCAACCTCGGGCCGGACGACCTCGCCCGCTTGCAGGGCCCCGCGGCCCTGGCCGCGCCGCTGGACCGGGGCGGGTTCTGGGTGCTGACGCTGGCCGGACATGCCACCGCGACGCGCTGCTGGTGCGAGCCGGACGCGCTCGCGGGCCTCGCGGCCCAGCTCGCGCTGGCCGACCGGCCAGTGGTCCTCTTCACGCACCAGTCCCTCGCCGAACCGGACCTCACCGGCAACCCCTGGTTCGAGGGCTACCCCGAGCGCTGCCTGCTGGAGCAGCGGGCCGAGGTGCGGCGGCTCCTCGAGCAGAGCGGCAAGGTCCGGGCGGTGATCGGCGGGCACCTCCACTGGAGCCGCGTCCAGCGGATCGCCGGCATCCCCTACTTCACGGTGCAGAGCCTGACCGAGAACGTGGCCGCGCCCGACCTCCCCCCCGAGGCGGCCGCGGCCTGGGCCCTCTTCGAGCTCGGACCGACGACGGTCCGCTGCCGGATCGCGGGGGCCCAGCCCGAGACGTGGCAGCTCGACGCGGCGGACTGAACATCGCCTCGCCCGCGTCGTCAGACCCAGGGTGCGAGAGGGTGTGGAGATGGAGAAGCGGATGAACGGCAGACTCCTCGGGAAGGCGGCGGCGACCGCCTTGCTCTGCTGGTCGTGGCCGGCCGCGACCGTCCTGGCCCAGTCCCCGGCCGCGGCCGGCGAGGGTGCAGCGCTCCCGGCGGCCCCCGCGGCCTCGCCGGCCGGACCGACGACCGGCACGGCCCCGGCCCCTCCGGCCCCGGCCCCGACCCTGGCCGGCCCGACCCCGGAGGCGGGCCCCGCGGCCTCGCTGGCGGCCCTGGAGGCCGGGTGCGCCCAGGGCGTGGCGGCCGACTGCCTGAGCCTCGGCGAGCTGCTCTTCGAGGGACGTGCGGGGCTCCCGGCGCGCCCCGAGCAGGCCCGGACCGTGCTCGCGCAGGCTTGCCAGCTCCGCTCCGGGCCCGCGTGCACCCTGCTCGGCTACCTCCTGGAGCTGGGCATCGGCGCCGCGCCCGACCTGGCCGCGGCGCGCACCCGCTACCGGGCGGGCTGTGACCTGGGAGATGGCCGGGGTTGCTCCAACCTCGCGGCCCTCCTGGAGCGCGGCGGCGGCGGGCCCGCGGACGAGGCCGGGGCCCGGAGCCTCTTCTTGCAGGGCTGCGAGCGAGGCGACGCGGAGGGCTGCAGCGCCGCCGGCGACCTCTGGGTGGACGGCGTGGGCGGACCGGCCGATGCGGCCCGCGCCCGGGAGCTGTTCGGTCGGGGCTGCCGCGCGGGGAGCGGGGCCGGCTGCTACGGCCTCGCCCTGCTGTGGGCCGACGGCACGGGCGGCCCCCGAGACCTCGACCAGGCCCGGGACTTCTTCCAGCAGGCCTGCACGAGCGGCGATGGACGCGGCTGCAACGACCTCGGGGTGATCTTCGTCGAGGGTGCGTCCGGCCAGCCCGACCCGGCCCGCGCGATGGCCCTCTTCGAGCAGGGCTGCACCCAGGAGGAGGGCGCGGCCTGCGCCAACCTCGCGTTCATGCGCTTCGCGGGCGAGGGCGGACCGCGGGACGAGGCCGCGGGGCGGGGCCTGTTGCAGCGGGCCTGCGACCTGGGCGACGGGGAAGGCTGCTTCGAGCTCGCCGAGGCCCTGCGCACGGGCCGCGGGGGCAAGGCCGATGCCGCCGGAGCCCGGGCGGCCATGCAGCGGGCCTGCGAGCAAGGTTCCGCGGTCGCGTGCGAGCGGGTCCAGGACGCCGCGCAGCAGCTCCGCCGCTAGGCGCCAGGCTA
>JAVEVO010000169.1:0-14438 GCA_034005005.1 Myxococcota bacterium
GCCCTCGACGTCGTCACCAAGCGCAAACTGCGGCTGGATGGAAGAGCCCTGGTGGCCAGGCTCCGCGAGCCCGCCGCGCGGTCCACATCGGGCTGAGGCGCGGTCATAGCGGGCGGGGGATCCTGTCAGAAAGATCCCTGAGGAAGGTAGGAACGAAGGAAGGATTTGCGCTGGGTGCAGCCGGTCCGAGTGGGCGGATTCCTTGCCAATCTCCTCCTGCACCCGGCTCGAGCTGCAAAATCTCTCGCCGAGCCGCAGAGTTCGCAGAGCAAAGTGCTCACTCTGGCTGAGCCCTCTGCGGCTCTGCGGCTCTGCGAGAGAATTCTTTTCGTGCGGGGAGTTGTGCCAAGGCCTCGCTGCTCGCTCACCAGGATGATCTGCAGCCATTTGCGCTGGTTCCCGATCGCCGCGCTAGCGACGGACAGCTTCGATCCCGACCGCCTCGTCGGCGCGCCGATCCGACCGGAGGGCCAGGCGCCAGCTCAGCCGTCGTCGTCCTGCCGGTCCAGCAGCCGCGTACAGCTACTCAGGATGCCGCGGAGGATCTGGACCTCGCGCAGGTCGGGCGCGGCGCGATCGTAGAGCCGGCGCAGCGACGTCTGGATGTGGCGGGGATTCTGGGGGTTGAGGAACCCGATGCGATCCAGCAGCTCCTCGAGCTGTCCGTAGAACCCCTCCAGCTCGCCCCGCGTGGCTGGCCGATGGAGGGCCGCGGCGGGGCTCACGGGTGAGGCGCCCGAGGCGGCCGGGGCAGTAGTGGCCGGGGCAGAGCCGACGAGGGCCGCGCGGGGCTCACCGAGGGCCGCCAGCCGCAGCTCGTACGCGAGGACCTGGGCCGCCTGGGCGAGGTTGAGGGAGGGGTACGCGGGATCCGTGGGGATGGTGACCCGCAAGGGGCAATGGTCCAGGTCGGCCGCGGCCAGGCCGTGATCCTCGGGGCCGAGGACGAGCACCAGATCACCGTCGCCCGGCGCCGAAAGCAGGTGCTGGGCGAGGCCGACCGGATCGAAGAAGGGCCCTCGGCGCGCCCCCTGGCGGCTCGTCGCGGCGACCACGAGATCGGCCTCCGCCAGCGCCGACGGGAGATCGTCGAAGACCCGCATGCGGTCGAGCAGGTCCTCCGCCCGGGAGCACATGGAGCGGGCGATGCGCTCCCGGTAGGCGGGGGGCGCGACCAGATCGAGCCGGCGCAGCCCCATGTTCTTCAAGGCTCGGGCCACCAGCCCGATGTTCAGTGAACCCCTGGGCCGCACGAGCACGAAGCGCGCACGGTCCAGGAGCCGGCTGCCGGCTCCTGCGAGCATCTGCACTGGCCCCCGGTCCGTCGGAAGGAACGCCCGTCGCCCGCGGTCGTGGCCGGGCGGACGACGGACTGCTTAGTCGAGGAACGCGACCTCGTCCAGGTCTGCCTTGGGGACGCCGACGTCGAGCAGGATGCGACGATCCAGCCCGTTGCGCCGCGCATAGCCCGGGAGGATGCTCAAGAACTCGGCGCGCAGCTCCTGGGGAGCCGCCGCGGTGGACACCAGGCGGAGGTAGCGGTTGAACACGCCGCGCTGGTGCATCGTCTCCCGCGCGACCAGGCGCGCCTCGGAAGACAGGGTCCGGCCCGTGCGGGCCGCGCCCTTGGGTTGCTGGAGTGCGCTCATCCGACCTCTCCTCGCCGACGAGGCGCCCCGGCGCACGGGAGAGCGTGCACGAGCCGTGGCCTCGCCCGGACGCCCAGAGAGCCAGCAGTCGACTGCTCGATAGGTTCCCCCGAGTCCATCCCAGGTGGCCGGGCTTGTCAAGTGCCCGGTGATCGGCCCCGAGGACGACGAAGTGGATCCCGACCGTGGGTTTCACCTTGACCACCCGCCATCCTCCGTCTAGTATTTCGTGCCGGAAGCGAGGGTGGCGGAATTGGCAGACGCGCTAGGTTGAGGGCCTAGTGGCCGTTTAGGCCGTAGGGGTTCAAGTCCCCTTCCTCGCACCAGAGAGCCCGGGCTGGTCTCAGCTCGGGCTCTTTCGCGTTCTTGGGCCCACTTCGCCCGCCCTCCGCGGACCAGGTCCCGCCAGCGGCTCGGTTGAGCTCCGCCAGCGAAGCATGGTAGACCCTCGGGAGGACCGGAGGTGCTCCGCGCGCGATGACCGTCCTGTACTACCAGCTCCAGAAGAACTGCCGGCTGTCCAGCCGCCTCTCCCTCGAGGAGATCGCTCCGCTGCTGCACGATCCCCGGCTGCGCGCCCAGTTGCTCACTGGTACCAAAGCAACATTCTCCGGAGCCATCGCCAGGGTCGGCACCCTCGAGTACCAGCTCGAGGCCGGTGGCCCTCCGCAGCGCCTCAGCAGCGAGCCGGCCGAGCTGCTGCGGCGGCTGCAGGAGCTCTACCGCCTCCGCCGCCGCTGCAAGGACTGCGAGGCGCTGCGGCCGGCCTCGCCCCTGGCCAGCGAGTGGCCCCTGAGCTGCGTCGGCGAGCTGCCGCTGCCCCTCCCGGCCAGGCTGGAGCAGCTCCTCTTGCAGGTGGTCGACGATCTGCTGGCCTCCTCGGCCGAGCTGGAGCCGACGGTGACCCTGCCCATCCGCTACCTGTGGGACAATGGCCTGGACGGCGAGGAGCTGCGACAGCTCCGGGATCGCCCCGACCTCTTCGCCCGCTCGACCGCGACCGAGGCCCGGATCGGCCCCTTCCTCGAGAAGCAGCGGCTCGACACCGACCAGCTCCTGTCCCTGTTCCTGCTCCCCGGGCTCCATCCCGGCCCGGAGCTGCACCTGCTCGCGCCCTTCGCCACGGAGTTCGTCCAGCGGGCCCGCCTCCGGCTCGCGCCCGAGGACCTCGCTGTCCTGGAGCCGCTGTTGCCCCTCTTCGAGGC
Source organism: Myxococcota bacterium (assembly GCA_034005005.1). Lineage (GTDB taxonomy): Bacteria > Myxococcota_A > JAVEVO01 > JAVEVO01 > JAVEVO01 > JAVEVO01. The sequence goes on from JAVEVO010000169.1 coordinate 2,855, forward strand.
GGTGGCCACGGCGTCGGACCTCGGGGTGGGGCTGCAACTGATCCTGCTCGGGGATCGCAACCCGGCCCTCCCCTCCCCTCCCTCTCCGGGGGACCCCTCCCGGCCCGACCTCCAGGCGACGAAGACCCCGCCGAGCAGCCCCACTCCCCTGCCGGCCGCCGGGCGTTGACGCCAGGGGAGGTGATTTGGCACCTTGCAGGGGGCGGGAGTCTGCTCCCGGCAGCCCAGGAGGCGGCACCATGAGCGATCTGCGGAAGGCCCTCCGACTCTTCCAGCTCGGCGTCGTGGCCGCGGCCATGACCGTCGCGGCCTGCGACGAGGAGCGGGGGAGCGAGGGCGAGGGTGAGGGCGAGGGCGAGGGCGAAGGGGCCGAGGGCGAGGGCGCGGCAGACGGCGGGCTCCCCGACGGCGGCCCGGTGGACGCCGGAGAGCCCGATCTGGGGGGTGACGGCGGCGTCGACGAGTGGGCGGGCCGGGTCCGCAAGAAGGACGGGATCGAGGCCAAGGAGCTCGCCCCGGCCAGCTCCAAGATCACCGTGGTCTACACGCAGCCAGTCCCGGGCGGCACGACGCGGCGCCTCTGCTACTGGCAGGGGACCTCGCCCACGCAGGAGACCAAGCGCCGCTGCCTGGAGATGCGCATCGGCAACCCCTCGACCCCCCACGTCTCTCCCGACGGTGACTGGGTCGCCTTCGCCGAGGCCGGCGGCACCCAGATCCTGCTGGCCGACCTGACCACCGACACCGTGAGCTCGGTGATGACCGCCAACACGGCCGGCGCCCTCGCCGTACGCAACCCGGTCATCAGCTCGGGCGGCCTCTTTCTGGCCTACCAACAGGCCCACGCCACCACCACCAACCTGGTCCGGCTGGAGCGCGCCCGCAACGAGGAGACCACGTTCTGGGAGCAGCAGGGGAGCACCGGGACCCCCTCCCTCGCGGACGACGGCAAGCAGATCGTCTTCCACAGCGACCCCACCGGGAACAACGACATCTTCTTGTGGAACGCCGTGTTACGGGACACGAAGAACCTCACCGAGTCGGAGGCCTACCACGAGAAGGACCCCCGCCTCTCGGTCAACGGCGACGTCCTCTGCTACCGCCAGTCGCCCCAGTCCGAGGGCCGGGTCGGACAGATCCTGGTGATCGCCGACGAGGCGAAGCGCGACATCTGCAGCGGCTACAGCCTCGCGGAGCTGAACAACTACGACTGCCACCTCAGCTCCACGGGACGGCACGTCGTCTTCCGCAGCCTGCCCGCGACCACCGCGCGCACCGAGTGGCTGAAGGCCGGCACGTTCTACGTCTACGATCTCAACGCCGACAGCCACCGCCAGCTCCCCGAGCCCGTCGGCGTCGACATCACCAAGCCGAGCAGCCTCTGGCGGCTCTCCAGCGACGGCCGCTACATCGTCTTCACCGCCCCCCCCACGGGCAGCAGCAACCCCGACGTCTGGCTGCTCTCGACGATCACCGGCGAGACCTGGCCGATCATCCAGACCCCGGAGGCCGAGGGGACCGGCGCGCCCGCCATCAACTGACCCCGTCGTCCACGGCCACGGACTCCGGGTCGCCTCCCGGGACCGTGCGGCTCGCTCCCGCCGGTGCGGGACCCGTCCGCGGGCTCGCTTGTGCCGGGGGCCGCGCTCCGCTACCATGGAGAGGTCATCCCGGCGCGCGCCGGAAGCAGGTATCGCCATGAGACATGCTGCGCTGCTCTCGTCGGCTCTGCTGCTCGCCTCGCTCCTCGGCGCCTGCCAGGACGAGAAGCCGGCAGCCGGGAACGGCCGCCCGGACAGCGGCTTCGACTGGCCCGACTCCGGGGACCAGGGTCCCTTCGCCATCCTGATCGTCGAGCCGGAAGAGATCGAGGGCCAGGTCACGACCCGCCACACCCTGGCGGCGCACGTCTTCGCCAGTACCGGGATCCGCGTCCCGAACATGCCGGTGCGCTTCGCGATCACCTCGGAGAACCCGGGCAACGCGTCCCTCTCCGACGAGACGGTCTTCACCGACGAGCGCGGTCGGGCCGAGAACAGCCTGTACCTGGGCACCTCCCCCGGACAGCTCACCGTGCAGGTGAGCCTCGACGGCTATGGCCAGCCGGTGCTGGTCCAGGTCCGGGTCATCGACTACCCCACCGGCCGCCTCCAGGTCACCCTGGAGGGCGTCGGCCCGGCGCGCATCGGCCCTATCGAGATCTTCGTCATGCCGGGCACCAACCGCTGCCCGTACAACCCCATCGTCCAGCCCTTCGGCGAGCTGAAGAAGACCACCCTCCCCACGGTCAACGAGACCACCGATTTCGATGCCCAGCAGTTCATCGCCAACCAGCCGGTGACGATCTGGGCGCGCGGCATGTGCGGCAACGCCAGCCTGCGGACCATGGCCGCGACCGGCTGCCAGGACGGCGTGATCATCCCGGCCAACGACACCGCCCGGGTGACCCTCACCATGGTCGTCAAGCCCTTGCAGACCGTCGGCACCTACGACGTCGTCGGACGCTACGATTTCACCGGGGCCATCCCCGGCGTCGCGGGCGACGTCATCGAACGGCTCGACGTCCTCTTCGGCGACCGGAACATCGCCGAGTTCCTCATCGACGGCATCCAAAGCCTGATCGAGGCCTTCTTCGACAACATCATCGTCGAGGTGATCTTCTGGGTCATCGATCAGGTCCAGGACATCGCCGAGCCCTGGATCAACGACTGGATTTTGAGCGTCGCGCCCGACTGGCTGCTGGACTTCTTGACCGTCGGCGACGACCTGCTGCAGATCGTCACCCACCTGGAGCTGATCCAGGTCACCCGCTTCGACAAGACCGGCTCCGATTTCACGGTCGCGGGCACCGAGGAGTGGGTGGGGATCGCCCTGTACTGGCGGCTCAACTGCGACGAGGGCTCGCCGCCCGACTGCGGACGCTACGAGTTCAACATGGAGGACCTGCTCCAGGCCGAGGAGCCCATCGAGGCGGTCTACGCCACCTTCAACGCCCGGGCCACCAACTTCAACCAGCTCGTCATGGACCCGCACAACATCAACCTGCAGTACGGCCGGCTGATCCTCTTCGTGCTGAACAACGTGGTGCTCCCGCTCATCGCGGACGGCGCCCGGTCCATCTCCGAGGCCCTGATCAACCTCATCGACTGCGAGGGCCTCGCCTGGTCCATCACCGGCAACGACGGCGAGTGGGGCGGGAGCTACCTGGGCATCGACGTCGGCTTCGACGTCGACGACGCGATCGGCTGGTGCGAGGGCGCGGCCAACCTGCTCGGCGACACCGCGACCAACCTCCTGGAGGCGCTCTCCTTCGACAGCGTGCTGGCCATCGAGGGGAGCTGCGAGCTGCAAGAGGACGACATGGACCTCATGGTCGACCGACTGGAGAACGGCCACTACCGGGGCTGGATCCTCGTCGATGGCCAGCGCGGCGATCAGGAGTTCCGGGGCACCTGGCGGGGCGACCGGCGTCTGGGCAGCCGCTGACCACCGTCGCGAGGCGGCACGGCCCGCCGCTTCACTGAACATTTGTCCGGCATTTTCCCGTTGCCAAGCTCCGGCCGACCCCCTACAATCCCTCCTGCCGTGGCCTGCCCGAGGGGACGCCCCCCGCACACGCCGGCCACCGCGACCGAGGAGCAGGAAGAGCATGAGCACGATCCGGGCCTTCGTGGCCACCAACCTCCCCGTCAAGGCCATCGACACCCTGCGGGACTACCAGCGCCGGTTGCAGGGCTCCCTGGAGAGCTGGCGCCCGGGCATCTCCTGGACCAGCCCGGCATCCCTGCACCTGACCTTGCGGTTCCTCGGCGAGATCGAGGAGCCCCTGGTGGCCGCGCTCGGCGACCGGCTGAGCGAGGCCGCGGCACGCTGCGAGACCTTCGATTTCACCCTCGGGGGCGTCGGCGCGTTCCCCTCCCTGCAGCGGGCCCGGGTCCTGTGGGCCGGCGCGACCGGCGACGGCCTCCTCCCCCTGGCCACGACCGTCGAGGACTCCCTCGAGCAGATCGGCCTGCCCCGGGAGGAGCGTCCGTTCTCGGCCCACATCACCCTCGGCCGGCTGAAGAGCCCCCTGAACCTCGCGCCGGTGCTGGGCACGGTCGCCCTCTTCCCCCCGACGGTGGTGACCGTGCGCGAGATCATCCTCTACAGCTCCCGGCTCACGCCGAAGGGAGCGATCTACCAGACCCTGCGCCGGGCTCCCCTGCGCCGGGCGACCACGACGACGTCCGCCTCCTCCGCCGGCAGCAGCGCGGCGGGGCCGAGCGAAGAGGAGACCTGATCCATGGCCAAGGCAGCAGCCAGCACGGCAACCGCATCCAGCACCGACGCGAAGAACAAGGAGAAGACCATCGAGCTGGCCATGGCGGCCATCGAGCGGCAGTACGGCAAGGGCTCGATCATGCGGCTGAAGGGGGAGCAGCCGCTGTACGAAGGGCTCCCGGTGGTCTCCAGCGGCTCCCTCGGGCTCGACATCGCCCTCGGCGTGGGCGGCTTCCCGCGGGGCCGGATCATCGAGATCTACGGCCCGGAGTCCTCGGGCAAGACGACCCTGGCCCTCTCCACCGTCGCCCAGGCCCACAAGGCCGGCGGCGTCTGCGCGTTCATCGATGCGGAGCACGCCCTCGACGTGACCTATGCGCGCCGCCTCGGCGTGAACACCGACGACCTGCTGATCTCCCAGCCCGACACGGGGGAGCAGGCCCTAGAGATCGCCGAGATGCTCGTGCGCTCGGGTGCGGTGGACGTGATCGTCGTCGACAGCGTCGCGGCCCTCGTGCCCAAGGCCGAGATCGAAGGCGAGATGGGTGACTCCCACGTCGGGCTGCAGGCCCGGCTGATGTCCCAGGCCCTGCGCAAGCTCACGGGCACCGTCTCCAAGTCCCACACCATCCTGATCTTCATCAACCAGATCCGCATGAAGATCGGCGTGATGTTCGGCAACCCGGAGACCACCACCGGCGGCAACGCTCTCAAGTTCTACGCCAGCCAGCGGCTCGACATCCGCCGGGTCGGGGCGATCAAGGACGGTCAGGAGCAGGTCGGCAACCGCACCCGGGTGAAGGTCGTCAAGAACAAGATGGCGCCCCCCTTCCGGGAGTGCGAGTTCGACATCCTCTACGGCTCGGGCGTGAGCTGGGAGGGCGAGCTCGTCGATCTCGCCGAAGAAGCCAAGATCATCGACAAATCCGGCGCCTGGTACTCCTACGGCGGCCAGCGGCTCGGCCAGGGGCGCGACAACGTCCGCACCCTGTTCCGGGACAACCCCGACCTCGCCCGCGAGATCGAGGCCAAGCTCCTCGAGCACTTCGCGATCCAGCGGCTGAACGCCGCCCCCACGCCGACCGCCGAGTAGGGCCGCCACGAGCTTCCCCCCCGGGTCCTCCCCGCGGCCCCCCCTGGGTTCGTGACGCGCCCGCCGGCCTGTGCTACTCTGGGCCCCGTCTCGAAGGCCAGGGGACGCCGTGGACCTGAACACCATCCTCGAGCATGCGACCCGCGCCGGCGCGTCCGACATCCACCTGAAGGCCGGGCTGCCGCCGATCCTGCGGGTCCGCGGGCGGCTGAGCTCCCTGAAGGACGCGCCGCGGCTCACGGCCGAGGGGATCGGCCGCATGGCGATCACGATGATGAACCCGTTCCACAAGGAGCGGTTCAAGGACCGGCTGGACGTCGACCTGGCCTACACGGTCGAGGGCGTCGCCCGCTTCCGGGCCAACGTCTTCCAGCAGCGGGGGATCATCTCGGTGGCGCTGCGGGTCATCCCCAGCACCATGAACTCCTTCGAGGAGCTCCTCCTGCCCAAGGTGCTGGAGCGCATCGCGCTCGAGGAGCGCGGCCTGGTGCTGGTCACCGGGACCACCGGCTCGGGCAAGACGACGACCCTCGCCACCATGCTCCAGCACATCAACCTGCACCGCTCCGCGCACATCGTCACCATCGAAGACCCCATCGAGTTCTTGCTGCGGGACCACCACTGCATCATCAACCAGCGCGAGATCGGCGCCGACACCAAGGATTTCACCACCGGCCTGCGGGCGGCCCTGCGGCAGGACCCCGACGTGATCCTCATCGGTGAGATGCGGGATCGCGAGACCATCGACACCGCCCTGCTCGCGGCCGAGACCGGCCACCTGGTCTTCTCCACGCTGCACACCCTCAACGCTCCCGAGGCGATCAACCGGATCGTCAGCGTCTTCGAGCAGCAGTACCGCGACCACGTCCGCCGGCAGCTCGCCTCCGTGCTCAAGGCCGTGATCTCCCAGCGCCTGGTGCCCCGCAAGGACAAGCAGGGCCGAGTACCGGCCCTGGAGGTCATGCGCACCACCGCCCGCATCCGCGAGCTGATCCTCGATGCAGACCGGACCCGGGAGATCGGCGAGGCCATCGCTGGCGGGACCATCAGCTACGGGATGCAGACCTTCGACCAGTCCCTGATGTTCCTGCTGAAGAACGACTACATCCTGTTCGAAGAGGCGCTGCGCCAGTGCGACAACCCCGACGACTTCGCGCTCCGGGTCAGCGGCGTCCAGGCGGCCGGGTCCGAGCACTGGGCCGGCTTCGAGGACCGTGACGCCTCCCCGGGCGGCGAACCCGAAAGCTCCTTTGCAATCGAGAGGTTCTGACATGACCAGAGTGCTGACGCGCCGGCGGTCCTGCCCCCTCCCGTCGGGGATCGGCCTGGCCCTGCTCGTCCTGCTGGGCAGCTCGACAGCCGCCCAGGCCGAGAAGAAGGCCGTGCTGCTGCCCTTCACCGGACCGAACGGGCCAGGGATCCAGCGGGCCCTCGAGGCCGCGATCGACGAGGACAACCGCGTCATGGCGATCCCCGCGGACCGCTTCTTCGCGACCGCGCGGGACCTCGGGCTCGACGAGAGCCGCGTGCAACGTGACCCGACGCTCCTCTCCCAGGCGGCAGCGGCCACCCAGGTCGACGCGGTGCTGCGCGGCGCGGTCGATCCCAAGGGTCTGTCCATCGAGATCACCGTGATCGACGGCGGGACGGGCAACGAGCTGCGGCGGCTGACCGTGAACCTGATGCGCGGCCGGCTGCCCGCGGCCGAGCTGCAGCGCACGGCCCAGCGACTGGTGCCGGCCATCGAGGGCGGACAGTGGATGGGCCAGGTGCCGCCCGAGCTGCCGCGGCTGCCGGGGGGGGACGCCGACGAGCCCCGCGGGCCACGGATCGTGACCCCGCCACCTGCTCCCCCACTCCCGCCGCCGACCCCGACGACGCCGCGGGTCAGCCCGCCGCCTCCCCGGGACGAGACCCTCGCCCTGCGCCCGCCCCGGGACGAGTTCGCGGACGAGCACGACCTGGACGACGACTCCTGGTCCCGGGGCCGGTCCAGCCGTGCCCCCGCGTCCGCAGGGCTCGTCGAGCCGCCGCCCGAGGACGTCCCCGGCGACGGGCTGGGCCTGGCCCTGCTCGGCGGCCCGGTCTTCCTCTCGCGCACCTTCGAGCTGGAGAACGTGCGCCTGGCCGACGGGCGCGCCGGCACGGTGAGCTACGAGAGCGGCCTGTACCCCGGAGCCTGGATCGAGGCGCAGCTCTACCCGCTCCAGTTGCTCGGGGAGCGCGGCTGGCTCGCGGGCATCGGGCTGGAGGCGAGCTTCGACTACGGCATCCTCGAGTCCGAGGTGCAGGAGCAGGTCTCCGAGGTCGGCACCACCGAGCAGGTCAACCGGACCGAGACGACGACCCAGTACCAGCTCGGCAGCTTCCTCACCTACCGCCTCGCCCCGTTTGCGATCACCTACGACCCGGTCCTGTTCAAGATTCGCATCGGGCTCGGCCTCACGAAGTTCGCCCTGGAGACGGGCACCCCGGGGTACCAGTCGAACCAGACCCTCGGCATGCGTCTCGGCCTCGGCTTCGACGTCCCCTTCGTGGAGGTCGAGGACATGGTCTTCACCTTCATCGGCAGCGGCGACTACCTGGTCGGCAGCACCGCGCTCAACGAGAAGAAGCGGTATCCGGGCTCACCGGCCCGCGGCTTCGACGTCCTCGCCGGCCTCCGGCTGGTCTACGCCCGCAGCCTGCTGTTCCAGGTCTCTTATTTCCTGCAATCCTACGAGACCGAGCTCCAGAAGACGAGCTCGGAGCCAGCCGCGACCGGCAAGGACCTCTACATGGGGCCACTGATCTTGATCGGCTACGGAATCTGAAGGGAGGAGAGCGTGTCGGACATGAAGCATCTTTCTGGCAACGAGATCCGGAGGAAGTTCCTCGACTATTTCGTTTCCCAGGGTCACCGGCAGGTGTCCTCCTTCCCCCTGGTTCCGGGTGATGACCCCACCTTGCTGTTCACCAACGCCGGGATGGTCCAGTTCAAGGATGTTTTCACTGGCAGCCGAAAAGTTGACTACACGCGCGCAACCACCGCCCAGAAGTGCCTGCGCGTCAGCGGCAAGCACAACGACCTCGAGAACGTCGGTCGGACTCCCCGGCACCACACCTTCTTCGAGATGCTCGGCAACTTCTCCTTCGGTGACTACTTCAAGGAGGAGGCCATCCGCTACGCCTGGGAGCTGATGACCGAGGGCTACGGCCTGCCCGCCGAGCGGCTGCTGGTGACGATCTTCCGGGACGACGACGAGGCCGAGCGGCTCTGGCGCGAGAAGATCGGCGTCCCGGCCGAGCGCATCGTCCGCCACGACGAGAAGGACAACTTCTGGTCCATGGGCGAGACGGGCCCCTGCGGGCCCTGCTCCGAGATCCACTGGGACCGGGGCCCCGAGTTCGGCCCCGACCCGGACACCCGCTACACCGAGCTCTGGAACCTGGTCTTCATGCAGTTCGAGCGGACGGCCGACGGGGTGCTCCACCCCCTGCCCCGCCCGAGCATCGACACGGGCGCCGGCCTCGAGCGGATCGCCGCGGTGCTGCAGGGCGTCCAGTCGAACTACGACACCGATCTCTTCCGGGGGATCATCGCCCGGGTCGAGCAGGTCAGCGGCCGCCGCTACGGCGACCACCCCGAGCACGACACCTCCATGCGGGTGATCGCGGACCACGCCCGGGCAGCCGCCTTCCTCATCGCCGAAGGGGTCTTCCCCGAGAACGAAGGGCGGGGCTACGTCCTGCGCCGCCTGATGCGCCGGGCCATCCGGCACGGCACCCTCCTCGGGCTGCAGGAGCTGTTCTTCCACGAGGCCTGCCTGGCGGTGATCGACTCCTTCGGGGACCACTACGCCGAGCTGCGGGACGGCCAGCCCGCCATCGTCCAGGTCGCGCAGCAGGAGGAGGAGCAGTTCCGCCGCACGCTCGGTCGGGGGCTCGAGCTGATCGCCGCCTGGCACGGCGGGCCGGACGGCCAGCGGCAGATGCCCGGAGAGCTGGCCTTCCGCCTGTACGACACCTACGGCTTCCCCCTGGACCTCACCGAGGTCATCGCCGCGGAGCGGGGCTTCACGGTCGATCTCGCCGGCTTCGAGCAGGCCATGGCCGCCCAGCGGGAGCGCGGTCGCCAGTCCTGGAAGGGCGCCAGCGAGGAGCGCAAGGCGGTCTACGAGGGCCTCCGTGCCCGGCTGGGCGAGACGCGCTTCGTGGGCTACGACCAAGAGCAGCTCAGCGGGGAGCCGGTGCTCGCCCTGCTCCAGGGAGGCGTGGAGGTCACGGCGGTCCGGGCCCCCGCGGAGCTGGAGCTGGTGACCGCGGCGACCCCCTTCTACGCCGAGTCGGGAGGCCAGGTCGGGGACAGCGGCACCGTCCGGGCGGAGGGCCTGCTCGCGCGGGTCCAGGACACGCTCAAGCCGGTCCCGGGCCTGGTGGTCCATCGCCTCCAGCTCCTCGAGGGCGACCTCGCGCCCGGACGGCCCGTGGACCTGGAGATCGACCGGGAGCGGCGGCAGGCCACCCGCCGCAACCACTCGGCCACCCACCTGCTGCACTTCGCCTTGCGCAAGGTGCTCGGCAGCCACGTCCGCCAGAAGGGCTCCCTGGTCACCCCGGACAAGCTCCGCTTCGATTTCGCCCACTTCCAGCCCATGACGCCGGACGAGCTGAACCGGGTGGAGCGGCTGGCCAACGAGTTGGCCCTCGAGAACGAGGACGCGACCACGCAGCAGATGGACCTGGAGGCCGCCTTGCAACGAGGCGCGCTGGCGTTCTTCGAGGACAAGTACGGCGACCGGGTCCGGGTCGTGCAGATCGGCCGCTCCACCGAGCTCTGCGGCGGCACCCACGTGCGGCGCGCCGGGGACATCGGCGCCATCCGCATCCTGGCCGAGACTGGCATCGCCGCAGGGGTTCGCCGGCTCGAGGCGGTCACGGGCCTCGGCACCGTGGAGCTGGCCCAGCGGACCGGCGGGCTCCTCGGCCAGGTCAGCGAGCAGCTCCGGACGCCCCCCGAGGAGGTCCCTGAGCGCATCGAGCGCCTGCAGCGCCAGCTCAAGGACCTCGAGCGGGAGCTCGCCACGGTCAAGGGCAAGCTGGCGGCCACGTCCCTCGACGGGCTGCTGGCGAACGCCCGCGACCTCGGCACGGCCCGGGTGGTGGCCGCCGAGGTCCGGGGCCTGGACGGTGACGCCCTGCTGGCCCTCGGGGATCGCCTCCGGGAGGCCCTGGGCAGCGGCACCTTGCTGCTGGCCCTCGGGGAGCCGGGAAAGGTCCAGCTCCTGTGCATGGTGACCGCGGATCTGGTGGGCAAGCTCCACGCCGGGAACCTCGTCCGGGAGGTCGCCCGCCTCGTCGGCGGTGGCGGCGGCGGCGCACCCCACATGGCCAAGGCCGGGGGCAAGGATCCGGCGGGCATCCCCGCGGCCCTCGACCGCTTCCACGTCCTGGCCAAGGAGGCCCTGAGTGGCTGAACCGGTCTCGATCCGTCTGCGGCTCGGCTTCGAGGACGTCGACGCCTTCGTGCGCGGCTACTGGCGTGCAGCCGAGGCCGGGACCCTCTTTCTGGCGACCACGCGGCCCCAGGAGGCCGGGGCGCTGGTGCGCTTCGAGCTCGTCTCCCGGAAGGGAGAGCGGCTCTTCCTCGCCGAGGGCCGGGTGATCTCGGTCACCCCGGAGGGGGGCGCCAGCGCGCCGGGGATGCGGCTGAAGCTGACCCGGCTCAACGCCGAGGGGAAAGAGATCTACGAGCGGATGCTGGCCCAGCGCCCGGCGAACCAGCGGTCGGCCACGGCCGGTGGCGGTCCGGGGATGCGCGCCGGGACCCTCCCCCCGGGGACGGCCCGGGCCACGACGGCCGGGCGGACCGACGCCATCGAGGCCATCGCCGAGGATCTCGACAGCCTGCTCGGCGGCGCCCGCACGTCCACTCCGTCCCCGGCGCCGGCCGCGCCGGACCCGCACGAGGGCCGCTCGATCTCGCTGGAGGAGGCGACCCGCCTGCTCGACAGCATCTCCAGCCCGACGCCGGCGCACCCCGAGAAGGCCCCCCCGCCGACCTCCTCCCCACCGGCCCCCTCCCCGCCGGCCTCCCCCCCGCCGGTCGCGGCCCGGCCGACCCCGCCGGAGCTGCGCCCCTCGCCGCCCGGCCGGCCGTCCCCGCCACCGGCCACGGCCGTGGCGCCCCCCCCTCCCCCGCCGCCGCCCGCCGAGCCCCCCGCCCCCCCTCCCTGGGCGAAGCTCCGG
>JAVEVO010000170.1:0-14408 GCA_034005005.1 Myxococcota bacterium
CGTTCTTCGGGGGGTGGTCCGTGGCCGATGTCTCCCCGTACGTCGATGGTGGCCTGCGCGACGCCGCCGAGGGCGAGGGCGAAGGTGCCGAGGGCGAGGGCGAAGGTGCCGAGGGCGAGGGGGAGTGCCTCCCGGTCCCGGGCGATCGCCTGACCAACGGCGAATTCGAGGACTGGTCGGACAGTCTCCCCACGGGCTGGTACGGAGAGGAGTCCAACGCCGACTGGGTGGAGGCCGGCTCACCGGCCCATTGCGGGAGGACGAGCTGCCGCCTGGTCAACGAGGGCGAGCGTCACCAGCGCTTCACGGTCCCGGTCAGCGACCTGCCGGCCGGACGGTACACCTGTCGCTACTTCGTCCGCGGCGAGGGTGAGATCCGCAACGCCTTCTACGACGGGAGCCGCTTCTCCAGCTACCAGCCCGAGGGCTATCACTTCATCGCCACGGATGACTGGCGGGAGATCACCTATAACTTCAATCTTGCAGCAGATGTGAGCGAAGGCTTCGAGCTGATCTTCTCGTTCCACAACACGGTGCTGGAGAGCGGCTCGCTGCTCCTCGACACCGTCAGCCTGGTCCGCCAGCCCGGGCCCTGCGACGAGGTCGCGTGCCCGGAGTGGTCCGCGTGCCGGGTCGCGGACGGGCTCTGTCACCCGCTCCCCGGTCGCTGCGACGACGAGGACGACTGCCCGGAGCAGCGCCGGTGCGACGCGACCCACACCTGCGTCCTGGAGGAGGGCCGCTGCGAGAGCCAGGCCGACTGTGACCTGGCGAGCCCGACGCCGCGCTGCGATCTGCCCAGCAAGACCTGCGTCGCGGGGGATCCCTGCGCCGACGTGGTCTGCCTCGAGTGGCAGCAGTGCGCGCCGGCGACCGCGACCTGCCAGCTCGCTGCGGGGCGCTGCCGGACCACGGCGGACTGCACGGGGAGCCTCCCCGCGTGCAAGGGGGAGACGCACACCTGCGTCGGGATCGACGACCCGGTCAACCTGGTCGCCAACGGCGGCTTCGAGCGCTGGTCGAACCGTCCGATCCCCTACCAGGGCGAGCCCTACGTGCCCGAGGGCTGGATGGGGTACGGCGGCTTCGGCGAGAACGAGATCCGCGCCGACGCCCTGGCCCGCGTCACCGACGAACCCCACGGCGGCGAGGCCGCGCTCCAGATCGATCAGCCCGAGGTGGCCAAGCGCTTCACCTCCGAGTACTTCGACGTCCCCGTGGGGAGCTACACCTGCGCCTACTGGGCGCGGGGCCACGGCGGGATCCGTCACTACTACTACTCCTCGGGGGGCTGGAGCCCGGAGACCTTCCGGGTCGATCTGAACCAGCGGGACTGGCAGCGGTTCACCTTCACGATCCCGGGCAACGTGCGGGAGATGCGGCTGATCTTCTACGCCAGCTTCACCCAGGCCGACCTCGGGCACATCGCGCTGGACGACGTCGTCTGCACCCGGGACGCCCCGCGCTGAGCGGGCAGGGAGAGACCCATGACCCATCCTCTGGCAGGCACTCACCCCGACCCGGCGACCCTCCCCCGGCCGGACGAGCTCCGGCAGCGCTATCTGCGCCCCGAGCCGCCCCTCCTCCCGGTGAAGAACGGCACCTCGGGACACCGGGGCCGCACCGGGAGCGGGTTCTCCGAGCTGCACGTGGCGGCCATGACCCAGGCCCTGGTCGATATCCGGCAGGCTCGTGGTACCTTTGGTCCGGCCGACTCCGATGATCCGGCGACGAACCTCGGCGGCCGGGCCCCGGGGCCGGTGGTCCTGGGCAAGGACGTGCGCTACACGTCTGATTTTGCCCAGGAAACAGCCATCGAGGTGTTCGCGGGCAACGGGATCCCGGTGATCCTCCACCGGGGGGACCGCGCCACGCCGACCCCCGTGATCTCCCACACGATCCGGGCCGCCAACCAGCGCGGGGAGAACCTCGAGGGGGTGATCCTCACCGCCTCGCACAATCCCCCGGAGGACGCGGGCTACAAGTCCAATGGCCTCGACGGCGGCCCCAACACCCGCACCCGGCCGATCGACGAGCTCGCCAACCGCTACCTCCTCCAGCCGGAGGGGATCCGGCGCCGGGGTCGCGTCGACGCGGTCCGCCAGGGCCTGGTCCGGGAGCTGGACCTGATCGGCCCGTACGTCGAGGCGTTGCCGCGCGTCGTCGACTTCGCCCCCCTGCGGGGCAGCCGCTTCGCGGCGACGCCCCTCGGCGGATCCGCCTGGGGCTACTACGAGGCCATCGCCGCCGCCCACGGCTTCTCCATCGATGTGCTGGCGGGTGAGCCCGATCCCGCGTGCCGGGCGCGCACCTACGACTGGGATGGCACCTTGCGCGGCGACCCATCCAGTCCTTTCGTCATGCAGGCCATCGCCGGGATGCGCGCCGAGCTGGGAGTGCCCTTCGTCGGGGCGAACGACAACGATGCGGACCGCTTCGGCGGCGAGGACGCCACCGGCCTGCTCAACCCCAACCATGCGCTCGCAGTGCTCGTCGACGCGCTCTGCCGCTCCCGGAGCTTCCCCGCGACCATGCAGGTCGGGCGGACCATCGGCACGACGCACCTCCTCGATCGGATCGCCGCGGCCCACGGGCGGACCACCCACGAGGTCGACGTCGGCTTCAAGTGGTACGTCGCCGGCCTCGCGTCGGGTCGCTACCTGCTGGCCGGCGAGGAGAGCGCCGGGCTCAGCCTGCCCTGCCGTGACGGTACCCCCTGGGTGACCGAGAAGGACGGGATCGTCGCGGTCCTCTTGCTGATGGAGACCGTGGCGCGCACGGGCAAGGACCTCGGCACCCTCTACCGGGAGCTGGAGCAGCAGCACGGCGCCCACCTCTACGAGCGTGCCGACACTCCGGCGACGGCCGACAAGAAGCAGCGGCTGGCGCGGCTCTCGGCGGATCCGGCGGAGGTCGAGCGACGACTGGCCGGCCGCCGGGTCGCGGGCCGGGCGGTCGAGGGGCTGGTGGTCGGCGACGGGGTGAAGGTGGTCCTCGAGGGGGGCCTGTGGGTGCTCAAACGCGCCTCGGGTACCGAGGATATCATCAAGGATTACAAAGAGATCCGGGATGCACCCCTCGATGTCGCCCGGCAGGCCTCCCGGGAGCTGGACCTCCTGCTCGGGCTGGCCTGAGCCCCGCACCAGCTCGCCGGCCCGCTCCTCGCCGGGCCTTCCTCAGCCTCGCCGCCGCAGGCCCAGCAGCCCGAGCAACACCAGCGCCCCGCCGAGGAGGACGCCGCCGGCTCCCCGGCTGCCGGCCCCGCCGGCCTGCGCCACCGCCCCGCCCGTCCAGCAGCCGCAGCCCGAGTCGTCCGAGGACTGCCGGGCGTCCTCCTCGCGGTCGTCGACCTCGTCGCAGCGGTCGCCCTGGCCGTCCTCGTCCCGGTCGGCCTGGTCCGGGTTCGCTTCGTCGGGGCAGTTGTCCTCCTCGTCGCTCACCCCGTCCCCGTCCTGGTCGGAGGGCGCGGCCTCGTCGCAGCGGTCGCCCCGACCATCACCGTCCTCGTCGGCCTGATCCGGATTGGCGAGGTCGGGGCAGTTGTCCGCGTGGTTGGCGACGCCGTCCCCGTCCCGGTCGTCGTCGCAAGCGTCTCCCTCACCGTCCCGGTCCAGATCGGCCTGGTCCGGATCGGCATGGTCCGGGCACACGTCCGCCTCGTTGGCGACCTCATCCCCGTCCCGATCGTCGTCGCAGGCGTCCCCCTCGCCGTCTTGGTCCTGGTCCTGCTGCTCGGGGTCGGCCACCCGCGGGCAGAGGTCCGCCTCGTCGAGGACCTCGTCGCCGTCCTGATCGTCGTCGCAGGCGTCCCCCTGTCCGTCCTCGTCGAGGTCGCCCTGGTCGCGGTTGGCGAGCGTGGGGCAGTTGTCGACGCCGTTTGCCACCGTGTCCCCGTCCTGGTCGTCGTCGCACACGTCGCCGAGGCCGTCCTCGTCCTGGTCCTCCTGCCCGGCGTTGGCCACGTCGGGGCAGTCGTCGTCGATATCCGGGACCTCGTCCCCGTCGCGGTCCTCCTCGCAGTCGTCCCCGATCCCGTCCTCGTCCAGGTCGGCCTGGTCCGCATTGGCGGTCTCCGGGCAGTTGTCCCGTGCGTCGGGCACCTCGTCGCCGTCCCGGTCGTCGTCGCACGCATCCCCGCGGTCGTCCTCGTCCAGGTCCTGCTGGTCGGTGTTGGCCACCGTGGGGCAGTTGTCCTGGACGTCCGGCACGCCGTCTCCGTCCTGGTCGCCGTCGCACGCGTCGCCGACCCCGTCGTCGTCCTGGTCCTCCTGCTGCGGGTTGGGGACCAGGGGGCAGTTGTCCTGGGGATCGACGATATCGTCCCCGTCGGTGTCCAGCCGCCGCACCTCGACGGTCGCGCTGGCCCGGTCGCTGAGCAGCCCGTCCGTGACCTCGACGGCCACCGGGTAGGAGCCCGGCTCGGCCCAGGAGACCTCCAGCAGGGCCGTGGCTCCATCGTCGAAGACCCCGTCGTCGTCGGTATCCCAATGATATTCGAGGGGATCCTCGTTGGGATCGGTGGAGCCGCGGGCGTCGAGGACGACCGGCTGACCCTGATCGACGGCGTAGGGACCGCCCGCATCGGCCACCGGCCCCTCGTTGCCCCGGACGACCACCACGGTGAACGCGGGCGCCGAGGCCAGGGCGGTGCAGTCCACCCCCGGGGTGCACCCCACGGGGTTGAACGCACCCTGGTCCCAGACACGCAGCGCGATGTCGAACGTACCGGGATCATTGAAGGTCCAGCTCACGATCGCGTCCTCGCCCGCGAGGTCGACCGCGTCGAAGAACACGCCGTCGTGGTCGAGGTCCCACTCGAAGCGAGCCACCCGGTCCCCCGGGTCGAGGTCGAAGGAGCCGCTGCCGTCCAGCAGCAGCGGCAGCCCCGCGGTCGCGACGTAGGGCCCGCCGGGGTCGGCGAAGGGGGCGTGGGGCGGCTCGGCCAGGGTCAACCGGCGCAGCGCCGTGTCGCTCTGGGGGGGCACGTTGTCGTCCGTGACCCGGAGCTGGGCGAAGAAGACCTTGGGCGGGTCGCCGTCCTCCTCCGGGTGCGGATCCAGGAAGGTGAAGGTCGCAGCCGGGTCCCGGGGGTCGGCCGTGGTCAGATCCCACGCGCCATCGCCGTCGAAGTCCCACTCGTACTTGACGAGCCGACGCTGCGGGTCGGAGTGGTACGATCCGCTGGCGTCGAACGGGAGTGGGGTACCATAGGCCCAGATCACGTCCGCACCCGCGTCGGCCACGGGCGGCCGCACGAAGAGCGTGGGCGTGAGCATGATCACCGCCCAGGCCGTGTTCAGCGTCCGATCGCCATGGCCCCCCATGTACCAGGAGCCCCAGTTCCAGTCGCTCTGGTCGATGGTCTCGCAGAGTCGCGCCCGGACCCCGAGGGTCGGGTGGTCGTACCAGTCCAGCCCCGTGCCCCGCAAGTTGGTCACCGGCTGCGGTCGGGCGAGCCGGAGGGCCTTCACCAGCGCGAACATGGCGTAGAGGTGGTTGGCGGCCCAGGGCCAGCTCGCGGCGATGGCCTCCTCCGCCGCGACCCAGCGGGGGTCGTCCCGATCCCGGCCCCCGAAGGCGAGCTGCACCATCCCCGAGGGCGTACCCGCCTCGACGTAGCTGGTCCCGCCCTGGTAGCCGAAGCCGGAGCCGTTGAAGCTGGTGGTGAGCCAGTACTCGTTCTCGGCGGCGACCCAGGCGGGGGGCTGGATGCCGAAGTTGCTGCGGGCGCCCTCCATGCCGATGGCCGCCCACTGGCAGGCGGAGCTGTCCGCATCGTTGTTCCAGTCGTAGCGCCAGCCGCCGCGGCCGAAGCCGCCGTCGGTCTGGCCCCAGGCGTACATGTCGACCATGTCGGCGACCAGCTCGTGGTAGGTCCGCCCCTGCACGTTCGCGGGGCCACGCCGGGCATGGCCGAGGGGGTTGTTCGTCGCGGCGAGGGCGTCCATGACCATCCCGGTCTGGTAGATCGGATAGCCGTCCGTCACCTCGATCCCCAACCCGTTGCCGTTGGAGTCGGGGTCGCCGGCCGGCTGCGGGCCGATGGGCACGGCGCGCAGTCGCTGCTCCAGGAGGAAGGCCAGCCCGGCGTTGACGTCCGCCACGTAGGGATCCTCGGCGTTGTCGCCGTCTTCCAGGTGGCCGTTCACCAGGTAGGCCTGCAGGGCGGAGGCGGTGGGCGACGCGGCGTAGCCGCTGTCGGACCAGTTGCCGACAGGCCGGGCCTGGACCCGGTGCAGGTACCAGAGCCCCTCGTCGATCGCGACGCTGGTCCGGCTGTCGAGGCTGTCGGCGCGCACGACGACGGGGTAGCGGTCCTGCCCCTCGTTGCCCGCCGCGTCCCAGACGCGCAAGGTCGCGTTGAAGGGAGTGCCATCCGGCGAGGCGGGGTAGGTGTGCGTGACCCCGAGGTCGTCGGGGTTGGTCACGGGGGCTGGCTGAGCGGGGAACGGCGGGCTCCCGTCACCGAAATCCCACTGGTAGGTGAGCGGGCCCGCGTCCCGCACGATGGCCTTCAGCCGGGTCGGCCGGCCGTCGACGATCACGTGGCGGGCGAGCGCGTCGCTGCCCTGGGCCGGCACGGCGAGCACGTCGGGCGGCAGGTCCGCGACCACCTCGACCTCGGCGCTGGCCCGGCTCGTGGTGCCCGCCCCGTCGGTGACGGTGAGGGTCACGGTGTAGCTCCCGGCCTGCGCGTACGTGTGGAAGGGGCGACGTCCCGTCAGGTCCTCGTCGTTGGTCGGATCGCCGTCCTCGTCCGCGTCGACCGTCGCATCGACGTCCCAGGAGAGCCGGACCACGCCATGGTCGTCGTGGGAGCGGGCGCCGTCGAGGTAGGCGGGGGGCCCGCCCGCGGCCGCCAGGTACGGGCCGCCCGCGTCGGCCACCGGGGGCTCGCCCGTGATGACGTGGACCACCAGGGTGTCATCCGCCTGCTGCTCCACCCGGTCGAACACGGTGAGGGTCACGGTGTAGTCCCCCGGCGCCCAGTAGATGTGCTGCTGGCGTACGCCCTCGCCGGTGCTGCCGTCGCCGAAGTCCCACCGGTATCGGGCGATCCCCTCGTCGTCGGTGGAGCGGGAGCCGTCCAGGGACACCGGGAAGACTCCCTCGGTGGTCTGATCGGGGCCAGCGTCCGCGACGGGCGGCTCGCCGAGGCTCAGGGTCACCGTGGCCGTGTCGAGGTGGGTCTGGCCCGCGTGATCGGTGACGCGCAGGGCCACCGTGTGGGTGCCGGCCGCGGTGAAGGCGTGCCGGGCCTCGGGGCCGGTCGCCCCGACCTCGAAGGGCTCGCCGGGGACGTGGTCGAAGTCCCACTCGTAGCGGTCGATCCCGTGATCGTCCGTGGAGGCCCCCCCGTCGAAGGGCAAGGTCCAGCGGAGGTTCCAGGCCTCGGCCTCACCGAGCTCCCGGTCGGGGCCGGCCTCCGCGACGGGGGGCGCGTTGGGCTGGGTGGTGACCGTGGTCGACGCCCGGTGCGTCTGTCCGGCCTGATCGGTGACGGTCAGCGAGATCGGGCGCTCGCCGAGGCCATAGAACCGGTAGGCGGGCTGCGGTCCGGCCGCGATCTCGGCCAGCCGTTTTAGTTCGAAAGTACCAGCATACACGTCGACGCCGCGACGCAGGGGGGAGGCAGAGGAGTGGCCGGAGTCGTACAGCAGGGTCCAGCTCTCCTGGCCCGCCTCGCGGACCAGGTAGCGGGCCCCCGCGGGCTCCTTCAGCTCGAGGCGCACCTCGTACTCCCGGTCACCGCGGTAGCGCCCGCCGGTGTCGCCGCGGTCCGCGCCGTCCTCGTAGACTCGCCAGGTGCCATCGCAGAAGTAGAGCGCGTGCGTGTACGCGCCGTACTGGGGGTTGTCGTCGTTGGTCTTGAAGCCGATCATCGCGTGGCTGCCGGGGAAGCGCACGGTGGCCTCCAGGGCCATCCCGTCCGCCCGGGCATAGGCGTCCCGGCTGTAGAGGTAGCGGTTGCCCCAGTTGCTGATCCCGACGATGGCGAGGCCGTCACCCTGGAGCACGCCCTCCCGGCTCGCGGCCCATTTGCCGGTGTGCAGGGTCCCCCCGGCGAAGGTCTCGGCGCCCAGGTCCCAGACATGACGGAGGGCCGACTCCCCGTCGGTCGATCCCCGTCCGTCGAGCTGGACCGTGAATCCCCCGGCCCGGGCCTGGCCGCTGAACTCGTCGACGACGTAGGGACCACCCGGGACGCTCTGGGGCGGCTGGCCCACGGTGATGGTCACCCAGATCACCGCGACGTCCGTCTGCCCCGCGTGGTCCGTGACCTGCAAGGCGACCGGGTAGACGCCCGGCGCGTCGAAGGTGTGGGCCACCTGGGCGCCGGTGCTGCCCGAGGGCACGAAGCCCAGCTCCGCGGAGTAGCTCCAGTCCCACTCGTAGCCTGCGATGCCGTGGTCGTCGGAGGAGCCCGTGCCGTCGAAGGTCAGGGGCCAGCGGCCCAGCACCCCGGCCTCCTCGCCGACCTGCCGGTCGTCGCCCGCGTCCGCCACCGGCGGGTCGTTGGCCTGCACCGTGACGGTCGTCGTCCCCTGGGCAAAGCTGCCCGCCGGATCCGTGACCGTCAGGGTCACGGGGTGTTCTCCCAGGCCACTGAAGGACGCGCGAGGGCGCTCGCCCGCCACGAGATCGCGCAGGTCGTCGAGGGCGAAGGGGCTGCGGTAGGCGTCGAACCCGAGGCGGAAGGAGCCCTGGTCGCCGTAGCTCGAGCGGTACAGCAGCGTCCAGTCGGCGGCCCCCGCCGCGCGGATCCAGTAGCGGGCGCCGGCCTCCGGCTCGAGCGCGATGCGGACCTCGTACCAGGCGCTCTTGTCGTAGAGGCCGTGCAGGCCGCGGTCCATGCCGTCCTCGTAGATCCGCAGTCGGCCGTCCTCGAAGTAGATCGCGTAGGTGAACTGGCCGTAGTGGCCACTCTCCGAGGGATTCTTGAATCCGACCATGGCCAGGGCGGCCTTCACCCGGGCCTCGAAGGCCATCCCCGCCGCCCGGGTGTACAGCCCCCGCGTGAAGGCGTAGCTGGTGCCCCAGGACTCGTTCCCCGTGGCAGCCAGCGCCCCGTCTTGCAGTCCGACCCGCTCGGTGGCGAACCAGCGGCTCCGGTCGAGCGCGGGTTCTGCGAACTCGAGGGTGCCCAGGTCCCAGACCCAGGTCAGGGGACTGCCCTCCGGGTCGCTCGAGCCGGAGCCGTCGAGGGTCCCCGAGAACAGGCCGAAGGACGCGTCGCCCGTGATCTCGTCGAGGACGTAGGGGCCGCCGGGACTGGCCGTCGGCGCGGCGCCGGGGTGGGGCGTGACCAGGAAGGTGTCGGTCGCGGTCTGCCCTGCGGCGTCGGCGACCGTCAACCGCACCGTCCCGCCCGCCGCGGGGAAGGTCCGGGCCACCTCGCGTCCGCGGCCGAACGGCTGGACCTGCAGGTCGTCGAAGAGGGCCGCGGTGACGTAGGTGGAGAGCCCCACGCTGCCGTCCTTGAAGGTCCCGTCATGGACGATGCCGACGAGCACGCCGTCGATCCAGGCCTCGATCCGGTCACCCTCGTGGACGACCCGCAGGTGGTAGGTCT
Organism: Myxococcota bacterium; assembly: GCA_034005005.1. Taxonomy (GTDB): domain Bacteria; phylum Myxococcota_A; class JAVEVO01; order JAVEVO01; family JAVEVO01; genus JAVEVO01. The sequence continues at coordinate 9,575 of JAVEVO010000170.1, forward strand.
CGTTCAGCCGGATCGGCAGCGCCGGGTGGTTCAGGGGGAGGGGCGCCCGGAAGATCTCGCTCGCGCCTTCGCCGATGCGCCGGTAGATCAGCACGTCGTTCAGGCCACGCCCCCGCAGGATCAGCTCGTAGTTGTCGTAGGGGCTCTGCGCACCGAAGAGGAGCTGCGCCTCCTCTCCGCCGCCTGCGAGGAACCGGACGTCACAGTCGATCACCAGATCTCCCGCGAATCGTCGCGCGAGGAGGTTGCGGGTACGCCCGCTCCCGGCATCGGCCTGGTGGTAGGAGCGCTGGCCCGCGAGCGCGCCGTCGCTCACCACGGACCAGGAACCCTCGAAGATGCGCCAGTCGCTCACCTCCCCGGACTCGAAGCCTTCCTGGAGGGGGGCGCCGAACTCCCACCGCCAGCTCACCAGCCCCTCCGCGTCGGTCGCGTGCTGGTCGCCGACGAGGATCAGCGGCCACTCGCCCCCCCGCGCCCGGTCCTCGCCGACGACGAGGGAGGTGGTGAGGACGACGGGGGCTTCGCCCGCGGCGACGACCGTCGCGGAGGTCTGATCGAGCCAGCCGGCGGGGCCGCCGACGAGCAGGCGCGGGTGGTAGGTCCCCTCCGTGAGGTAGCGCCAGGCGACGGCTCCCGGCCGGCCCTCGCCGGTCAGGGGCGCCAGTCCGCCGCCGGGTTCCCATTGCCAGCGCGTCGGCGCGCCCGGGGAGGAGCTGCCGTCGAGCGAAGCCTCCGCACCCACGGCCACCGTCTGGCGGCGGGGGAGGATGACCGCGGCGAGGCCACCGGCCGCGAGCGGACCGGGGGCCGCGGTGACGCCCAGGGTCACCTGGCCCAGGTTGGCGATGAGCACTGGGGGGGCGAAGGTACCATCACCGTTGCCGAACAGGAGGCGCCACGAGCCGCCGTCGTAGTCCACGGCCACGATGTCGAGGGCACCGTCCCCGTCGAAATCGAGGGCGTCGAAGGTCGAGTACCGGTCGAGGTCGACGCTGGGCAGGGGCGCCCCTGGTTCGAAGGTACCATCGCCCACCCCCCGGAACAGGGTCGAATCGCCGCTGCCACCCTGGTTGGCGATGACGTCGGGGTGGCCGTCCGCGTCGAAGTCCCCCGCCACCACCCCGTACGGGTCGCTGCCCGCGGAGCCGAGGGCCAGCGGAGCCGCGAAGGTGCCGTCGCCCTGGCCGAAGAACACGCTGATCTGCCCCGAGGCGTAGACTCCGCGGACGAAGTCGAGCCGGCCGTCCTCGTCGAAGTCCGCGGCGTCGAGGCCCCGGCTCGACCAGTCGTGCTCGAGCACGGTGACACGCGGGAACCCACCCTGCCCGTCGCCGAAGAGCAAGGTGATCCGGTTCGAGTTGCCCTGGACGAGCAGGTCCGCGCGGCCGTCCGCGTCGAAGTCGCCGGCCGCGAAGTCCATGGCGTGGCTGCCGGCCGCCTCGGCCGTCCCGACCTCGCCGCGGCTGCTCAGCCCGCCGCAGCCGTCGTTGATCAGCAGCCAGATCCGCAGGGTGTCCCCTTCGGGGCGGCCGACGGCCAGATCCGGCGCGCCGTCGCCGGTGAAATCGGCCAGGGCCAGGCCGCGCACCGTCCCCCGCTCGAGGTTGGCCACCTGCTGCACCTCGCCGAAGAGGCCGGCGGCCGCATCCCAGCGGGCGGTGTAGACCTGTCCCGACTCGGTCGTCGCGGCGACGAGCGGGAGGTCGCAGTCGCGGTCTCCCTCCTCGGCCCGGGCGGCCCCGGGGCCGGCGAGGAGGCCGAGGGTGAGCGCCAGCAGCGCGACCCTGGTGGGCGCGAGGCCGCCCCTTTTGCCCTGGCAGTACTCACCACCCTCCGAGCATGGCCACCACCGCATGCCGCACCTCCGGGCCGTCCTGAACCGTGATGCTCCCATTCTCCGTCAGCTCTTCGGTCGAGACAAGGGGCTCGGCCCACGGGAGGCCGCGGTCGGGCAGCGGGGTGCGAGCGGGGGAGGCGAGGGAGAGGGGAGGAGGGAGGGGGGAGGAGGGAGGGGGGAGGAGGGGCGGGCGCTGCTGTTGGCGGCTACTGCTCGATCATCGCCACGTCGTCGAGGAGGACCGCACCACCGGTGGGCTGACCGCCGGCGGGGACGTAGAGCCGGGTGCCGATGCGGACGAACGCGGCCGCGGCCGGGGCGATCATGGGCTGGGCGCGGGTGATCTGCTGCCACTGGGGTTGGTCGGTGGTGTAGGTGGTCCCGTACGACGTCGTGATGACCGACCGGGCCGCGTCGTACCAGGTGACCACGACGTTGGCCCGGATGTTCGGGTCGTCGTCCCAGAACCAGACGGAGACGTTGTAGCTCCCGCCGCCCTGGATGGGCTGCTCGGGGCCGCTGAAGTCGCTGTCCGCGTTGCTCGTCGTCAGCCGGGTCAGCCTGGCCGCGCTGGTGCCGCTGTGGACGCGCTCGGTCTGGTGCTCCACGAGCACGCCCTCGTCGGCGAGGAAGCCCTCGGGCTGCGGGGGCTCCCCGGCCCAGCGCTCCACACCGCCGTTGGGCACGTTGTAGGTCGAGGCGAGGCCCTCGGCGAGGGGGCCGTCCGCGGTGCCGTCCAGGTCGCAGGCGGTCCAGGTGAAGCCGCCGTCCCCGGAGACGACGAGGACGTACCGCCACGTCGCCGGGGCGGCGAAGACGATCCCCAGCCCGTAGCGCTCCCCGTCCTGCTCCTCGCCGAGGTAGCCCGCGTCCTCGCAGACCAGCTCCGCGGGGATCACCGGATAGGCGATGGGCGCCTCGCTGAAGCAGGCCGAGACGATCAGGCCGGGCTGGGGGCCCGCCTGCTCGCCACCGGGGGTCCAGACCAGCCCGTGGATCGGGGTGACCTCGTCGAGATCGCTCCAGAAGGGTGCGGTGAGGAGCTGGCAGGCGTCGACGGTCACGTCGGCCACGCAGCCGCCCTCCAGCGCGTGCCAGCCCGCGGCGCAGCGGTCGCACTGCTCGCCGCTGTATCCGGTGATGCACTCACCGCAGCGGGAGCCGGCGAAGGGCGCGGTGCAAGCGCAGCGGGCGCCCCCGTCCTCGCCGATGGAGCAGAGGCCGCGTCCCTGGCAGGGATCCGGGAGGCAAGGGTCGACGATGCACTCGTCCGGCGCGCTCGGGTCGGGCAGGTAGCCCTCGGCGCAGCTCTCGCACGTCGCCCCGGAGTAGCCGCGCAGACACGCGTCGCAGCTCGGCCCGGACCAGCGGTCGAGGCATGCGCAGGACGCTGCACCACCGGGGAGCACCCCGCAGGTCCCGTGGCCGGAGCAGGGATCGGGGGCGCAGGGATCGTCGAGGCAGGTCAGGGGCTGCACCGGATCGTGGATGTAGCCGGCGCTGCAGTCCGCGCAGGACTCGCCCGTGTAGCCGACCGCGCACTCCGTGCAGCCGGCGCCGGTCCAGCGCACCTCGCAGTCGCAGCGGTGGGCGCCGTCCGCGAGGAGCTGGCAGGTGCCGTGGCCGGAGCAAGGGTCGGGCTGACAGGGGTCGTCCAGGCAGCGCGCGGGCCGTCCGGGGTCGCGCACATACCCCGGGGCGCACTCGGCGCACTCGGCGCCCGCGTAGCCGGACGCGCAGTCGGCGCAGTCGAGGCCTGCCCAGGGCTCGACGCAGTCACAGGCCGCGCCGCCGCCCGCGAGCACGCGGCAGCCGCCGTGGCCGGAGCAAGGATCGGGTGCACACGGGTCGTCCAGGCAGCTTCCCGGCGCGCCCGGATCGGCGAGGTACCCGGGGGCGCAGCCGTTGCAGTCGGCGCCCTCGTAGCCCTCGGCGCAGCGGTCGCAGTGCTCGCCGACGAAGTGGCCGGCGCAGGCGCACAGGTAGCCGCCGCCGGGCAGCACCGCACAGTTGCCGTGGCCCGAGCAGGGGTCGGGAGAGCAGCGATCGAGGACGCAGTCCGTGACCTGTCCCGGATCGGGGACGAACCCGTCCGCGCAGGCCGCGCAGGCTGGCCCCGTGTAGCCCGTGGCGCAACGGCAGCTCGCGGCCCCGCCGGGGAGCACCAGGCACTCCCCGTGCCCCGAGCAGGGATCGGGGCTGCAGGGGTCCGCGACGCAGATCGTGGTCGCCCCCGGATCGGGCAGGTAGCCGGGCGCGCAGCCGTCGCAGCCCTCACCGGCATATCCCGGCGCGCAGGCGTCGCATCGCTCCCCGTCGAAGTGGCCCTCGCACGAGCAGGCGAACAGCCCGGCCCCCGGGCGGCTGCAGGTGCCGTGGCCCGAGCAGGGATCGGGCTGGCAGGGGTCTACGACGCAGTCGCCCGAGCCCAGGGGATCGACCCAGAAGCCGGGTGCGCACTGTGCACACTCCTCGCCCGCATAGCCCTCGGCGCACGCTTCGCAGGTCGTGCCGGCGAAGCGGTCGGCGCAGGCGCACGCGAACTGGCCGACGGCCACGAAGCTACAGACCCCGTGGCCGGAGCAGGGGTCGGGCACGCAGGGATCCACGATGCAGGTCCCGGGGCGCTCCGGGTTGTCGAGGTAGCCGACGGGGCAGGTCGGGCAGGCGTCGCCGCTGCAGCCCACCGCATTGTAGTGGTCGTCGAAGGTCAGGCCGCTGATGCGGAAGGTCTCGGGGTAGGCCTCGATGGTCAGCACCGAGTACGCGAAGGCCGGGTCGAGCTCCCGGTAGTCGCGCGGGAAGGTCTGGCCGCTCTCCACCACGCAGGCGCCCGAGAAGGAGGCGCCCCCGGCCTGGGTCTGGTAGACCCGTCGCACCCCGCCGAACGCGGCGAGGTCGTCGAGCACCCGCTGCGCGGGCAAGCCGTAGCTGTTGAAGCCCGCGCCGCAGCGGTCGCTGTCACCGACCGAGACCAGGGCGGTGCGGGGCTTG
>JAVEVO010000319.1:0-3090 GCA_034005005.1 Myxococcota bacterium
CCTACCGCATCGGCGCGGACATCGAGTTCCGGGGGCTCACCCTCGATGAGCTCCGCCGCCTGCAGCAGGTCCTGGACGCCTATGTCCCGGTGCGGGCCCACCTGCTCGAGCTGAGCGAGTCGATCGCACTGGAGTCCCAGCTGCTCTGCGCCGGCTACCCCGAGGTCGGCCTGCTGATCGAGGTGCCCTGACCTGTGTGGAAACCGGGGACCTGCCGCTACCGACCAGGTTCCATGGGTGTGCCGACATCGCGGACGAACAGCGACAGCCACCCCGGCCTGTGTCCTCGCTCGGTCGTGGCCCAGAAGGGCGCGGCACGCACGAAGACCTCCTGATAGCCCTTGCCGAACGCGGTGCGGAGCTCTTCGACCGAGTAGCCGCGTGGCCCTGGCCAGCCGAGGTTGGTCGAGAGGCCGAGCATCAGGAAGCGGCCCCCCGGGGCGCAGGACACGGTCGAGCTCGCGGCGGTAGATGCCGCGCTCCTCGTCCTCGAGCACGTGATACAGCCCGCAATCGAGGACCGTATCGAAGGCGCGACCCAGCGGCGACAGATCGAGCGCATCGCCGAGCACGAAGGTGGCGGTGAGGCTGCGCGCAGCGCGCTTCTGCTCGGCGAGGTCGAGCGCAGCCTGCGTCGCATCGAGCCCCCAGGCCTCGAGACCGCGGCGGGCCAGCTCCAAGATGTTCTCGCCCGTGCCGCAGCCGAGGTCGAGCACCGACCCGGTCAGCGCAAGCTCGTCGAAGGCAACCAGCAGCTCGGGCTGGGGACGGCCGATGTCCCAGGCAGGGGTCGAACCACGGTAGATCTCTGGGAAACGGTCTCGCGTCGCCATGATGGGACTGTAGTCCAGACCGCCTCTGCTCTCTACTCCTTCTTCTCGTTGACCGAGGTGTGCTGATGGCCTTCTCGCAGGTGCTCACCGACGTCGGGCTCGCCAAGATCGCCGCGGCGCTGGCGGGCGGCGCCCCAGTGAACATCACCGAGGTGGCGGTCGGGGACGCGGACACCACGCCCGTACCGGGCCTGACCGCGCTCGGACATGAGGTCTGGCGTGGCGACGTCAACGCGGCGGACCCTGTGCCCGCAGACCCCAGCCGCGTCCGCATCGAGGGCCTCGTGCCCATCGAGGACGGCGGCTGGACCATGCGGGAGGCCGGCGCCTTCGACGCGGACGGCGACCTGATCCTGATCGCCCGCATCCCGGACACCTACAAGCCCGACCCGGGGACGGACGGGGCCGGGGTCGCGGCCTACCTCCGCCTCACCGTCGAGGTGGCGAACGCGGCCGAGGCCTTCGCCCTGACCGTGGATGGCAGTGTCGTGATGGCGACCCGGGCCTACGTGGATGAGGCCAGCGTGGGCTCCCTGCTCTACTCCTGGGAGCATTTCGTCTGAGATTCGCATCAAATTCAACAAGTTGGAGGAAGGCGTGAGTGCACCGCTGTTCATCCGGACGCCCTACCTGAGTGCGAAGCAGACCACGGGCACGGACGGCACGCCCGAGTTCGAGACCGTGGCCAGCCATGCGGAGACCAAGACGACCACGCTGCTGATCGAGACCCTGCGCTACTGGTACACGCCCGCTCCGGTCGGCGGGCGCACCGCGGGCTACATGCAGCTCGCTCTGCTCAAGCCGGACACCACCCTGGTCTACCTCGAGCAGCAGGAGGTCGCGGCAGCGGACGAGGGGGAGTACGCCAGCCCGGTCGTCGTCCAGCTGGACCTGCTGCTGCCGCCCGGTTACTCGCTGCAGCTGCTCTCGACGCCAGTGATCGTGCAATCCTCGTTCACGGCCTCCTGTCATGCCGTCGTGCAGGGCGGGGAGCTCGGCTGATGCGCGCCCGCGGACCGCGCGGCCTGGCCACCGGCCGGCCCCTGAAGCCCATCGCCTGGGGCGAGGTGCAGTGGGACACGGGCGTCCCTTCCTGGCGCGTTGCAGGAGGTGAGTTCGGCGCGACCGCGCCCCATGCGGCCGGTCCTGGCCCGGTCACCACGGCGCTGGTGCTGGCCCGCCGGCACGACCCCGCGCGGCTGCACATCCAGGTGAGCTCGCAAGCCAGCGGCTACGCGTTCGAGGAGCCGAGCCTGCGCCAGCCCAACGGCTTCATCGTGTTCACCCCGAACGCGACCACGCCCTTCGCAGTGCTGGTGCTGGAGGAGCAGTGATCGTCATCCTCGCCAGACGCTGGGCCGGTCGGGACGGCAGCCGGGACGGGATGTCTGTCGCGGCCTCCTACCTGGCCTGGACGCTGGCGGAGATGGGGCGACATATTCGCTGCCTGATCCCGGCCGGCAAGCAGCGGCCCTGGAGCCACGACCTCGTCGAGTGGGCCGAGCTGCGGCCCGAGCCGACCCCGAAGGAGCTGCGAGGCGAGCTGGTCATCACCACCATTGCTCCGACCTGGCGCCGGGTGGTCGTGGCCGCGCAGCGCGCCGGCTGCGTCGAGCGGCTGGTCTACTGGCACCACCACGGACCGATCCCGCCCGGCTACGGCTGCACGCTGGCCAGGGTGGCACCGGGGCCGCCCGCGTCGGGCTGGTCCCGCGAGTTGGTGCTGCCGCCGGCGAGCTGGGCGCTGTACGAGGGCGGCGAGCCCACCGGCCGCGCCGTCGTCGTGCCCGGGCTGAGCCACGCCAAGGGCGGCGACGTCGCGCTGGCCGTGGCCCGGCTGATGCCCGACCTGCCCTGGTACGTGCTGCCGGGGCGGGCCAGCGAGCAGGAGCTGGGGCCCTGGCGGAAGCTCCCGCACGCCACCGTGGCGCTGCCCGGCCTGCCGCCCGCGGTCTGGCTGGCCCAAGCCCGGGCTGTCTTCTCACCGACACGTGCCGAGACCTACGGATTGGCGATGGCCGAGGCTGCGGCCCGAGGAGTCCCCGTCGTGACCAGCGACCTGCCAGGCCCCCGCTTCGCCTTGGGTGACGTGGTGCGATCGCTGCCGCCGAACGCCACGCCCACCGAATGGGCCGCGGCGCTCTACGCGGCGATGCACCAGGAGCCTCGGCGGCTGCAGCCGCAGCCTTACCCGGATGTGGTGGCCGGCGCGCTGGCGACCCTGCCGGAACGCCCGCGCCCTGCCGCGCCCATCCAG
>JAVEVO010000171.1:0-14327 GCA_034005005.1 Myxococcota bacterium
GGGTGAGGGGGAAGGCGGCGGGGAAGGAGAGGGAGAGGGCGGCGAGGGTGGGGGCGAGGGCGAGGGGGAGGGGGGCACGGGCCCCCGGGCCGGCGCCGGCCGCAACGAGGGCTGCTCCCTGAGCGGCTCGCACGCCACCAGCAATCCTGGGGCCGCCCTCGGCCTGGGGAGCTTGCTGCTGGTGGGGCTCTTGCTGCGGCGACGCGACGTCTGACCTGCTTGCCGTCCCACCCTCCCCTGGGTTAGGCTTCCTCGGCGCGGTCCTGACGGCCGCCGACCGGAGGGAGCATGGCAGGTCTCTGGCGAGCAGCGTTACGTGGGATCTGGGCGAGCTGGACCGCGCTGATCGGGGCCGCCCTGGCCACCACCAGCGGCGGCATCCTGCTGCTGGTGTGGGTCGCCGAGCTGTTCGGGGCGGACTTCGGTCCCTACCACGCGATCTTCAGCTACGGCCTCCTGCCCGTCCTGTTGCTGATCGGCCTGCTGCTGCTCCCCGTCGGACTCTGGCGAGCCCGCCAGGCCGAGCTGCGCGGGGAGGGTGAGCTGCGGGTCGGCGGTCGGCGGCTGGTCCTCGACCTCGACTCTCCCTTGCACCGCCGGGCGCTGCTGTTCTTCCTCGTGATGAGCGGGGTGAACCTCCTGCTGCTCGGGGTGGCGACCTACAACGGCTATGGCTACCTCGAGTCGACACCGTTCTGCGGCACGGTCTGCCACACGGTCATGGAGCCGCAGTACGCGACCTACCAGCGATCCCCCCACGCCGCGGTGCCGTGCGTGGCGTGCCACGTGGGCTCGGGGGCCACCTCCGTCGCCGAGGCCAAGCTCTCGGGCCTGCGCCAGGTCTGGGGCGTCGTCACGGGCACCCACTCCCGCCCCGTGCCGGCGCCGGTCGAGTCTCTGCGCCCCGCCGGCGAGATCTGTGGCGCCTGCCATCCCGCCGAGCGCTTCTATGGCGAGCGCGTCCGCGCCTACGAGATCGCCCCCCGCGAGGGGAACCTGCAGGACCCCGTGGTCACCGTGCTGCGGATGCACACCGGCGGACGCAACCCGCGCACGGGCAAGCTCGAGGGCAACCACTGGCACGCCTCGCCCGAGACCCGGATCGAGTTCCGGGCGGCGGACCCGCGGCGCCGGCACATCCCCGAGGTGCGCCGCATCGCGGCCGATGGCCAGACGACCACCTGGGTCCGGTCCGACCTGCCGCCCGTGCCGGAGGGGACCCCCTGGCGAGTCATGGACTGCACCGATTGCCACAACCGCGTCGGCCATGAGCTGCTGCCCCTCAGCGCGGCCCTGGACCGGGCCTTCATCGGCGGCCTCGTCGATCCGACCCTGCCGGGGCTGCGGGAGCTGGCCCAGGAGCTCCTCCAGCAGGAGTACGCCACCCGTGACGAGGCCCGCACCGCCATCCGCGAGGGGGTCTTCTCCCACTACCGCACGGAGCAGCCGACCCTCGCGGCGACCCGCTGGGAGGCCATCGCCCAGGCCGCGACCGGCCTGTACTCGCAGGTCTACGCCCCCAACGTCTTCCCCGAGATGAAGGTCGGCTGGCGCACCTACCCCTCCCAGAGCGGCCACCTCGGAGACTGGGGCTGCTACCGCTGCCACGACGACCAGCACAAGACCAGCGAAGGCAAGGCCCTCTCCCAGGACTGCGACCTCTGCCACTCGACCCTCGCGGCAGAGGAGCGCCGCTCCGAGCTGGCCTCGGAGATCAAGGACGTGCTCGGGATCTGAGCCGCCTCCCCCACCCGCCCGCGCCTACTCGGCCACGCGCTTCTCGAGCTGCTGGACCTGCTCCAGGATGCGGAACTCGACCCGGCGATTCTGGCCCCGGGCCGTGGCGAGCTGCCGCCGGTGGCGCTTGGCCGTGCGCTTGTCCGCGGTCCAGGCGGCCACGTCGACCAGGGGGGCGGTCTCGCCGTAGCCCTTGGCCCGCAGGCGCTGGAGGGGGACCTTGCGGGAGAGCAGGTAGTCGAGGACGGCCTCGGCGCGCTCCTGGCTGAGGGCCTGGTTGTCGGCGTCGTCGCCGACGTCGTCGGTGTGGCCCGCGATCTCGATGAGCAGGATGCGCGGGTTGGCGACGAGGGTCTGGGCCACCTGGTCGAGCAGGCTGAAGGAGACCTTCTTGATCGTGGCCTTGCCCGTGTCGAAGAAGATCTTGTCGAGGATCCGGATCTCGTCGGCGGTGACCATGACCTTGCGGACCCCCTTGTCGGGGCAGCCGTCGTCGTCCTTGATGCCGTTGATCGTCTCCGGCTCGTCGGGGCACCGGTCTGCCTCGTCGGGGATCCCGTCGTGGTCCCGGTCGTGGACCGGGTCCGGGCACCCGTCCTCGTCGGCGTAGCCATCCTGATCCTCGGCCTCGTTCGGGCAGCGGTCCGTCGCGTCCGGCACCCCGTCGCCGTCGTTGTCGAGGTCGGGGCAGCCGTCCTCGTCCTCGAAATCGTCGCGATCCTCGGCCTGGCTCAGGCAGACGTCCCGGGTGTCGGGGACCCCGTCACCGTCGTTGTCGGGGTCGGGGCAGCCGTCCTCGTCCTCGAACCCGTCACGGTCCTCGGGCTCCTCGAGGCACTGGTCCACCTCGTCGTCCACCCCGTCCCGGTCGTGGTCGGGATCCGGGCAGCCGTCCTCGTCCTCGAACCCGTCGCGATCCTCGGGCTCGTCGGGGCACTGGTCGTCCTCACCGACGATCTCGTCGAGATCGGGGTCCAGGGAGGGGGGGGGAGTGTCGATGCCGACCTGCACGAAGAAGCGCTGCCGGGGGTTCCCGAAGCCGCTCGTCAATCCCGTGCCCCCGCCGAGGGTGACGACCAGCCGTGCAGGACCATAGTACCGAAGCCCGGCGAGCCACTCGAGGGGGTATTCCCCCTGAGTGAAGGGGTGGTCCCCCTCGACGGTCAGCGCGCCGAACACGTTGCCGACGAGGCTGAGCTGCTCCACCAGCGGCACCTCGAGGCCGAGGGACCCGGTGATCTGGTCGCCCACGTCGGCGTTCATGAACTCCCCCAGCTCGCGGAAGACGTAGCCGCCATTGATGGCCACGGTCCCGTGCGGGGCGAAGCGGTAGTCAGCGGCCAGCTCCGGCCACCAGGTCGGGCCGGCGTCAGCGAGGAAGTCGGCCGCGTCACCGGTGGGGATGCTGGCGGAGAACAGCAAGGTGGCGCCGAACCCGCGTGGGGATTCGTCGAGCAGGGACAGCTTGGGGATCAGCCGCAGGTTCCCGGTGCCCGCGGGGGTGATGGTGTCGCCGGGGCGGCCGATGTAGCTCAGGTCCCCGGAGGACTGGGTGATCACCATCGGCAGGGCCACGGCCAGCCCCAGCCGGTCGAGCAGGCCGAAGCCGATGGCGGCCGTGGCGACGAGGCGCCGGTCGACGAGGCGGAGGTGCTCCGACCGGTCCGCCGCGTTGACCACTCGTAGGGGGGCGTTGGCGTAGTCGAAGGTCAGGGAGCCCCCGACCTGGAGATGCTCGAGGATCCGACCGCTCCCGGTCTGGAGGAGGTCCCGGGCGCTGGTCGCCGGCTCGAAGCGGAGCAGGTTCATGCCCTCGTCGCCCTGGGCGGCCCGGGCCGGCAGCAGCAGTCCGAGAGAGCTCACGAGCAGCAGCGCGCGACCGCACCGCGGGACCCTCATCGCTCCTCCTTCCGGGCGGCTGCAGCTCCGACCAGCAGCCGCGTCCCCGTCCGTGCTGCGGACGGCCGCCTCTGGTGATAGCAGATCCGGGCGGGTTGCACAAACCACGGGACACGCCAAATGGCTCTAGTTCTGCTGGTTTCCCTTGCCTCCCGCGGGGGTCGGCGGGGGGAGGAGGACGACGAGCGGGGGCCGGATCTCCGGGGGGATCAGGGCGACCTTGCAGCGGCGGCCGTCGATCAGCGCTCGCCCGACGAAGACGAGGCCGTGCAGCCGCAGTTGCCCGAGGACGGAGCGCGGGGGATCATCGACCCAGAACCAGCCGTCCTGCGCGTCGCTCCCGAAGCGGCGGGCGAAGTGGCCGAGCCGCTGCCAGCCGCCCCGGGCGAGGAGGTGGGCGAGCCCGGCGGTCTCCTCGCGGCCGAGGGTGCCGAGGACGTGGCGCAGGCCGGCCGGGTCCGCGAGCCGCTGGGCGATCGCCTGGCTCCGGTCCCGCTTGTTCCGGGCCGGGGGCAAGCCGAGCCTACCGTGGATCGCCTCGACCCAGTGGGCGGGTTGCTTGTCCAGGAGGGTCCGCAGGGAGCTCCCCAGGGGCAGCGGGCGGTCCTCCTGGACCCGACGCCAGTCCCGCTCCAGCTCCTGGAGGACCTCCTCCGGCTCGAGGAAGGCCTGCGGGGGGAAGAGGTCCAGGAGCTGCCTGTCGTCGGGGTCGGCCGCGGGCGTCCCGGCTGCCGGGTCGGACTCCTCGGCCTGCTGGAGCTCGCCGAAGATCGTCAGCAGCTCTTCCCGGCCGGGCCACTGCGACCGGTGGGCCGGAGCGCGCGTGGCGTGGACCGGGGTGCCCGATCGCTTGCCGCTGGCCGCGGCCTCCAGCACCTCGGCCAGAAACGCCTCCAGCTCCGTGGTGCCGATGGCGTGCTGCAGCATCCGGGTGCGCACCTGGCTTCGCTGCGCGGGCGAGAGCGGGGCGAAGACCTCCTGCTGCAGGCGCGGCAAGGCGCTGGCCTGCTCGTCGAAGAGCAGGTCGAGCTCGGTCTGGAGGGGGGCGGAGAGCCGCGCAGTGGCGTCGAGCAGGTCCTGGAGCTGCACCAGCAGGCTCGTCCGGGCCAGCAGCTCGGCCTGGGCGTCCGGACCGTCCAGCTCGGGCGCCAGGCCGGAGCGTTCGAGACCACGCACCAGGCGCAGGTAGCTGCGGGCGAGGGAGCGGGCCCGCTGTTCCAGGGTCGCATCAGGGAGGAAGGTCGCCACGGGCCGCTCAGGGAGATTCGTGCGGTGGGGCCTGCTCGTTCGCCGCCAGGACACCCAGCCCCTCGACGACCTTGAACTCGAGGGCCTGGGAGGGGCAGAAGCGCGCGCAGGCGGGATCCCCTCCGCAGAGGTCACACTTGATGATCGCCCCGTCGCCGGGATCGACCGCGAGGTTGCCGAACGGACAAGCCACCACGCAGAGGCGGCAGCGCACGCAACGGCGCTCGTCCAGCTCGATCGCCCCCGTCGCCTCGTTGCGGCGCAGGGCGCCGGTCGGGCACACCGCGACGCAGGCGGCCTGGGAGCACTGCAGGCAGAGCAGGGGCAGATGGCGCTGGGCCTCCGTGACCACGGGGGAGACCCGGACACGGGTGGTGCCCAGGGCGCCGTCGACCGCATGGACGAAGGAGCACGCGAGCTCGCAGGTCCGGCAGCCGATGCAGCGCCGGGGAGTGACGACGAGGACCCGCTTCATGGTTTCCACCTCTTCACTCCTGCCCGGCCCAGACCTGCGCGGCGAGCCGCGCGACGGTCTCCTTGCGGGAGCAGTCGTCACAGGTCCGGAAGTAGCTGCCGTCGAGGCCCGTCCGCGCCGAGAAGAAGGTGATCTGCTCGCGGGTCAGGTGGCGCTTGCCGCAGACCTCGCAGGGCACCAGCTCGAAGACCCGGCCCCAGATCTCCCGGCTGGTGGCCGTCTCCACCATGGGGATGGTCCGGGTCGGGCACACCCGGGCGCAAGCGCCGCAGCCGACGCACGCCAGGGGCGGCTTGCGCAGGGGTGGGGCGACCTCCTTGACCACGCCCCGCCCGACCGTGGCGATGGCCGTGTGGCCGAGCAGCTCGCAGATCCGGGTGCACTGCCCGCAGAGGATGCAGTCGTCGGGGGCGTCCGTGGGCGGATAGGGAGTGCCGACGACGCCGTGGCGGGCCGCGAGCTCGACCAGCTCCCGGGAGCGGGGCGCGCGCGCCAGCAAGAGCTCGAACACGGTCTTGCGGGTCGCGCGGACCCGGTCGCTGCCCGTGGCCACCACCAGCCCCGGGCTGCTCGGGTACAGGCAGGAGGCCACGAGCTTGCCGGGCTCGGTCGCGGACCAGCCGGGGAGCCACACCTCCACCAGACACAGCCGGCAGGCCCCCACCGGTTCGAGGGCCTCGTGGTGGCACAGGGTGGGCACGTCGAAGCCGTGGCGGCGGGCGGTCTGCAGCACCGTCTCGCCCTCTCGCAGCGTTACGCGCTGCCGGTCGATCTCCATCGTACTCATCGTCGCCCGACTCCTAGCGGATCGCGATCGCGTCAAAGCGGCAGGCGTCATAGCAGGCGCCGCACTGGATGCAGGTCTCCGGATCGATGGTGTGCACCTGCTTCTTCTCTCCCCGGGCCGCGCCCGTGGGGCAGACCCGGGCGCACAGGGTGCAGCCGGTGCAGTTCTCCGCTGTCACCGAGAAGGTGATCAGCTTCCGGCAGATCCCCGCGGGACACCGCTTCTCGTTGATGTGACTTTCGTACTCTTCTCGGAAGTACTTCAGGGTGGAAAGGACCGGATTGGCCGCGGACTGCCCCAGGGCGCACAGGGAGCCGAGCGCGATCCCCTGGGCCAGCTCCTCGATCTGCGGCAGGTGGCCCGGCGTCCCCCGCCCCTCGACCAGGTCGACCAGCAGGGTGTGGAGCTGGCGCAGCCCCTCCCGGCAGGGCACGCACTTGCCGCACGACTCCTCGAGGAGGAAGTGGATGAAGTAGCGGGCGATGTCGACCATGCAGGTGCGCCGATCCATGACGATCAGGCCCCCGGAGCCCATCATGGAGCCGGCGCGGGTCAGCTCCTCGAAGTCGATGGGCAGGTCGAGCTGCGACTCGGGCAGGCAGCCGCCCGATGGTCCGCCGGTCTGGACGGCCTTGAACGGGCGATCGCCGATGATCCCGCCCCCCGGCCCGTAGACGACCTCTCGCAGGGTGGTGCCCATGGGCACCTCCACCAGGCCGGTGTTGCGGACCTTGCCCACGAGGGAGAAGACCTTGGTCCCCTTCGAGCCCGGCGTGCCGATGCTCGCGAACCAGGCGCCGCCCCGCTCGAGGATGCGGGTGACGCAGATCAGGGTCTCGACGTTGTTCAGCACCGTCGGCCGATCGTACAGCCCGCGGTCGGTGGCGTGGACGTACTTCGCCCGCGGCTCGCCGACCTTGCCCTCGAGGCTGCGCATCAGGGCCGAGCTCTCGCCGCAGACGAAGGCGCCGCCGCCGCGGCTGATCTGCACGTCGAAGGAGAAGTCGCAGCCGAGGATCCGCTCTCCGAGCAGCCCGGCCTGCCGCATGAGGTCGATGGCCCGCTGCAACCGGGTCAGGGCCAGGGGGTACTCGTTGCGGACGTAGAAGTATCCCTCGGTGCAGCCGACCGCGTAGGCGCCGAGGAGCATGCCCTCGATGACGCCGAAGGGGTCGCCCTCCAGGAGGGAGCGGTCCATGAACGCACCAGGGTCGCCCTCGTCGCCGTTGCAGATCATGTACTTGGGCGAGCCGGCGGCCTTGCGGCAGGAGCGCCACTTGCGGGCCGTCGGGAAGCCGGCGCCACCCCGGCCGCGCAGCCCGCTGCGCTCCACCTCGAGGAGCACCTCCTCGGGGGTCATCTCGGTGAGGGCCTGGCGCAGGGCCGCGAAGCCCCCGACCGCGAGGTAGTCGTCGAGGCTCTCCGGGTCGACGACCCCGCAGTGCTGGAGCGCCACCCGGGTCTGCAGGGCGTAGAACGGGGTGTCCTCACGGCCCTTCAGGCGCTGGCGAGTGACCGGGTCGCGCAGCAGGCGCTTCTCGACGAGCCGGCCGCCGAGCAGGGTCTCGTCGACGATGGCCGGGACGTCCCGGGGCTCGACCCCCGTGTACAGGATGTCGTCGGGCAGGACGTGCACCAGGGGCCCCTTCTCGCAGAAGCCGTGGCAGCCGCTGCGGAACAGGCGGGTCCCCGCGGGCGCGCCCGCCCCTTGCCGGTGCAGGCAGTCCGTGAGCTGCAGGTCGGCGGGGATCTGCCGCTCCCGGCACGTTGCGACCAGCGCGTCGTAGACCTCGAGGGAGCCGGCCGCGACGCAGCCGGTGCCCGCACAGACGAGCACCTGGCGGGGCACTGTCGCCCTGGCCGCAGCCAGCTCCTGGGCGCGCTGGGCGAGGGCCTCCGTCGACGCGAACCTCATCGTGCTTCCCCTGTCGGCGCCGGGGCCTCCTCGTCCGCCTCCTCCGCGGTGGCGGCCGGCGCGAGCCCCAGCAGCTCCTTCATCTGCTCGATCTTCACCTGGCGATGGTACTTTTCGTCGATGACCACCACGGGCGCCATGCCGCAGGCACCGACGCAGTTGACGGTCTCCAGGGAGTGGCTGAGGTCCGGGGTGGACTCGCCGGCCGGGACCCCGAGGAGCCGCGTCGCCTCGTCGCGCAGGTTCTCCGCGCCGCGCACGTGGCAGGCCGTGCCGGTGCAGATCTTCACCGCACAGCGGCCCCGGGGCACGAGGCTGAAGGCCTTGTAGAAGGTGGCCACGCCGTAGACCTTGGCCAGCCGGACCTTCAGCTTCAGCGCGATCCGCTCCAGGGCGGGCTCGGGCAAAAAGCCCCACTCGCGCATGACGTCCTGGAGCACCTGGACCAGGGACGACTCGGCGGCCGGGTAGCCGGCGAGGATCTCGTCGAGCCGGGGGCGGATCTCCTCTGCGGACAGGATGACGCCGCTCACTGTGCTCCTCCTCCCGGAGCCGGGGGGGTGGCTCCTGTGGTTGCCGGGGCTTCGGGAGCTGCCACCGGAGGCTGCCCGAGCGCGATCCCCCGCCGCAGCACCTCCAGGTTGAGCTCGGCGAGCTCCGGCTTCTTCGCGAACTGCTTGCGGATCAGCGCCTCGACCGTGGGGATCTCGACCGTCCCGGTGCGGCCGAGGTACGCCCCGAGGATCGCCATGTTGGCGGCCTTGCCGTTGCCGGCGGCGAGGGCCAGCGCGTTGGCCGGCACCAGCAACTGGTCGATGTCGTCCCGGTCCGCGGTGGTGTCGATGAGCGAGCTGTTGATCAGCAGCAGGCCCCCCACCTTCACCCGTGGGCCGAACTTCTGCAGGGAGGGCAGGTTGAGCACGGCCACGTGCTGCGGGTTGCGGACCACGGGCGAGCCGATGGGCCGGTCGGAGACGACGACGGAGCAGTAGGCCGTGCCGCCGCGCATCTCCGGCCCGTAGGAGGGGAGCCAGCAGACCTGCTTGCCTTCGTTCATCCCGGCGTACGCCAGCATCTGGCCGATGAGCATGATGCCCTGGCCTCCGAAGCCGGCAAAGAGCACCTCGGTGAGCATCAGCCCTGCACCTCCCCGGGGTCCTTCTTCACCCCGAGCGGGAAGTAGGGGACCATGTTGCCGGCGAGCCAGCCCAGGGACTCGGCCGGCGTCATCCCCCAGTTGGTGGGACAGGTGGAGAGGATCTCCACCAGGGAGAAGCACCGGTTCGCCTGCTGCAGACGGAAGGCCCGACGGAGTAGTTCTTTGGTACGGACGATCTCCGCGGGGTTGTGCACCGTGCCCCGGGCGATGAATCCGGGAGTGACCAGGGTGGCCAGCAGCTCTGCCACCCGCAAGGGCATCCCGACCTCCTTGGGGTCGCGGCCCCAGGGGCAGGTCGTCGTCTTCTGGCCGGGGAGCGTCGTCGGGGCCATCTGCCCGCCGGTCATGCCGTAGATCGCGTTGTTGACGAACACGGTGGTGAACTTCTCGCCGCGGTTGGCGGCCCAGAGGATCTCCGCGACGCCGATGCTGGCGAGGTCGCCATCCCCCTGGTAGGTGAAGACGGTCAGCTCGGGCCTCGCCCGCTTGACCCCGGTGGCGATGGCCGGCGCCCGTCCGTGAGGCGCCTCCTGGGAGTCGCAGTTGAAGTAGTTGTACGCCAGCACCGCGCAGCCCACCGGCGCGATGCAGACCGTCTGCTCCCGGATCCCGAGCTCGTCGAGCACCTCGGCGACGAGGCGGTGGATCACCCCGTGCGTGCAGCCGGGGCAATAGTGGGTGTGCGCGGTGGTCAGCGCCTCGGGGCGGCTGAAGATGGTCTGCATGCTCGCTCCTCGCTCTCCCAGGGCCGGACTCGCTCAGCCCAGCTTGACGATCTCCTCCAGCAGGTCCTCGGGGGAGGGGATGTTGCCGCCGACCTTGCCGTAGAATGCGACCGGCCGCGTCCGGGCGACCGCCAGGCGCACGTCTTCCACCAACTGGCCGCAGGACAGCTCCACGGTGAGCAACTGGCGGGTACGCTGCGCGGCCGCGTGGAGGGCCTCCTCGGGGAACGGGTACAGGGAGATGGGCCGGAACAGGCTCAGCTTCCGGCCCTGCGCCCGACCCATCTCGATGGCGGTCTTGGCGATCCGGGCCATGGTGCCGTAGGCGACGATGAGGACCTCGCTCTCCTCTTCGGCCGGCCATTCCTCCCAGCGGATCTCCTCTTGCTGCATCTGCGCGTACTTCGCCTGGATCTCGAGGTTGTTGCGCTCCAGCTCGGCGGGGTCGAGGAAGAGGGAGGTGATGATGTTGGGCTTGCGCCCCTTCGCTCCGCTGGTCGCCCAGGGCTTGGGCGGAGAGGTGGCCACGGAGAAATCCTCTCCGAACTCGACTGGTTCCATCATCTGGCCGAGCATCCCGTCGCCGATGACCATCACCGGGTTGCGGTACTGATCGGCCTTCTCGAACGCGAGCTGGACGAGGTCCACGGCCTCCTGCACCGTCGAGGGGGCCAGCACCAGCAGCCGGTAGTCGCCGTGCCCACCGCCCTTGGTGGCCTGGAAGTAGTCGGACTGGGCGGGCAGGATCCCGCCGAGCCCCGGGCCGCCCCGGACGATGTTGACCAGCACCGCGGGCAACTGCGCGCCGGCGAGATACGAGATCGCCTCGGCCATCAGGGAGATGCCCGGCGAGGAGGACGTGGTGAAGCAGCGCACGCCGGCTCCGGCCGCGCCGTAGAGCATGTTGCTCGCGGCCAGCTCGCTCTCGGCCTGGAGGAAGACCCCGCCGACCTCGGGCATCCGGCGAGCCAGGTACTCGGCCACTTCGGTCTGGGGCGTGATCGGGTAGCAGAAGTAGCAGCGACCGCCGGCGCGGATCGCCGCCTCCCCGATCGCCTCGTTTCCCTTCATCAGCTTCTTGGCCATGCCCTCTGCCTTCCTCTCCGCTGGCCGGCGCGACGCGGGGTGGCAACCCGCGCGGCCACGGCCGGCTCAGTACTGAAACAGGCTGTAGTAGGCGCCGTGGATCACGACCGAGATCGCCACGTCCGGGCAGGTGATCGCGCAGATCCGACAGCCGATGCAGCGATGGGGATCGGCGACCTCGGCGTAGAAGTAGCCTTTTTCGTTCAGCTTTTTGGACATCCCCAGGACGTGCATGGGGCAGGCCAGGGTGCAGAGCTCACACCCCTTGCAGCGGTCCCTCTCGATGGTCACGTGCGGCATGTGCTCTCGCTCTCCACTTCGTCAAGCCTTGAGTCGGAAGTTGTCACGGCCGAGCTTCTCCCGGGGGATCCAGGGTGGCACCATGATCCGCCGGAGGGGGAAGAGCGGGGCCGCCAGACGGGCCTCGTCGATGGTGGGCCGCAGCCGCTGGGCCACGGCCACGAACCGCAGGGGCACCTGCCGCCGCTGGCTCACGGTCGCGGCCAGGTCGCTGCCCCGGTAGATCTCGTCGGGAGTGGTGCTCTCCATGAGGTGGGTGTTGGCGACGAGGCCGGTCACCGGCAGCCGGGCCGCCGCCTCGATCTGGTCCAGCACCCGGAGCACCCCCTCCGGGGTGTCGGTGAAGGGGCGGTTGCCGTTGACCACCAGCAGCATCTCCACCTCGCCCGGTGGCCAGACGCCGTGGAAGGAGGAGAGCACCCGGGCACCCAGGTCTTCACCGCCCACGTCGAGGATCGCGCGCCCGCCGCTGGCCTGGATCAGCCCCTTCACCTCGGGGAGGAGGATCGGCAGCTCGGAGGTGAGGTGCTCGCCACGGGGCGTGACGACGCGCACCCCTTGCTCCTCGAGGAGCGCGAGGGCCTCGCGCGAGCGGAAGTAGGGGTTGACGATGTCGAGGTCCGCGAGGCAGACCCCGGGCTCCCAGGCAGCGAGCGCGAGGGCGAAGTTGACCGCGACCTCGGTCTTGCCGCTGCCGAAATCGCCCGTGAACACCAGGACCCGCCGGTCGACCGGATACCAGGGGGGACGGTCTGTCGCCGTCTCGAACATGGCGAGGGTCATAGCACACCCCTCGTCGAGGTGGTAACAGAATGCACCACCCGAAAACGAGCGTCCTCTCCCCCCACCTCGTCCGGTCGTTCCCGGCCGTTGCTCGTCTGCCGCCTCGCCGCCCCCGGCCCGGTCCGCCTCGGCCGGTCACACCGACCGGCCGGACCCGGGGGCGCCGATCCGGAGCCCGAGGCGCTCGCCAGGGGAGGCGAGCGGCTGGGGCTGGAGAAAAGCCGAGTTGTCGGGTACGCTTGGGTCGTGGCTTTCTCCATGAGCCGCCCGACGAGGATCGATGAAGCTGAACCTGGCCAACCGACTGACCCTGACGCGGATCCTGCTCATCCCCTTCTTCATGGGGGCGCTGCTCGTCGGCAACATCACCCAGGACCACTTCCACTTGCTGGTCGGCCACGTCGCGGCCTTCTGCTTCTTCGGCATCGCCTCGATCACCGACTGGCTCGACGGGAAGATCGCCCGGAAGTACAACATGGTGACCACCCTCGGGCAGTTGCTCGATCCGGTGGCCGACAAGGTCCTCGTCGCCTCGGCCTTCATCGCGTTCGTCGAGCTGGGGATCTTCCCGGCCTGGATGATCAGCGTCATCCTCGCCCGCGAGTTTCTGGTCACCGGCCTCCGGCTCATCGGCACCGCCAAGCAGCGGATCATCTCGGCCGACAAGCTCGGGAAGCACAAGACCCTCTCCCAGGTCATCACGATCCAGCTCACCCTGCTCTTCGTCGTCGCCCGGGATTACCTGATCATCACCGGGCAGCGACCGAACCTCCAGGAGGGAGACTGGCAGTTCTCTTCCTGGAGCATGCTCTTCCTGAAGATCCTCCTGGCCTACTGCGTGGTCCTCACGGTCTGGAGCGGGATCATGTATCTCTACAAGAACTTCGACCTGCTGCGCGAGGACTGAGAGAGGAACGAGGGGCGAGGGGCGAGGGGCGAGGGGCGAGGGGCGAGGAACGAGGGGCAAGCACGCAGCCCACGGCACGAGCACGCCGCACGAGCACGCCGCACGAGCACGCCGCACGAGCACGAGCACGAGCGCGCCTTGCCCCCTCTCGGGCCGCAAATCCTGGCACATATCTTGTATGTAGATCTGCCGGTGGCGACGCCAGTTGCCAGCGCGGTGACCGGTCGTCCACCCAGGGGAGGGGAAGGTTGATCTGGCTGCTGACCGGGCTCTGCGGACTGCTGGTCCTGCTCCTCCCGGGCGAGGCCCACGCCTGGGGCCCCTTCACCCACCTGCTGCTCGCCCGCTCGGTGCTGTCCCAGGCCGCGGCCTTGCCCTCGGGGCTGGGCGCCTTGCTCGGCTCCTTCACCGTGGACTACCTCTACGGCAACCTGGCGGCCGATTTCACCATCGCCAAGAACCTGGCCAGCCACCTCACCCACGCGCACTGCTGGGGCAACGCGCTGAAGCTGCTGCGCCACGCGGGGACCGACGGCGAGCGGGCCTTCGCGCTGGGCTACCTCTCCCACCTCGCGGCCGACGGGGTGGCCCACAACTACTTCGTCCCGCTGAAGCTCGTGGAGAGCTACCCGGACCGCTGGAGCAACCACGCGCTCTGGGAAGGGCGGTTCGATCAAGCGAGCTGGGAGCAGGTCGGCCCCCTGGACGTGCACCTCGTCAAGGGGCGGTTTCCGGCCAACGAGCGGCTCCAGGCCAGCCAGATCCCGGGGACGATCTTCTCGTACCCGACCAATCGCTTCCTCTTCTCCGGCTTCTTCCGGGTGCAGAACCTGCGCCCCTGGCAGCAGACGATGGAGCAGCTCACCCTGCGCTCCCGCTCGCCCATCACCCTCGAGGAGCGGGAAGAGGCCCTGCGGCTCTCCCGGGAGGCCATCGTCACGATGCTGTGGGAGCTGCAGCAAAGCCGGGTGCCCGCGGTGGACCCCCGAGGCCTGGTCGCGCTGGCTCAGGCCCGCCGGGTGCGTACCTTGCTGCGCCGCGCCGCCCGCCGCGGCCCGTGGGTGCCGGAGCGCATCCTGGTCCGGAAGTACTACCAGCCCGCGTTCCGGCTCGCGGCCTCCGGCCCCTGGCAGCTTCCGTCCTTCCCCCGCCTGAGCGCGTCGCTCTCCGTCCCCAGCTCCTAGTACCTCGACACAGCGAAGATGACCGGTTGAGCTTCGGGTGGCGACCGGCCTCCGCGCCGGTCGCGCAGGTGCCGGCGCGGAGGCCGGCACCCACCAGAGCAACTGATCAGAATCCCTGTGAC
>JAVEVO010000021.1:0-61539 GCA_034005005.1 Myxococcota bacterium
CGAGGCCGCCGGGGCGGCCATCAACACCAGACGACGAGTGACGAGCGCGGACGTAGCTGACGAGGACCGTCCTGACCGGCGCCAGGTGGGCTCAGAGGCGGCGGACTTTTCAGCAACAGGCTCCTAGCGGAAAAGATCCATTAGAGCGAACAAAAGACACAGGCCTATAGTGCTCATCTTTCCTCCGATCCACTCCGATCGGCTTAGATGGGATGAACAGCTCTACTACCTGCTGCACATGTTCGCTTCCTTCAACAATTGGCTTCCATGGAATGTAGATATTGAAGTAGATATAATCGCCTTCAACTTTGGCGCCGAAGACATCCAATTGATCGATGTCAGCCTTGTATGACGCCGTGCCTCCACTTCCATTATACTTCTTGTAACCATTGACGATAGCTAGCCTGAACAAATCCGACATTTTTCCAATAGACTGGATGTATTCTGGTTCAGACTTAGATGATGTCTGCACAAACGAGTCTGAATGAAATGAGAAAACAACCGCATACAATGGAACAGCCATCAAATAGGCCAGTCCACACAGAAAAGGCGAAGTCATAATGCGACTAGCCACAGCAGGCATTGCGATTACTCCAATAATACTTGCCTTGAACGAAGGCAGGGCTGGTGCCCGCAGGAGACGAGGCGCCGTAGCTTCGGCTGCCTGGCCCTCACCTGGCTCACCCCTCCGCCAACGCCTTGTAAACCGCCTGGATCGGCTCCGAGTAGAACTCGATCCGCAACTTGTCGAGCAGCTCCATCGGGATCCCGCCCAGATCCCCGGCGTTGACCGTGGGGATCAGCACCACCTTGGCGCCGGAGTCGAGCGCCACCCGCAAGCGGTCCCCCAGCCGCTCCACCCGGTTGAGCACGCCGTGGAGGGTCATCTGCCCGAGCACGACGAGGCTGGGGGCGATGCTCCGGCTCATCATGGCCGAGAAGATCGCCACGAAGAAGGCGACGCCCAGATCCTCGGTGTCCTTGCCCTGCATCGGGCTCATCACCTGGATGTTGAAGTCGTAGCTGCTCAGGTCCCGGTCGACGCTGAACCGACGCAGGTTGCTGCGCAGGTAGTCGAAGGCCATCCGGGCGCTCTCCTTGATCGGCTTGGAGGTCACGCCGACCAGCTGGAACTTGCCCGCCCCAGGGATGGCGGCGGCCTGGAGCCGGAACAGCGCCATCCGGTCGCCTCCCGGATCCAGGCCGACGCTGAACACGTCGCCGGGGGCCAGGGGACCGTCGGGGATCAGCCGGGTGGCACCCAGCTCGACGCAGGTGGCCACTACCTCGTCGCCGGTCTCCTTGTCGAGGAAGGAGAGGTTGATCCGGGCGAACTCGATGGGGTTCAAGCGCTTGAGCTGCTCCTTCACCCGCCGCCGCATCTCCAGGGCGAAGGTGAGGTACTCGGCCAGCTCCGCCTTGGTGCACTGCCCGTCCGGGTGGATCAGCTTGATCAGGCCGGACACGGTGCGCACCGCCGCCCGCCGATCCCGCTGCCCCACGTGGCTACCGAAGGAGAAGTGGCGGTCGTAGGCGTCGGTGTAGTTGAGCGGCCGCAGGCCGTTGTGGAACAGCTCGGCGATGTAGTCGGCGATGAAGCCGAGGTGGCTGGTGAGGTGGTCCGGCTTGAGCTTGGTGACCTCCCAGCCCGGCAGGTAGGCGTGCCAGCGGTCGTGGAAGGCGGTGTCGTTCCGGATGGTGTCGGGCAGCGAGGCGAAGAGGTGGCTGGTCCGGGCGATCGACTCGACCTCCCCGTCGATGTTGCCGTTGAAGACGATGCCGGCGTCCGCCTGGACCGTGCCCTTGTCGTCGCCCCGGGAGAAGGAGCCCTGCTCCATGAACCCCTTGTACATCTGCTTGTCGGCGTCGGTCTTGAAGTGGCCGCCGGCCACCTCGTCGAGCGCCACCGTGTCGTAGCGCACGACCAGCCCCGGCTTGTCCTTGCGGTTCTTCCAGCCGAAGAGGTCGGCCACGGAGCCCTGGCCGCCGGAGAGCAGGATGACGTAGGGCGAGATCTCCCGGAACACGAACGACTTGCCGGTCTCCCGGGGGCCCAGCTCGATCAGGTTGTAGTTCTTCTCCACCATCGGCACGAGCCGCAGCAGGGCCAGCAGCTTGCGGCGCCAGGTGAAGTCGGGGTGGGTCGGCTCGTAGCCGATCGTCCGGAGCAGCACGTCCACCCACTCCTCCCGGGTGAACTGCCGCCGGGAGGTGGTGTACTCCGCCAGGTCCGCCGAGGCGATCTGGATCGGCTGCAGCCGGGCGAGCACGAAGGGGCGGGTGACGTTGCCGTGGACGAGGGTCTCGTCGTAGGTCAGCTCCACGTTGGCCCACACACCGCCGGTCAGCACCCGCTCGTAGCGGGAGACGAGCTGCTCCTCGATGTGGACCTTCTCCATGCCCGCCGTCACGAGCTTGGCCCAGTACTTCCCCCCCTGGTCCTTCTCGTCGAAGACCACAGTCACCAGGTCGATCAGCTTCATCGAGCCCTGGCGCTGCAACCGGGCCTTGACTAGCTCGCCCTGGTCGGCCCGCACGACCCGGTCGGCGATCATCTGCTTGACCAGCCGCAGACCGTTCTCGATCTCGGCCTCGTCGGTCGTGGAGCAGTACTTGCCGAGCAGGTACTCCAGCACGAAGACCGGGATGTTGAAGCCGACCTTCAGCTTCTGGACGAGGTCCTTGCGGACGACCCGCCCGGGGAAGGCGGCGATCAGCTTCTGGTCCAGGGGATCGACCCAGCCCGGCGCACTGCCGGCGTTCGTTGCATCAAGCCCAGTCATCGATGTCCACCTTCAGGGGCACTTCGGAACTGTCGAGGATCTCTTCGTTGTCGGCGTCCAGCACCTCGACGATCAGCGGGGTGCCGCTGGCGAGCTGGGGCGGATCGTCGACGAGCCCCAGCTGCACGATCACCGGCGCTCCGCCGGGCTCGATCGTGACGCCCCCCTCCTGCCGGAAGACGACCTTGCCCGAGGCCTTCTCCTTGATCTTCACTACAACGGGGCGGGCGACCACCTTGCCGTTCTCCAGGAGCGAGAGCTGCCCCATCCCCTCCTCCACCTGGACCCTCGGCGCCATGCTGCCGATGATCCCGACCGGCTTGAGCACGACGGGCACCTTGGCTGCCTTGGCCGGGTAGGTGACCGTGATCACGGGGATCACCAGCTCCTGCAGCGACACGCCGCCGTGGAAGAAGCCGAGCCCCCCGTAGGTCTTGAAGGCGTTGAAGCTGCGGGTCAGCAGCGCCTCCAGGTCGGAGCCGGCCACGGGCGCCCGCACTGCCGACTTGTGCTTCAGGCTGCGCCCCACGAACGCCCGGCGGGAAGACCACAGGACCTCCCCGGTGGGCAGGTCGCCCTCCAGCTCCTCCTTCTCGGGCTGCCAGTGGAAGAAGCCGTGATCCGTGGCGATGAGGATCCGGCAGTAGCCGGCCTCCCGCAGCCGGCGCACCGCCTGGGCGTACCGCTGCAGGTGATCGTCGGCGCCGGTGAAGGCGAGCTGCCCATCGTGGCCTGCCTGGTCGAACTCCTGGCCCAGCACCACCACGATCCGCCGCCCCTTGCCCGGCTTCTTGAAGCCCTCCCCGCCGTCGAGGATCGCATGGACGTCGAGGAAGTCCTTCACCTCGAACTTGCTGGTGAGCCAGCCCTTGCGCTGCTCCCGGACGGCCAGGTCTCCCGGGTGACCGACGTCGACGACCTCGAAGCGCTTCGGGTCGGAGGCCAGCGCCACCCTGAGCTGGGATCGGGGCATCGGCAGGGCGAAGGCCATACCCAGCGGAGTGATGCTGGGCACGGGGGCGACCGCCACCTGCAGCGTGGCCCGCTGCACCTGCTCCTTGGCGTTGAGCAGCTCGACGAGCCGGTGCCCCAGCTCCAGCCGCAGGCCGTCGAGGTAGAGCAGGGCCGTGGGCTCCCGGCTCGCCTCCAGCTGCTTGAGCAGCAGCTCGCCTGCCGTCGGCAGGGAGGAGAGCTTGTCGACCGCCTTGTCGTAGCGCTCCGAGAAGGTCCGCCCGATGCGGTCGAGGGCCTGGCAGAGCCCCCGGCGGAGCCGGGCCCGGACCCGCTCCAGGGAGGAGGGGAAGCCGGCCACCTCGGCGAAGAGGGTCTCGTTGACCTCGTCGAGCCTCCAGCCCCGCCCGGCGTACCACTCCACGGCCTGGGTGGCGGAGGTCAGCCGCTCCTCGATCTTGTCCTCGGCGTTCAACGTCCGGGCCGCCCGGGCGAGCTGGACCAGCGCAGTCCAGCCCGCCTTCTGCTGGGCGTGCTGCTCCCAGAAGTGGCGGACCCGGTCCTGGAAGACCTCCAGCTGCTTGTCCAGCTCCCGGACGAGGGGGCTCACCTCCTCGATGCGATCCAGCCGGTCGGCCCACTGCCGGAAGAGGGTCTCCTCCACGGCCCGGGAGGCGTGGGAGCGGGGGGCCGCCGACAGGCTCGCCGCCCAGTGGCGCAGGGAGAGCAAGTTGTCGGCCTTGGGCACCAGCCGCTCGAAGCTGGGCATCAGGTGCACGTCCCGTTGCCAGTTGCGCAACAGGTCCAGGGCGCTGGTGCGGGCCAGCCCGGGGGGCACGATGTGCGGCCCCTCGGCCGGTGGGCACTGCGGGCACTCGCTGGCCGCCTCCGTGGCCAGCAGCCGGGCCGTGGACTGGACCCGCCAGGTCTCCTCGTCGGAGGCGGTCGGATCAGGGAAGCCGAAGTCCTCGGTGGCCCGGCGGACGAAGACCTTGAAGCGATCCTCCTGCTTCAGCCTCTCGAACTCGCCGGCCTCACCCGCCAGCACCTCCAGCATCCGCTGGTTGTCGACCAGGGTCCCCTTGGCCTGTCCGTAGGTGAGCTCCTTCCAGGTCTTCTTCGGCTGGTCGAACCACTCCCGGCAGTGC
This sequence comes from Myxococcota bacterium, assembly GCA_034005005.1. Lineage (GTDB taxonomy): Bacteria > Myxococcota_A > JAVEVO01 > JAVEVO01 > JAVEVO01 > JAVEVO01. The sequence goes on from JAVEVO010000021.1 coordinate 4,883, forward strand.
GCCGGGAGCAGCGGCGCCATCTCCCGCTCCTGGTCCCGGGGGATGTGCACCCCGTAGTCCCGCAGGGCATCGATCAGGCGACGGTCCCAGACCCTGGCAGCCTGCAGCTCGAAGACCTTGAACCAGGTCAGGTCGTGCTTGCCCACGGGGAACCAGATCACCCGGGGGCGTCGCTGCTCCCGGCAGAACCGATCCCGGACCAGCAACTCGTGGGGCGCCTCGGCCAGCGACGGGGGCGCCCAGAGCTCGATGTTCGCATGGGCGCAGGCCTTGTGGAGCAGGTCGAGCCACTCCCGGTTGCCGTCGCACCAGATCAGGAAGGGGGGCGGGCTGACAGTGACGGCCGTCGTCTCCCGGATCGCCGTCACCAGCCAGTTGCAGAAGCTGTCATCGTGCATGGGCCTGGTCTCTCCCCTACCTCATCCCGGCGTAGCGCTGCTGCAGGTCGCTCGCCCACACGGGATCCGGGGCATGCCGGATGGCGGCGGCAACGACGTCCTCGACGTGGCGGGCTTGGAAACGATCCGGCGTCACCAGCGTGCCCCAGACGTCGTGGATCGTCGAGCCCAGCCGGCGGAGGCCAGACGAGTTGATGCTGTGGTTCAGCTCGGCATTGCATCGAGGAGTGAGGTGCAGGCAGCTCACCACATCGGCCTGCATCTCGGTGTTGCGTTCCATCGCAGCAGCCAGGAGCTGGGCCCGCATCATTTGGTCGAATGGGTCGAAAAACAAGAATGAATGGCATGCTCCTTCAGGAATCCGGATCGGACAACCCTGATGGGTAAGTTCTGGACGATATATGTCGTTGAGTCGATCCGTCCCACTCTTGCTGCACTGCAATGGGCTATCGATATAGAGTTCAGTGTACTTCCACTCGACGAGTACGATCTGGATCTTGCCATCTGTACGCCGGAAGCGGACGATCACATCGGCGCTCGTGAACCCTTTCCCACGGTCCCGTGCCATGTCAGGTGCAATCGAACCCCGGTGCCGTTCCCGCAGGTAGTTCTGTCTCCCGATCCACTCGAACGCCACGTAGGGCCGCTGCCCCCCGTCGAGGGGCAGGTCGAGGTCGATGGGCAGCGCCTCCACGGCATCGAAGCCCAGGTCCCGCAAGAAGGCGGCGAGCTTGAGCGGGGCGTCGATGAACGGGAACCAGACGTTGACGCAGAAGGACTGCGAGCAGCAGAGGTGGTTGCTCGGTCGCTCCGGACCAGTGGGAGACTTGATGCCGTCGTGCCAGCCGATCTTGCGAGCATCGAAGTAGCGGATCGCCTGCTGCCGCAGGGTCGGGCAGAGGTTCTCGTCCGAATGATCCTCGTGCAGACAGAAGGGGCGTCGGATCTTGTTGTAGACCCCGGGCAGGCAGGCTGCTGCCGAGAACAGAGCGGGCTTGAGCCCGGCCACCCTGACCTTCTCCCGATCCCGCAGCGTCATGGCTTCTCCTCGTCCAGGGGCTCCGACGCCGCCAGCACCGCATCCAGGGCCAGCCGCTCCCGCTGCAGCTCCAGGGCAAGCTGCTCCTCGGTGGGCAGGTGGAGCTGGTAGCGGGAGGCGTAGACCTGGTTGGCCTTCTGCCCCAGCGTGTAGCGGACGACCGCCTCGTTCTTGTCCGTGCAGAGGATCAGCCCGATGGGCGGGTTCTCGTCGGGCAGCATCTGCTCGGCCTCGAACCAGCCGGTGTACAGCAGCATCTGGCCGATGTCCTGCTGGGTGAGCCGGCCGACCTTCAGGTCGATCAGCAAGAAGCAGCGGAGCACCCGGTGGTAGAAGACCAGGTCCACGTAGAAGTGGTCGCCGTCGATGGTGATCCGCTTCTGGCGGCCGACGAGGAAGAGGTCCCGCCCCAGCTCCAGCAGGAATTTCTGCAGGCCGTCGATCAGCGCCTGCTCCAGGTCGCTCTCGACCCAGCGGGCCACCTCGGGCAGGCCGACGAACTCCAGGATGTAAGGGTCCTTCACCAGGTCGGACGCCTGCTGCACCTCGTGGCCGTCCCGGGCCAGGGCCAGCACACCCTCCCGGTCCCGGGAGCGGGCCAGCCGCTCGAAGAGCAGCGAGGCGATCTGCCGGTGCAGCTCGGCCACTGCCCAGCCGGCCTTGATGCACTCTACCTCGTAGAAGGCTCGAGCCTCGGGCCGGTCCACCCGCATCAGCACCCGGTAGTGCGACCAGCTCAGCCGCTCGGAGAGGGGGGCGCCGGGGGGCGGCGCCGATTCGGTACACGCCGTGTACTGAATCTCCGGGGAGGGCTCGCCGGGTGGGGAGGCCAGGGCCGGGCTCGATCCGGTACTCGTCATGTAGCGAATCGGCGGCTGCCGGTCCCGGAAGGTCAGGAAGAACTGCCGGATCTGCCGGAGGTTGGCCTCGGAGTAGCCCCGGCCGTACTCGACGGTGAGCCGCTCCGAGAGCTGCTGGATCAGCCGGGCACCATACTCTGCCCGCTCCTGCCCCCGCTGCTCCTCCTCGACGATCTCCCGGCCGATCTCCCAGTAGGCGGAGAGCATCGTGACGTTGACGCTCTGCAGAGCCCGGCCCCGTGCCGAGGCCAGGATCTGCCGGATGCGGGCGAGGCAGTCGGCAGTCGTCGGCACGAGCTGGCTCATCCCTCCTCCCCCACTCCGGGCCACCACCCTGGCCTGGGGAGCTTCTTCTCCCGGCACCAGCGGCGCTCGTCGGATCGCCATTCGGCCCGGTCGGCGATGGCCTTGTCCAGATCCTTCTTCGCCAGCACATCAGCGGCGAGCAGCCCGATCTTCTGCAGCGGGGCGACGTTGACCCGCACGCCGTCGTTGATGTCGGGCAGGTAGCCCTGCTCCTGGCGCAGGAAGGCCTCACGATCCGCAGGGGCGGGCTTCACCCCGTCGGGAGAGCACCAGTCGTCCACTTTCTCCTTGGCCAGCAGGGCGTTGAGCCCGGGGGAGGCGAAGCCCTCGGCGGCCACGGCGGCGAGCTTGGCGTCGAAGGCGATCAGCTCCTGGATCCAGTCGTCGAGGTCGACCCGGCGCTTCTTCTGCCGCTCTGTGCGCTGGGGCTCGGCGGTGGCGTCAATCCCCCGCAGCTCGGTCTCCAGCCGCTGTCGGAGCGGCCCCACGTAGTGGGAGCGGATCTTGGGCAGCAGGTCGCCGTCGAGCCGGTGGTAGTAGACCATGCAGGCGAAGGCCGGCTTGCTCTTCTTGCCGAACTTGCCGCTCTGGAGCTGCCAGGCGATCGGCCTCTTCTTGAACTGCCTGACGTGGTGCTTGAAGAACTCGGCCTCCAGCCAGCGTTCGAGGGTCGTGCCCATGACCTCGGCGAACTCCTGCTCGACCCGGGTCACGTCGCCGCCGGGGAAGTCCGCAGCGATGCGCTCCCGCACCCGTTCGAGGAGGGTCGGCTCGCCCGACCATTCGGTCAGCGGGATGATCCCGTCTCGGTCCGCCCAGTCGGGCACCGGCTCGTCCGCCTCGATCTGCTTGGGCCAGCGGTGGCCCAGCAGGCGGAGGATGTTCACGGTGAAGCGGTCGGCAGTGATCCGCTGCTCCTCGGGTCGGCAGCGCCAGCCTTCCTGCTCGATCCCCTCCTTCAGGAGCCAGTAGACCGAGAGGGGATGGATTTCCACCTTCTGTGCGATCTCCTCCACGAAGGTTTCACAAGGGATAGGGATATAGGCACCGACAGCGACGACCTCTTCCTGGTCGTCATCGGTTGAGTCAAATTCACCATCTGAATCAAATGCACCATTACCAGCTTCATAAATCGAACGAAGACGACGCTTGATCGTTGTCAAATCACCTGCAACAGCCGTGGAATGACAACAAATCGCATCGGCCACCACCTGCGGAAGGCCATCAATAGGCATGTCGTACCCAATGACTGTTGAGAAATTTCCAGCAGGAGCTCCCGTGTCCGAGTAGATTGAACGCAGATTGTCTTTTCCGATCCCGTAACCGACCATAACAGAGCCATCGAGAAATCCCTCAATCGAATGCCTGACAGAACGAATCCTCATCAAATCCAGTTGTTTAGACTCGATACTGCAGCCCAGACTCGACGATTCCGTACTGCATTTCTCATCGTATCCGTACTCTGTTACTGAGCAAGATTCTTCCGCACTTGAGAGCTGATAGCACTTCTCTCCAAGAGAGGCTAGATTAGCATTAGTGAGATGCCTATATGGCATAGACGCCAAGTAGCTGTTATCAAGAAGAAGAGTACCAGACACACACCTGAAAAGATAGGATAGGAGTCTGGAATTCAAAACTACTGATAGCTCCCACAAATTCTGTTCGGGGTGCGGATATATTGCCGGCCCTCTGTGTCCAACTATTGCACCCGGAGCTTTGTACCTTACTCCCAGACTCCCTCTTCCGACCTCAGAATAGACCAAGGACTCCCGGACGTACCAATCCGGGTCATGTATGAGCAATCCGAGATTGCCATTCAAGTAAGGGAACTTGCGATTCATATCCGATATCATCCTGATTCCATTAAGGTAGTAGTCCACGACGTATGTATTGCACCCACTCCATTTCTTATACTGCCCACCTTTGGACAGCAATCGCCAACGCCCATCTTGAATCTCCCAAAAGCACCTGACAAATCTGGCATCATTGCAGGTTCCAAGTCCCTTGCTAGTATCAGCCACATCAGAGATCACCTCCCCGCCCATGAACAGGCCCAGAACTGCTTCGTCCAGCCAATACGTCAGTGTCTTCTCCGGCAGTCTAAGGAGAAGATCATTGGGCGCGTGATAGGCCAAGGCGCTTTCTCCGCCAGAAATGCATTCTTTTAGGATTCGGCGCTTTTCGTCAGGAGATTTCTGCCCCAATAGACGAATTGATTTCAAACAATGTTTCTTGGTTGGCCTGCGATTTGACATGACAAGCAGGACGGCAAATGCACCCGCAGCAGACACATCTTCGAATGCGTGTTCTCCCAGATGAACCAGGCTCTCAATCGAGGTTTCCACAAGCAAACCACCAAACATCTCCTCCCTATCCTTCTTCTGGCCAGAAAGACAACGAAGATCTTTAAAAGACCGAAGGAACATCCATGATTGCTGGGTAACCATAGCGATTCTCCCAGCAATTTTCGAAAGGCCAGCACATCTGATCATGAACCCGGAAAACAGGTCACGTCGCCCAGTGTAGTAGTGCTCATGCATGTACTTCTTCAACAAATCTCCCATGTTCTTGCTGCCCATGTACGGCGGATTCGCTGTCACAACGTCGTACCGCCTTGCCAGCACCTCGAACAACCGCAGCCCCTTCTCCGCTGCCCGTCCGAAGAAGGCTTGCCCGAGGTCGGCGCCCTGAGCTTCCGCTGCGAAGTGCTTCTCCAGCGATCCCAGCGCCTTCGCCTTCCACTCCTCAAAGCTCTCAACCCCCACGGGCAGCTCACCCTGGATCATGGGAGCGGGGCGGCCAAGCTCCATCTGGACGAAGGCGCCGTGAACCCTGCTCTTCGCTCGCTGGGCGTCGAGATGCTTCAGCTCCCGCTCCACCGGCTCCTCGATCTGCAGCAGCGAGCCCAGCTCGTCCGCATGCTGGAGCCCCTCGAAGACCACCTCCAGCGCCGGCTGGAGCGGTCGATCCTCGGGGTGGGCCTGGAGGTAGGCCTTGAGGTGGTCCTTCCCCGCCGGCAGCCGCAGGTTGGTGGCCACCAAGTTCATCGGCACGCCCGGGAAGTCGAAGGCCTTCTCGGCGGCCTTCATCCACAGGGCGGCCTCGGCGATCTGGGTGGCCCGCTCGTCGATGTCGATGCCGAAGAGGTTGTGCTGCAAGATCGAGCGGCAGATGGCCTCGGGCTCGCTGACCTGCCCCTCCTCTTCGTACATCCCGTAGTAGAGATCGAAGGCCTCCAGCAGGAAGTGGCCCGAGCCGCAGGCCGGGTCGAGGAAGGTGATCTCAGAGACCGGCTTGACCTTCGGCACCGGCGCCCGGTCCGCATCCTTGACGAAGTACTCCCACCGCTCGACCAGCTCGGTCTTCGGGTGCATCCCCACCCAGGTCGCCCCCAGGCTGTTCTGCACCAGGAACTTCACCATGTAGGGCTCGGTGTAGAGCTGGGTGGCGGGGATGATGTCCGCCCCTTCGATCTTGGTGCCCTTCTGGGTGCGGACCTTCTCGAAGACCCGATCCTTCTCCTCGTTGTTCCAGTACTGGTAGGCCCAGCCCAGGGCGTCCGGGGCCTGGAATACCTCGGCCGTGGCCGGCTCCTGCCCCCTGGCGGCCCGGGTGCCGGAGAGCAGCGCCAGGCAGCTCTTCAAGGCAGAGGGCGAGGGGCGCAACTTGATGCCGGGCGCCCGGGGATCGAACAGGTGCGGCAACCGCTCGGCCTGCCGGGTGAACACCCGGTCGAGCACGGCGAAGAGCCCGTCATCGGCCCCGCTGCACAGCTCGGGGTGCTTCTTCGCCAGCCGGTTGTGCTCCAGGGAGCGCCCCCCGTAGACCTCCTTCTGCAGGATCACCTCGTCAATGAGCTCCCGGGCCTCCATGCAGCGCAGGGCGAGCAGCCGGTTGGCCCAGGTGTAGGCGGTCTCCCGCAGGAACTCGGTCACGGCCACCTGCTGCTCGACGCCGGCCTCCAGGCGCAGTTCCAGGTAGGCGTCGACCACCTTGCGGGCCTGCCGATCCTCGGCAGGCAGGTGGGTCAGCTCGTCGGTCGGAGCGGGCTTGCGATCCCCCCGGACGCCCAGGGAGGCCAGCCGGTTCTCCAGGTCGCCGGCGTGCCAGGCGCCTGCGCTGTCGTACCAGCCTTCGAGCTGGTGCCGCAGGTCCAAGACCACCGCCTTGAGGATCTTCTTCTGCTCGGGCTGCATCTGCTCTGCTCCGGTTGACCGTCTAGGCCGGCCCTCCGCCATCCCTGGCGGGCGGGCACGAGGCCGTCCCTGGCCTCAGTCCAGTTCCACCACGTGCCCTGCGGTGAGCCACTTCCGGACCTGCTCGTCGAGGGTCGTCCGGACGGCTTCCCACTCCTTCAGCGTGGTCACCCGGGTCCGCTTGGTGACGTCCTTGAGCTTGAGGTGCTTGGGCTCGGCCGGCGGCCTGGGCTTCTGCCCGCCACCGCCGCCGCCATCGATCGGCGGCTGCGGATCCTTCGGCTTGCGCTTGTCCGCCTCATCCCGCAGCTTCTTCTCGGCGGCCTTGGCGGCGGCCTTCACCCGATCCGAGAGCTGCAGGGCCGGCGTGGTCTCGGTGACGGCGCCGATCTCGCCGAGCAGCTTCTGCAGCGGGGCGCAGGCGGCTGCGGCCACCGGAGCCTCCAGGCCCAGCTCGGCGGCCCGCTGGTCGAGGCGCTGCTGCTCCCGGGCGATCTCCTGGCGGGCATCCTCCTTCCATCCGTCCACCAGCCCCTGCAGTTCGAGCAGCGCCTGAGCCCGGAGCACCTGGAGCTGCTTCCAGGTTTCCTTGTCAGCGTAGCTGGCGGCGGCCAGCGCCGCCGTGTTCGCTTCCAGGAGCTTCTTGATGCTGCTGTCCTCCTCGACCCGGTACTCGATGTGCGTCAGGTCGAGGACGAGCTTATTGAACTCGATGAACTGTGGCCCGTGCTGGGTCCGGAACTCCGCATGCTGGTGGATCGAGGCGAGCCCCGACTCCAGAGCCGGCCGCAGGGCGTGAACCTCCTTGACCCGGGGGACCGGGTTGGTCAGCTCCCGGACCTTGTCCCACGCCTCGGTCCCGTCCTCGAACACTGCCGGGAACGGCAGCCCGGAGGCTTCGGCCCAGTTGCGGACCTCTTCCGCCTTCATCAGGGCATCCGCCGCCAGGATCCCCGCCGCCTCGCAGAGCGCCGACGGGGTCTCGTCGAGGCTGCGCCGCTTGGCGAGCTTGATCAGGAAGGAGCGGGTCTCGGTCAGCACCTCCTGGGGCAGGTCGATCTCCTCCAGCTCCAGCTCCAGCTCCGAGAAGGTGCGGCTGTTGCGCAGCGCATCGAACAGGTCCTTGTCCGCCGGGTTGGTGTAGACCTTCTTCTTCAGCATCACCTTGAGGGCGCCGGCCCGCACCAGCGCTGCGACCCCGACCCGGACGGCGTTGGCGTCCCAGCCGTAGACCGGGGCGGTGAAGAACTTGATCACGTCCTTCCCGTAGACCTTGCCCTTCGCCCCCTCGGTGGTCAGGTGGATGCGCAGCGCATCGAGCAGCGGGCAGTTGAGGTCGACCTTGCCGCCCTTGTCGAAGAGCTTGAGCGGGACGGAGTCCCGGGCCGAGGGCACCTCGCCGGCGAGCACCTGACGAATCAGCTTCTCCTCGTCGGCGATCCGCACCGGGACCTTCTCGAACTTCGGGTAGATCTGCGGCCAGATGGTGGCCAGGTCGGCCCGCAGCGCATCCTCGGGCTTCTGTCCCTCCCGCACCGACAGGGAGTGGCTGCTGCCCCGGAAGACGACCCAGCCCGACTGCATGCCCTCCTTCAGCCCCTTGAGCACCCGGCGCTCGAGCTTGGGCAGGTCGTTGGCCTCCCGCTCCTGGGCCAGCTTGCGGGCTTCCTCCGAGCGGTTCGAGTCCTGGCTCCACTTGGTGCAGACCTCCCGCACCGCCAGGTAGCGGGTCAGGTCCCGGTCCAGCCCGTTCACCCGGCCGGAGAAGAAGAAGATCGTGTCCTTCTTGTCGGCCCGCAGGCTGCGCCCTTCGAGGTCGGCGAGCTGCTCCCGGCCGTGGGCCAGCGGCGTGACGTACTCCAAGGACACGTCGCCCTTGGTGCCCGGCACGTAGGTGCCGTCGATGTCCATCTTGATGGGGAAGTCGACGTCCTTGAACGAGACGCTCTCGAAGGCCAGGAAGGACTTCCGCCGGCTCTTCTCCTGCACGAAGCTGGCCGAGAAGCCGGAGTCCCGGTCCTGCTGACTGCGGAAGTCGGACTGCTCGACCTGGTCCACCTCCTCCTCGAAGGTCCGGCGCTCGCCCGTGAGGAACTCGTACTCGTCCCCGATCAGGCCGACGAGCTTCGCCTTGACCAGGCGATCCAGCTCGGGCTGCACCCGGGCCAGGACCGCCGGCAGATCGTCCTCCACGTGCTCGACCATCAGCCGGGCGATGTTCTCGGCGGTTCGGGGGATGAAGTTGATCTCCCGGATCAGGTAGAGCACCTCGGCCAGCCGGGTGGTCAGCGGCGTGGCGCCGGGCAGGGACTGGCCCAGCCGGGCCAGCTCGGTGCGCACGTCGGGGGTGACCTCCCCCTCCCCGGCGAGGTTGTAGTAGACCTCGTCGAAGGAGACCATCGGGCCGGCCTCCTCGTCGAGGTAGCGCCGCCGGCCGGCCCGTAGCACGTCCTGGGTGATGGCGAGCAGCGTGCGGGTGGAGCCGGAGAGCTGCTCACCCCGTCCGCCCTTGGAGCGCAGGGAGCGGACGATGTTGGGAATCAGGCTCACCTGGTAGGGGAAGAACGGGTAGTAGGTGGCGAACTTCTCCGGGGTGCAGTCGGTGAGCTTGCGGTTCACGACCGACAGCTCGCCCAGCCCCCGCAGCACGCCCGCCCGCCTTTCGTACAGCTCCCCCAACTCCTGCCGCCCGGCCACCGTCTTGCGGAAGAGCCGGTTCTCCAGCACCTCTTCGATGTTCTCCGTGGTCAGCGGGAAGTGGAAGCGGAAGCGCCCCTCGATCTTCTTCATGTCGCCGTCGAGGGCCCGGGCGTCCTTGTAGATCGACCCCATGTCCCCGTGGGTGGTGACGACCAGCCAGATCTTGCCCTGGCCCTTGATCGCCGCCTCCTCGATCAGGGCCTGCAGCTGAGCCAGCCGCTGGGCGTCGTTCTCGATCCACTGCCCCGACTCGTCGAGCACGAAGACCAGGCGCTGGTTGCGCTTGGTGGTCTTCTCCTTGCGCTTGAGGTCCGCCAGCACCGTCTCGACCAGGAAGCCGACGTTGTACAGCTCACCCCGCTCGGCCTCCCGCATCGCCCGGATCACGGCGTCCGGGCTGTCGAAGGCGTCGGGGGCCACCTCGCAGGCGGCGGCGGACAGGTGCCGGGAGAAGAAGGAGAGGTTGCCCTGGATGTCGGCCCAGCTCTTCCCCGTGCGGGCCTCGACGGCCTGGTGCAGCGCATCGAGCTTGCCCTGGCGGTCCAGCTCCTGCTCGATCACCTTGGCGTAGAAGAGGTTTCCGCCGTAGCCCTTGGACTGGTAGTACTGCGAGAGCAGCAGCTGGGGCAGCGGCCGGGTGCGGCTGTCGGCGAGGGTGTTGAGGTTGAAGGCCAGCACCGTCGTCTCGGTCTGCCCCATGCGGGTCAGGGCCGCCTCGATCGAGGAGCGGCGGTCACTCTGCGGGGGGACCCGGGCCTTGAACCGCTCACAGGCCGGGATGCCCACCAGCTTCTTGTTCTCGACGAGCAGCGCCATGATCTTGGCCAGGTGGGACTTGCCCGACCCGAAGTAGCCGGAGATCCAGACGCCGATCTCGGTCGTGTTGCGGAGAAAGGAGTCGGTGTACTGCTCCAGGAAGTCGTCGAGGTACTTCTCGATGCTCGGCGTGATCACGTAGCTGCCGATCTCGCCGGCCAGCTTGCGCTCGTCGCTTCGCTCCCCGACCTTGATGACCGGCTCGATCTTCTCCTCGACCTTGATCTCGAACAGCTCTCCGATCCGCATCGATGCTCCCCGTGCCGGGTACGTCCCCCGGCCGATGACGTGTGAGGCAGGTCTACAGGACGTCTCCCCGGTACATGAACTCGGACCGCTCCTCGACGAACAGGTAGGTGCGGGCCTCGACGAGCCGGCCGGGGATGAGCACCACCAGCGGGCCATCCAGCTCCGCCTGCGAGCTATCCCAGAGCTTCTGCATGACGTCCCGGGGGCCGGCGGCCGGGTGGAGGGCCGCCAGCCGTTCGAGGGCGATGACCGGCTTCCCCGTGGCCGGACGGGAGAAGGCAGCCCGCACCTCCTCGACCACGGCCTGGGCCCAGAGGTCGCCCAGCTCGCTGGCCGGGTTCGAGCCCGGCAGCGGGTTCGTGATCGCCTCCACGATCTCCTCCGCCCCGATCTCGTCGAGCTTGCGCTGGGTAGCCCGCAGCACGTCGACGGTGCGAACGTCGATGTCGGGTCGCAGGGCCTCGGTCTGCGTGCGCCACTCGGAGAGCACCGCCTGCTCGGCGTCGCAGGGGTAGACCAGCGCCAGGAACGGATAGCCCGTCTTGCGGCCGATGTGCTCGTAGCGGGTCCGCAGCCGCTCCACGGCTTCCCCGATCTTCCACTTCCAGTCCTGGCTGCTCATCTCGACGTCTCCCACGTGGCGGGCGTCTCCAGCACGACCGTCCTCCCCACCTTCTCGAAGCGGATGCGCTGCTCCACCGCCAGCTGGCTGAGCAGGTGGGCGACCTCGGCGGGTGTCCGCAGGAAGAGGCGCCACGCCGGATCCTCCAGTACCTGCCTGCCCTTCGCCCCGGCTGCGGTCATCAGGCGCAGCAGGTGCTCGACCGTGGGAAGCGGCAGGGGGGGCCGGCAGAGGATCTTCTTCCGGGCACCCCGCAGCAGACCGAAGTCCCGCAGTGAGGTGAGCAGGGCGCTGGCGATCTTCGCCCGGGTGGCCTCGGTCCAGGGGTGCGATGACTGCCCCTGCTCGCCGATCTCGTCGAGGAACTCCAGCACCGCCTCCGGCGTCACCTGGCCCTGGCTGGCCGACCACCGCCCCCAGAGGGGACCAGTCACGAACTCGAAGCTGATCCGGTCCCGCAGGGAGAAGTAGAGGAACAGCAGGCCGATCGATTCCGGGCTACTGGGGTCCGCCCCCACCCGGGTCACCAGCTCCTGCATCGCCCAGCCGGGCTGGTCGACGAGGTACCGGGCGTGCAGAGCACTCCAGAAGCGCTTGCGGCTGGAGCGGGAGCGCTGGGGAAACAGCGAGCCGTCCATCGCCGCCCGGTGCGCCTCCTCGACGGACCGCCCCTGCGCCAGGGCCTCGAACAGCAGGCCGGTCTCCCTCAGGAGCGGGCCGATGATGTTGCGGGCGGCGTAGGGGCCCCGGGGGGCCAGGACGGAGGGCAACGGGGTGGTACTGCCCTTCATGCGAGCCTCGGCGAGGATCCCACAGGGATAGGGACTTGGGCCACGGTGCCGGCCAGGAGATCGTCGAGCTTCGCCATCCACGCTCCATCCGCCCGGGTTGTCGGCTGGTCGGCTGGTCACAGCGCTTCCCAGCCTTGGCGGATCAGGGCGCAAGCCTACTCCTGATGCGCTGATCCGGCAACGGGCGAAGCAGCGGTGGGAGGCCAGTTCTTGCTGGCACGGGAAGGGGGAAGCGTGGTAGTCGAGCCTGATCAGGAAGGCGAGCCGAGGCCGGGAGCGGCCTGAGGACAAGGCAGGCCAAGGTCGGACAGGCAGGAGGTGTCGGATGGGAGATCCACTGGAACGCTACTACACGCCCCCTTGGGTCGTTCGCCAGTGCTTGCAGGAGGTTCTCCCACATCTCACGACCTCGCCCCGGTTCATTCTTGAGCCATCAGCTGGACAGGGTGCCTTCGTAGGCCCTCTCAGGCGCAGATTCCCGAAGGCAAAAATCGTGGCCATGGACCTGGACGATGGTGTCGGTCCATGGAAGGGAGCAACTGATTCCCTTCATGGAGATTTCAGGTCAAGAGATACCAACGGACCTATAGGGCAGTACATAAAGGACGCTGGCATCCCGTATTTCGATCTCATCGTATGCAATCCGCCATTCAAACAGTACCTAGACTTCATGGATGTTGCCATTACCGTGGCGGAGAACGTGGCCTTCCTGGTCCCCCTCTCCTTTCTCAGTAGTAGTGACCGCTCAAAATTCTATGGGCTCTGCCAACCTACTCACGTTTTCATCCTTCCGAACCGTCCCTTCTTTGCTACGCCAGTCGATGGCATGCCAAATAAAAGTGATCGCTCTGACTACTGTTGGGTCTGCTGGTCGATGAAGAGGCCGAGGATAACAAATCTATACTGGTTGTCCGATGTACCAGTGGAAGTCAGAAGGCAGAGTTCAGGACGACTGGGAGCGAAGGCAGGAAAGATCAAAGTACGGAGAGGTCAAGGTAGCAAATTGCCCATCCCCAGCCCATGACAAAAGGTTTCCAATCAGAACCGCCCAGGGAAACGGTCTCCTGAGCCCCCGAAAAGCGGGACATAGGCAACAGGAGGTAGCGACTGGAGGAGGAGCGTCTCGTGGCGCCCCAAGACTCCGGCCGGCCATCGAATCCACAAGAAGACAACTGGCGACCGCCACCACCAGTCCGACGGCGGTCCGTCAGCCGCAGCCAGAGTACGGGGGGAGAGTGGGGAGAGTGGGCACTTTGTTTCCCCAGGGGAAACAAGTTCGAAAACACCTGGCACCTGGTTCTGGCAATTCTGCAACAGGCTGTTGCCAAATCGCCCAGGGTGCACCTCTTCCGGATCCTTGACTGCGCCAGAAGATCGACGGCCCCGGTCCCCGAGACAAGAAATGCGCCTGCAGCCAGGCCTCGGAGGGACAAGCCACCTCATGGCAACCGTTCGGGTGGCCTATCGAAGTCCTAGAAGCGGCTATGGTCATCCTCTGCGCTATCCTGCTCGGTCGCCAGAAGCTGGCCTCCTCTCAATTCCGATCATGATATCCATCATCTCGATGCGGGCCCAGGTCAGCGGGGCAAACTCGTCACTGTCCATGGTCGTACAGAACCAGCTGGCCCATTCTGGAGTGCAATCAAGCATCGCCCCGAGTTCTGTCGGGCCGATCCGCTCCCCTGGGTAGTAGCGGTCGAGAAGCCTCTTGAGTTCGACCGTCGAGGTGACCTTCCGTGCCGGGCGCTGCTCCTTTGACCAGGTTAGGGGGATGATGGTCAGGACGCCGCCATCGAATCCGAAGGAGTTGACGATCCCCATGGACTTGGCCTGCGCCACGAGCTTCTCGGCATCGCAGTCGAGCGCCCGAGAGAGCGTGTCTGCTTTGACCTGGATGCTGGTCGGCCTAGTCCCCTGGCTGTTCCGGGGCTTCTTCCCCCGGGCGGCGATCGCAGCCCTGCTGCGAACCGCATGAGCTGGTCCGATGATCAACGGCAAGATCAGGAGTGGAGCTGCTGTGCGCCGCATGTTGCCTGTGACCATGCGGAGGGCTTGAACTGATCGAACGGGAATCCACCATCCTCCCGCCTTGGGACCTCCAGGCCCGGATTCCGATACCGGAGAAACCAGGTCTTCATGGAGCGTAACGACCAGCCCCTCGTTGTACCTGTCTATGATGGTGAGAAGAGGATCCAGGCGAGGCGTCCCCGGCACATCCGTCTTGCCGGCAATCATCATGCCCATCTCAATCTGGGCGAGCTTCTCGACTGCTCGAACCAGATCACCGTGGACTACCTTGTTGTTGGTGCTCTTGAGGCCACAGCACTTTCGGTAGTCGGTGAAGTTGACGACTAAGCGCTCGCCCGGCTTGATCTGCTGGCGGAAGCTCAATGCCAGCAGAAAGTGAAGCGCACGGCCTTCATCGAGCCCGAACCGCCGCTCAACGGGCGGTTCAGCCCTCGGGTGGGCTGGATCGTCCCAGTAGAGGTGCTCGGCCATGGCATAGAGCTCGGGGTCGATGTGTCGGCCAGCGGAATCAAGCTGTGTGCGATAGAACGCCTTGGATGCTTCGAATTCCTGCTTGGGGATCTTCTGACGCAACTCGTCGTAAATGCGACGCTGATCTCGCTCCCGTGCGGGTGGATCAGGATGTCCGACACTTCCCAGCAAGGGGTGTAGCTCGTCCGGTGAGGGGTGATGGACTTGCGAGGAAACCTCCCGATCCTGGACAACATAGACCCCATGCGCAGTACGATGCTCGGACCGCCCCGGGGCCTTGACGAGTCCACTGCCGTAATACGCCGCCGGATCGCCGAACAGGTGGAGGGCAGCAACCTGCACCAGTGTCGTTGCTGGGAACAGGTAGACCTTGTCCTCCACTTCGGAATCTGCAAACTTGTTCATGTCCGTGCCTTCAACGAACCCCTCGCCGGTGGCACCCGGAGTGGGGTTCACCATGCCCTCAGGTCAGCCCTCGCTCCCTCAGCAGCTGCAGCACCTGGCGTCGCATGAACGTGGAGATGCTGACCCCTGCCTGACTGGCGATTGCGTTGAGCTGGCTGCGCTCCTCGGGTCGCAGCCGGACCTTCACAGCGGATTCTCTCCTTGCACCATCTGGAAGTCTTCGGCGGCCCATGCTCTCCTCCGTCTCGATTTCACCTTGGCCAAGCATAGGAGGTTGGGCGGGCAGAGGGCAAGATAGATAGGGTCCAGAAACTGAAGTTTACGATTCAACTCGACTCACTCAGAGCGAACTTCTCGATTCATCTGGGGGCTCTGACATGAACTTCACGATTCATCTCCTTGGCATGCAGCTCCAGGAATCCGCTTGCGTTACAGGCAGTTCGACGTCATCCTCCTGCTTGGTATCACGTTCTTAGCTTCGCTATAGAACGGGCACAACCGCCGCAGAGTCCTGCGGCGGCTGTCCAATTCTCTTGGACATAGAAATCCACCCGTTGCCTCCGCTGACACCGTGGTCTCTGTCACCGTGGGAGGGTCTCCGACCCTCGGGTCACCTCCTCCGATCCTCCGGGGTCGGTCGCTGCGCTCCCTTCCTGGTCGGCCTGCGGCCTCCCAGCCCCTCCGGATCGTCGTCGTGCCCTCGGGTTCGTCGCCCTCTCCCACGGTGGCAGGCTCCACGGTTCCCGCTCCGGCAACATCCGTAGTCTGCTTCTGGCAGCCCCGCTCCTCCACGGGTTGCTCCCGTTGGTCGCTCCCCGTGGAGGAGCAAGACGGGCTGCCCCACCACCCTTCACGAGTGTCCACTCCGGGAAGAGTAGGAGGGTCGTCTTGTCGTTGTGGTGCTACAGGTGCTACAGTGAGATCGGTAACACCAGGCGCCACGGAGATGGGAGTCAGCAGACATGGGCAGAACACGAGAGCAGGCCCGAGAGTACATGAGGCAATACCGTGCAGATCGACGGACAACACCACCAAAGACCATGACCATGGTGGAGTTGAGGACGATCCTCCTTCGGCAAGAGGAACTGCTGCGTACCCTGATCTCGCACGTGGAGGCTGCCATCTCAGCATCCCCAGAGTCCCTGGTCCCGGCGCTGTCGACAGCGAACGAGCCGACCACCAGGAGATCGAGGAATCCCCACCCTGGGGCTACTGCTGAAGATGTAGCACCATCGAAGGCCGGCGCCGGCACCGCCGGCGAAGTGGACGACGAGATCTCGGAGAAGGGTCGGGTGCCCAACCCGGAGAAGAGGAAGCTCCGACGGTGCTTCCTCTGCGGCCAACTCTTCCCCAAGGAGCAGATCGAGGTCGTCGGGAAGAGGGAGACATGGGCCTGCCCAGACTGCAAGCCGAAGGTCGCACTGGACTGAACAGATGGTGCTACATGTTGTTACAGTAACACCATAGCACCCAGATCGCACAACTTGAAGATCTCCCAGATCTGCCCCTCGATTTTTTTCTACACTGCGATCAGCGCCGAAAAGGGAAACCCGTCGTTCGTCGACCCCAGGTGTATTACGGGCGAGACTTCAGAGACTTCTCCCTGGGTCCTTCTCATCGAGCAGCAAATCGATGGCGGCTGACCCATGGTGCCCACGGAGGGGGGTGTCGAGAGCACCGGCGAGGATCATGTCCCGATCCCCACCGGCGCCCTCTCTCCTGGATCAGACCCGCACCCGAAGCCGCCACTCACCGCAGGCCGGGTGCAGCACCATGGCCTGCATCGTCGCCCCATGCGTCACGGGCTGGCGGGCCAGCTTGAGCAGCGCCTCGTCGATCGTCTCGGGCAGGGCCTTCAGCCGCCTCTCCAGCGCCTTGTAGCGATCGTGGCTGTCGTCGGCATCCTCGGGATCGTTGTAGCGTTTCAGCTCGGGATCGGCGTGGTGGTTGGTCTGGATCAGGAACTCGCCCTCCCTCTTCCGGGTGGCGAAGGTCTTCCCCAGGCCGCTGATCTGCAGGTGCTGGTTAGGCCCGGCCCCGACGAGGTGGACGAAGAAGGGCGAGATCGTCTGGAGCCGTTGCACCTCCTCGACCATCTTCCCGAAGGGGAGCATCAGGTCGGCGCACTGCCGCAGCCGGATCATCGCCGGCACGCCGACCGGCTGGAAGCCGAGCTTGCTGGCGGGCGCCTGGTTGATCGTCGCCGCCCATCGCCCCTTCGCCATCACCGAGAGCACCCCCACGGTCCCGAGGACGTGGACACTGAGGTAGGACTGCCGCCCCCGGTGGAAGCGGGTCAGCACGGTGTGCTTGCCGACCGACTCCGGCAGGGCCCAGTCGAGGTTCCGGGCGAGGACCGGCGTCCCCTCGATGTTGCAGGAGAAGGACGAGCACGCCCCGAGCAGCTTGCCACTGACCTGGGCGATGTCGTAGGTCAAACCAGCCAGTAGCATGTCGCCCACGGGCTGTTCGGCGGCCTGAGCCACGCCCTTGATCTCGTCGACGTACTGCTGACCGTACGCCTTCCCGATCAGCCCGACCCCGAGGCCGATCTTCGAGGAGTGTTGCAGCAGGCCGCCGATGAGGGTGTCCCAGGGGGCCCCGAGTTGGGCCACGAGGTCGGGGATGAGCTGGCGCACGTCACCGACGAAGTCGGCGATCTCGTCACCGTAGCCCTGCAGGGCAGTCCGCCAGCGCTCGGCCGGAGGCGCCTCCAGATCCACGTCGATCACGTCGCCACGGACGGCGTCGTACTCTCTCAGTCGGGTAGCCATGATGCTGACCTCCACAGCGGGCGAGTTCGATGGTCCCGGACGAGCCCGGATCTCGTCAACAGGTGGGGACCAGGAGGCTTATGCCCGCCGACCTGGATCAACTTGCACCGAGTCCCTGCAAGAGCTTGCTCCGGCGGATTAGGATTCCTTCGGCCAGAACTCGACATCGAACGACCAGCTGGTGTCGGCCACCCGGCGGTAGGTGCCACCAACCTTGACGTCGAATTTCTCCAGCTTGGCCGAGACGTCGGCACCAGCGTCAACGGTCTCACCGAAGGTGAGGCTGATATTGGTCGTCAGGGCCTCACCTTCGAGGCGAGTGTTCACGAGCGCCCTCAACGAAGGGTCCATGTCCAGCCAGGGCTTCACGGCCTCGGGGACATGCGCAGCACGCCTGGGCTTCCCGAAGGTCTGGAGCACCTTCCGTTGAACCTTGCCGTCGGTGGCGAAGGAAGCATTCAGGCCGATCTGCGCTGCGGTCTCGTGCAAGGGGACGTTCGCCTCCCCCTTGGCCTTCGTGGAGAGGACCTCCCCCGAGACGATCTCGATGCTCTTGGCGCCGAGCGATGAGGCAATCTGCATGTAAGCCGCCAGCTTCTCCTGGGCGATTCGCTCGTTGGCCTGGGCCACGGGCAAGTAGTGGTTGCCGACGCAAGGGCTGAGGTAGTACGCCGAACCATCCTCCGGGCCACCCAGGTCGAAGCAGAACCGCTCAGCAGCTTCTCTCGGTGCAAGGTGAGGGAGGGGGATCATCCCCTTGGTGAAGGCGCCTCGCAGCCGTTGCCCGATCTTCCACTTCCCGAGCCTCTTCATGGCCAGCCAGGTCGGCTCCAGGTAGGTACTGTTGGCCGCCTCCGGCCCGAAGAGGGCAGACACGCCGGCCAGCGACGCCACGACGGCGGCGGCAGGAGCGGCAGGAACAGCGGGCTTGGTGGGAGCAGACAGCAGCCCCGACCCCCGTCGTCCCTTCGACTTGACCAGGACGTAGCCGAGTCCGACGGTCACCACCACTAGCCCGCCCGCAATGGCGACGGCCTTCCAGTTGACCTTCCCGCACAGTTCTTTGTACTTGGCGTCGGATGCGACCAGGATCACCCGCCGCTCCTCCGGGCGCAGCTTATCGAAGTTCACCTTCATGTCTTGCTCTCCTGCCAACGGGGAGCTGGCCGCTCTCGACCCCACGACCTGTGCCGGCCCCCAGATGACGAGAAGCCGATCTCTGGTTGCAGCCCGAAGCCCGAAACCGACTGCTCCAGCAGAAGGATCAGCGCTCAGGCCGCCGGGTCCGGCCCAATCTAACTCCAGCAGATCCACCCGTCTACACTGACAGTGCGAGTGACTCGCACCCAGGATGCGTGGAGCCCTGACCCTGCGGCCGGTACTGTCCGGCAGCAGGAGGATCAGGTTGTCAGCTGCTGGAATTGGGAAGCGGATTCGGGAGTTGCGGCGGGCACGTGGTCTCTCCCAGCAAGCCCTTGCCGAGAAGGCAGGGATCTCGGTCACCTACGCCTCGCAGCTGGAGCGGAACATCGGCAATCCGACGTTGAGCACCATCCAGCAGCTGGCGACGGCCCTGCAGGTCGACCCGGCTGACATCATCCGGCAAGCGGAAGGCTCCGCCGAGGACGAAGCCGCCGTCCTGGGAGCGGTCTCCGGGGTGATCGACCAGAAGGACCCGGAGAAGCTCCGCCGGCTGCGGACCTTCCTCGAAGAGGTCTTCCGCTAGCTTCCGTTGTCGTTCCTGCATTTTTGCCGCATGACGTCCGTGACGGGTGTTTTCACCCACTCGAAATCGGTAAATATCCAATGCCGGCCTCATCTAAGGCCTCTTTGGTCTTGGAAAAGCGACTTGCAAACGAATCGGTTCTTGCGTGGATTTTCCGAAATACCACATTTCAACACATCATGTCCATGCCTGAGTTCCAGATCGTGACATCTGCCACCCATTGCGCTCGGATGATCTCTCACATGACCATCTACCACCCAACAACGAACGGTAGATCTCCATGATCATCAGAAGATCAGACCTAGATCCGCAGAGTTGCACCATCAATCCAGATCGTGATTGACTTCACTCGTTTCTCGCATCATCCTGCATCAGGTGGTTCGGCAGCCCCCTCAGCAGAGGGCTTCGAGCCCGGGACGACCATCCGGCCGTCTCGTACCTGAGAACAGGCGCTCGGAAGAACGGACGCCTTTGTAGAACAACGGGATCGCAGCAGGACAGGACACGATCAGCCGAGCAGGACCGACCACGAAGCAGGGGCAGCATCTCCGGCTGGATGCCGACACCTTGGTCCAACGCCCCACGTCCTGAGTCCCCCTGGTTGCAGCCTTCCCCTCGCCTGCGACGGCCACGCCGCCGTCCAGGGGTCCGGGGTTGGACATGGGCAAGGGACCAGGCAGAACAGGACGAGCAAGATCCACCACCTCCAGCACACCACCGAGTCACAGCGGCGACAAACCGGTCAGCGTCGTCGATCCTCCGGAGCTGAGCGAGGCCGGCGGAGATCGCAACTCCAGGAAGACAAAGCGGGATAAGGTTCAAGAGGAACCTGGCAGGAGCCGATCTGTTGCCCCTGCCCTGAGCCTCCGTGACCGCATCGAGCTGCGGCTGCCGTTGACCTACGCCGAGGCTGCTGAGTACTGCCACCGCAGCACTGGTTCGCTCAGGAACGAAGTTCACGCAGGGCGGTTGCAGCCCACCGGGCGGAGCGGCCGGCTCCTGCTCTTCGACCTAGACGATCTCGACCGGCTGATGCGGATGGGCTCGGATGCCCCCGCCGGCTCCACGTGCCGTCTGGGGCGATGACCATGTCCCGCCCCGCACCGGAGTCGTCCGGTTCCGATCGGCCACGAGGCTTCACCGCCTTGGCCAACGATCTCGCCAACGCCGCCGTCCACGCCGGGGTCGCCGACGAGGTCGTGCGCCTGCTCGCCGACAGGCAGCGGGTCGAGGGTGATGAAGCACGCACCGCAGCTCCCCGATCACCCCGATCCCCGACCCCCCCCAGCGCCCCGACCCGGTCGACCCTGTTGAGCGTGGAGGAAGCCTGCCAGGCGCTTGGGGTCCGCCAGGCCGATGCCCGTCGCTGGCTGGTCTCTCAGGGGCTCGTCCGGGAGGTCCTGGGCAGACGGAAGGTGCTCTGGGGTGACGTCCTCGACCGCCTGGGCGCCCCCGACCACAAGAACCCACAACCTGCAGGACCGCATCGGCGACCGAAGAAGCCGCCGATGGCGGAGCTGTAGCCGGGCTGCCCTGCCTTCGAGGAGGAGACCATGAGCAAGAAGAAGGAAGAGGGCAGCCCCCCAGCCGTGCCGCCGCCGCTGGTGATCGACACCGTGCGGGCCGGTGTGCTCGCCGACCGGGGGCAGGACGGCCAGGGCCGCTGGTACTGGCGGGCGGTGCGCTACACCGACGGTGGTCGTGACACCCTCTGGACAGGCCGGGGCAGTCGGGAGGAGGCCCGACAGGCGATCCTGGAGGCGATGGCCCGGGGGCCGGATCCCGAGAAGGGTGCCCGGGGCAAGGGATGCGTGCTGGAGACCATCGAGGAGCTGGTGCGGGCCTGGCTGTTCGCCAAGGAGTCGGACCCCAGTCTCAGCCCCCGGACGAAGAAGATGTACCGCAGCCACACGAAGCCGGTCGTTCGCCTGCTGGGCAAGGTGGCGGTCGAGCGGGTCCGGCTGGAGACGCTGGAGCAGTACCGCAACGCCCGCCGGCGGGAGAACGCCAAGCACGGCACGATCTCCCAGGAGCTGCTGGTGATCCGGACCAGCTGGAGCTGGGGCCGGCAGAACGCCTACATCCCGGACCAGGAGCTCCCCCGGGTGAAGGTGGAGAAGCGGAAGGAGGGGGACGAGCGGCACAAGTACACCCCGACCGAGGGGGAGTTCTGGAAGGTCTTCGACACCATCAAGATCGCCTGGCTCCGCACCGCCTTGATCATCCTCCGCTGCACCGGCTCCCGGATCGGCGAGGCGTGGAACCTCACGTGGGAGGAGATCGACGAGGACAAGCGGACGGTGGTGTTGCACGGCAAGCGGGGCGCCCGCACCATCCTCGTCGACGAGGTCCTGCTGACGCACCTCGCCACCGTCCGTCCGCCGGAGGCCAGCGGTCGGGTGATGGAGAGCCTGGGCCTCGGGGAGCGTCACTTCAAGGATGGATGCGTCGATCGCCTCGCCACTGCCTGCAAGAGAGCCAAGGTGCAGCGCTTCTCCCCCCAGGGGATCCGGCGGCTCGCCGTCGACGAGGTGTACCGCTCCGGGGCCGACGTGGGGATCGCCGCTGCCTGGGCTGGCCACTCCCCGGCGGTGGCGCTGGCCCACTACCGGCGGGCAACCCTCGACGATCAGGAGCGCCTGGTGGCCCTGGCGGCCCCCGGCCGGCGGCCCGAGGAGAAGGGGAGGGTGGTGGCCCTGGCGGCCCGCCAGAGCGTCCGGAGCTGATCGCCGCCGAGCCACCCGACCGCCACAACCGACCGCCACAATCCGAGGGGCTCACTGGGAAGGGGCCGTCGTTGCTGGGCCCCTTCCCGAGCGGCCTTTGTACAGCTACTACAACCCCGAGGTCGGGGCGCAGAGCGAGCCCGTGGACGTCGAGGTGGAGGAGTAGCCGTCTCGGGCCCTTCGTCCCAACAACACCCTTGCGCTCACCCGCCTTCCTGGTAGACAATCTCCGCCACGCTTGACGTCATGAGCCGCAAAGCGCCATCCTTCAAGAAATGTGCTGGTGCGCCTCGAGCGACGTCGTGTCCGGGAGGCCAGGTGACGAAGGGAGCAGGAGGATGACAGACCACTGCTACACGAGCGGGCAGGTAGCCCGGCTGCTCAACATCCCGGCCCGGACGGCGCGGCGGTACCTCGCCAACGGCAAGATCCCGGCCATCCAGAACCCCATCACCGGGCGCTGGAAGATCTCCTGGGAGACCCTCGCCGCGGTCATGGCCGAGTACCAGCTCCCCTTGCCCGAGCTCCCCTCGGTCCGCCACGTCATCGTCGTGGACGACGAGGAGCTCGTGGTCCGCAGCATCAGCCAGACGCTCACCGGCGCCGGGGAGGAGCTCTCCGTGGAGGGCTTCGCCAGCAGCTACGAGGCCTTGATCCGGCTGGGGAGCACGGTCCCCGATCTGGTGATCCTCGACTCGCGGATGCCGGGTGCGGACGGCCGGGCGGTGCTCAAGGCCATCAAGAGCAGCCCGGCGACGTCCCGGACGCCCGTGCTGGTGGTCAGCGGCTACCCGGAGGACCTCGAGGAGATGCTGACCCTCGGGGCGAGCGCCGCGCTGGCCAAGCCCTTCTCCCCCCCGCAGTTGCTCGTGGAGGTCCAGCGGCTCCTGCCCGCGGCCGCGAGCCCCCGGCGCTCTCCCGTCCCCGCCACGGCCCGCTGAACCGCCGGCGATTCCTCGCCCGGGTTCGCTCGGCGGAGGGCCCAGCCGCGGCCGAGGGGGGCTATTGACAGCCTTTCGCACGCGGTATAGATGAGGGCTCCGAAGGTCACACTCGACCCAGATGAGTAGAGGAGCGAAGATCATGAATCGGCACATGTCTGCAATCACCAAGCTGTTCCCGGTCCTGGCCCTCCTGGCCGCCGGCTGCGGGCAGACCCCGGCCTCCATCCAGGTCACCCCGCCCACCGGCCCCCTCTCCAGCGCCGGCGAGACCCTCGTGCTCGCGGCCCGTGTCCTCGACGCCAAGGGCGAGGAGATCCAGAAGCCCAACGTGGTCTGGACCTCCTCGGCGCCCGAGGTGGCCGAGGTCGACGCGGCGGGCACCGTCACCGCCAAGAAGAGCGGTGAGGCCGTGATCGCGGTCCAGGCCGGGCAGATCAAGGAGGAGATCCCCGTGAAGGTGGCCATCTACTCCGCGATCAAGGCCAACGAGACCGCCATCACCCTCGCCATCAACGAGAAGAAGCAGGTCATGGCGCAGCTCTTCGACGAGAACAACAACCCCGTCGAGGGCTTCGTCGAGTGGAAGATCGACAACGAGGCCATCGCCAAGGTCAACGCCGAGGGCATGGTCGAGGGCGTGGCCGTCGGCGCCGCCACCCTCACCGGCTCCACCAAGACCCAGTCCACGACCATCGCCGTGACCGTGGCCGCGCCCGCCCCGGCCAGCCTGAAGGCCGTGGCCGAGACCGTCGAGATCGTCAAGGGTGAGACCGGGAAGGTCGAGGTCCAGGGCTTCGACGCCAACAACGCCCCCGTGGCCGTGACCGTGAACTGGTCCAGCTCCGACCCGGCGAAGGCCACCGTCGCCCCCGACGGCACCGTGACCGCGGTCGAGGTCGGCGAGGCCGTCCTCACCGCCACCGATGCTTCCGGCATGTCCGCCACCGTCAAGGTGATCGTGAAGTAAATCCGGCTCGTTTCCGGTCTTCCCGAGGCGGCTCCGGCCGCCTCGGGTCGTTTACGCCCCCGTGCGGCCCCGGGCAGCGGGCAGCTCCACCCGGAAGGACGTCCCCTCCCCCGGCTGCGAGCGGAAGCTCACCCGTCCCTGGTGCGCCTCGACGATCCGCTTGACGATGGCCAGACCCAGCCCCGTCCCGTGCTCTTCCTGCTGCTGCCGGGCGTTGCTGGCCCGGAAGAACTCCGAGAACAGCCGGTCCTGCTCGGCCAGGGGGATGCCGATCCCGCTGTCCGTGACCTCGCACACCACCTGCTCGCCCTCGGCCTGGCAGCTCACCGTCACCTGGCCGCCGGGGAGGGTGTACTTCACCGCGTTGCTCACCAGGTTGGAGAAGAGCTTCTCCAGCTCGGCCGCGTCGCCCCGGACCACCAGGTCCGCGGCGGGCGGCGGCACCTGCAGGGTCACCCCCTTCAAGGCGGCCGGAGGACCGTAGGCCTCCTCGACCCCGTGGAGCAGGGCGGTCAGGGAGACCGGGGCCGTGCGGGCCGGATCCAGCACGGCCCGGTCACGGGCCAGATCGAGGAGCTGGTTGACGAGCTCGACCAGCAGCGCGGCGCGGCGGGCGGCCCGGTCCAGCAGCTCCTGCGCCTTGGGGGGGAGCTCGCCGGCGAGCCCCTGCCGGACCACCTCGAGCAGGCTGAAGAGCGCGCCCGCGGGCGAGCGCAGCTCGTGGGTGACCATCTTCGTGTAGTTCGCCTTCGCCCGGCTCAGCTCCTCGAGGCCGCGGATCGCCTCCTGCAGCTCTCCCTGGACCTGCAGGAGCTGCTTCTCCCGGAGGCGGACGCCCCCACCCAGAGCCGACGCGAGCCAGGCGACGCAGACCAGCAACAAGGTCGTCCCGGAAAAGACCACCAAAAGAGTAGACAATTCGACCCGGGTGGGATCGGGCAGCCGGCCGCCGAGGGTCTGGGGGAGGAACAACCCCGAGCGATCCAGCGCGAACAGCATGGCGGTCAGCAGGATCGCCAGGCCGCCCCAGATCAGCACCTCCCGGCGTCGCAGCAGGATCGCCGCCAGCATGACGTGGATGATCGTGAAGGGGAGCAGGGGGCTGAACGGGCCCCCGGTGTAGTGGACCAGCACCGCCAGCAACAGCAGGTCGAGGGTGATCTGGGTGCGGGCGAGGCGGATCCAGGTCCGGCGCGGGGTGGTCGGCCGGGGGAGCTGCAGGATGACGAGCCCCAGGAGGAGGTTGTACCCGAGCAGGACCAGGCCGACCGCCTCGACCCCGTACGACAAGGGCCAGCCGAGCAGCAACCGGAAGCCGCTGCCGCCCAGCAGGACGGTCAGCGCGGCCAGCCAGCGCAGGCGGGTGAACCAGACCACGCGGTCCTCGAGCTCGAGGTCGAGGGGCAGGAGGTGGGTCCGGGAGAGCTGACCGTCCATGCAGCTTCCTCGTGCCGGCTCGGCGAGTGCGCGACGGCCCAGGCTCGCAGATCCGGAGCACGGGGTCAACGCCGAGGATTGACAGGGGGGGGCCGGACGGCCTATGCACGACGGGACGAGGCGAGAGGAGCGCGGGCCATGGCGGAAAGTGAGCTGGTGATCATCGGCGCCGGGGTCGGGGGCTACGTGGCGGCGATCCGGGCCGCCCAGCTCGGGCTGGCGGTGACCCTGGTGGAGCGCCGCCCGACCCTCGGGGGCACCTGTCTGAACGTCGGCTGCATCCCCTCCAAGGCCCTGCTCGAGTCGAGCGAGCTGTACGCCGGCCTCCGGGGGGGCCTCGACGAGCACGGGATCGGGGTCGGCGAGGTGCGCCTGGATCTGGCCCGGCTGATGCAGCGCAAGGAGGCCATCGTCCGCCAGCTCACGGAAGGCCTCGCCGGGCTGATGAAGAAGAATCGGGTGACCGTGCTGGCGGGGCAGGGCCGGCTGGACGGGCCGGGTCGGGTCCGGGTCGAGCCGCTCCCGGGCGACCCGGCGGGGGCGGCCGGGCGCCAGCTCCCGGCCGCCGCGGTCGTCCTCGCCACGGGCAGCGAGCCCGTGCCCTTGCCGTTTCTGCCCTTCGACGGCGAGCGGGTCGTCAGCTCGACGGAGGCCCTCGCCTTCGACCAGGTGCCCGGCCGGCTGATCGTCATCGGCGCGGGCGCGGTCGGGCTGGAGCTGGGCTCGGTCTGGCGGCGGCTCGGGGCCCAGGTGACGGTGGTCGAGCTCTTGCCCCGCCTGCTGCCCTGGGCCGACCGGCAGGTGGCGAGCGCCCTGGAGCGGGCGCTGAAGCCCCAGGGGATCGAGCTGCGGCTGGCGACCCGGGTGACCGGGGCGCGCCTCGTCGGGGCGGAGGTGCTGGTCTCTCTGCAAGGGCCCAAGGGCGAGGTCGCGGAGCTGGCCGCGGACCGCGTGCTGGTGGCCGTCGGCCGGCGCCCGTGCACCGCGGGGCTCGGGCTGGAGACGGTGGGGATCGTCCCCGACGCGGGGGGGCGGGTGCCGGTGGACGCCGACCTGCAGACCACCGCCCCGGGTGTCTACGCCATCGGCGATCTGGTCGCGGGGCCGATGCTCGCGCACAAGGCGAGCCACGAGGGCGTCGCGGTGGCCGAGCGGATCGCGGGGCAGCCGGGCCGGTCGGAGCCGGCGCCGATCCCCAACGTCGTCTACACGCACCCGGAGCTGGCCGCCGTCGGGCTGACCGAGGAGGAGGCCCGGGAGCGGGGCCTGACGGTGAAGATCGGGCGGTCCCTGTTCCGTGGCAACGGCCGCGCCCTGACCCTGGGCCAGGTGGAGGGCCTGGTCAAGGTGGTGGCCGAGGTCGGCACCAACCGGCTGCTGGGCGTCCACCTCGTCGGCCCGCGGGCCTCCGACCTCATCGCCGAGGCGGCCGTCGCCCTGGCGCACGGGGTGACCGTCGACGGCCTCGCCGCCGTCGTCCACGCGCACCCGACCCTCGCCGAGGCCTTGCACGAGGCGGTGCTCGACGTCGACAAGCGGGCGATCCACGCCTGAGGGAGGACCATGCGGAGCTACACCGTGGAGCGGACCCTCGTCGGCCGCCTGCCCGCGGGCTGCGACCTGCTGGACGAGCTGCACGCGCTCTGCCGCCGGGAGGGGGTGCGGGCCGGCCAGGTGCAGATCATCGGCGCCCTGCAGCAGGCCGAGCTGGGCTGGTATGACGAAGTTGCCCGAAAATACGAGAAGTTTCGGGTCGAGACCACCGCCGAGCTGCTGAGCTGCACCGGCAACGTCTCCGCGCTCGCGGGGGAGCCCTTCGTGCACCTCCACGCCTTGCTGGCCGTGCAGGACCGCCCGGCAGTGGGCGGCCACGTCTTCCCGGGTTGTCGGGTCTTCGTCGCGGAGTACGCGCTCACCGTCTGGCGGGAGGCGCCTCTGGTCCGGGAGCCCGATCCGGCCAGCGGCCTGCAGCTCTGGCCGGCCGACGCCCTCGCCCCCACGGCGTCCGACCGGTGAGCGGTCCGCCGCGCCCACCGGCTGGCGGCCGGTCGATCGAGGAGCGCTATGGGACGCTGGCGGCCACGGGAGAGAACCTCTCCTGCGGGGCCACCCTGGCCGCGGCCGGGGTCCGGCCCGGCGAGCGGGTGGTCGATCTGGGGTGCGGCCGCGGCGCGGAGCTCGGCCGGGCCGCGGCCTGCTACGGGCCGACCGGGCTCGGCGTCGGCGTCGATCGCACCCCGGCGATGCTCGTGGCGGCGAGCCGGACCATCGTGCCCGACGGGCCGCGCTGGTTCGTGCGCGGGGATCTGGAGCGCCTGCCCCTGGCCAGCGCGTCCTGCGATGTGGTACTGTCGAGCTGCGCGATCAACCACGCGCGGGACAAGCTGGCGGTGTACCGGGAGATCGCCCGGATCCTGAGGCCTGGCGGGCGGTTCGTGGTCGCGGACATCGTCGCCGAGCAGGAGCTGCCGCCGAGCGTGCGGGAGGACCCGGAGGCGGTGGCCGGCTGCTGGGGCGGCGCGATCCCCGAGGCGGAGCTGCGGGCGATCCTCGCCGCAGCAGGCTTCCCCGAGCCGGAGCTGCTCCGGCGCAGCGAGGTGTACGAGCGTCACGGGGTGCAGTTGCGCAGCCTGACCCTGCGCGGGTCCAAGGCGGCCTGGCCCCCCGGCCCCCCCGGGCGGCACGAGCCCCGGCCGATCCCGGGGCGTGGAGGAACCATGGCGAATCTCGAGCTGAGCCAGGAAGAGCTGAATCTGCTGGCGCTCTCCCTGGAGCACTGCCTGACCACCTGCAAGCACGCCCAGAGCCCCTGCCCCGATTGTGAGCGGGCCCGGGCCCTGCTGGCGCGGATCCACGAGGAGCAAGCACCATGAAGCTGTTGACCCGTCCCCCGAAGCGCGGCAGCGCCCCCCGTCCGGAGAAGGCCGCCCAGTGCTGCGCCAAGGCCTCCCGGCTGGTCATGGGCTGCCACGACTGAGCGTCGCGGCTGACGGGCGGCTGACGGGCGGCTGACGGGCGAGGGGGTGACTCCGCGTGGCGCGACGCGGCGGTCGGAGCCGTCTCTTTGTCGAGGACGCCAGTACCGGCCCGCGTCCGAGGGCGCGGACCTCCCCCACCCGGTGGCGGCGCGAGGAGGAGAGCATGAGCGAGCAGGTGCGCGAGATCGGGGCTGCGGAGTTCGAGTCGCTGGTGGTCGACGCCAGCGGCCCGGTGGTCCTGGACTTCTTCTCCACCGAGTGCCCCCCTTGCGAGGCCCTGGCCCCCAAGTTCGAGTCCGTGGCCGAGGCCTATGCCGGGCGGGCGCAGTTCTACAAGATCTACCGCCAGGGCCACCGGGAGGTCGCGGCCCGGCTCGGCGTCACCGGCAGCCCGACGGTGCTGTTCTTGCTGCCGGGCTTGCGGGAGGTCGGCGAGCGGCTGTCCGGCGAGATCAAGAAGACGGAGCTGAAGGCCGCAGTCGAGAAGCTGCTCTCGTCGGGCGAGTGAGGAGGGCGAGGTGCCGCAGGCCTTCGATCTGATCGTCCTCGGTGCCGGTCCGGCCGGGCTGGCCGCCGCCATCTACGCGGCCCGGGCCCGCCTGCGGACCCTCGTCGTGGACGAGAGCATCCCGGGGGGGCAGGTGAAGACGACCCACCTCGTCTCCAACTACCCCGGGTTCCCCGAGGACGTGAAGGGGGCCGACCTCGCGCGAGCCTTCGCCGCCCAGGCGGAGCGCTTCGGCGCGGTCGTGCGGCGGGGCGTCGAGGTCACGGCCCTGGAGCTGCGGGAGCCGACCAAGCGCCTCGAGCTCGACGAGGAGGAGGAGGTCACCGCGCCCGTGGTGATCCTCGCCACCGGCGCCCGCTCCCGCGAGCTCGGGATCGAGGGCGAGCGCAAGTTTCGTGGGCGGGGGCTGTCCTACTGCTCCACCTGCGACGGCGCCTACTTCGAGGGCAAGTCCATCCACGTCATCGGCGGGGGCAACTCGGCGGTCGAGGAGTCCCTGTTCTTGACCCGGTTCGTCAAGAAGATCACCCTGATCCACCAGCTCGCGGAGCTGACCGCGGAGCCGGGGATCGCGGCCGAGCTGCTCGCCCACCCGCAGATCGAGGTGCGGTTCCGCGCGGAGCCCCGTGCGTTTCTCGGCGAGGGGACGGTGAGCACCGTCCGCATCGAGGACCTCGAGACCCACGCGCAGCACGACCTGCCCACGGAGGGGGTCTTCATCTTCGTCGGGATGGTGCCGCAGACCGCGGCCTTCAAGGACCAGGTCCCGGTCGACCGCTGGGGCTACGTCCCGACGGACGACGAGATGGCGACCGCGGTGCCCGGGGTCTACGCCGCGGGGGACCTGCGCGTGAAGAGCTACCGCCAGATCACCACCGCGGTGGCCGATGGGACCATCGCTGCCCTGGCTGCCCAGAAGTACCTCAAGCAGCTCCGGGGCTAGTCGGACCACTCTTGCCGCGCTGGCCGACGATCCGCGCCGGGCGCGGCACTCGGGGCGAGGGGCGCGCCGGCGGCGCGGGGGGCGCGGCCAGTTCGAAGAAGCGCGCCCCGAGGGTCAGCAGCTCCCGGATCGGCCGGCAGTCGGGGGCGCGGACCTCCCCGTCGTGGAGCTCCGCGGCCAGCGCGCCGCAGCCGCCGCCGCAGAACGCGGCGACCTCGCAGCCCGCACACTCGGGGATGGTGAAGACGCTGCGGCCGCGCCAGCGGGCGATCCGCTCCTCGTCGAGCTGCACCGTCGGGTGGTAGCTGCCGAGCCGGTGCGCGGGGTGGCCGACCGTGGCGGTGCACCCGTAGATCCCACCATCGGGACCAAAGGCCCACTCCTTCTTGGTGGCCGGGCAGCCATCGAACAGGGGCGGGGGGAGCTCGCCCTGCTCCGCGAGGTGGCGCAGGCCATGGAGGCGCGGGGTGTGGAAGCGCCGCAGCAGGGGGTCGGCGGCCGCGAGCCGCAGGTAGTCGGCCCACAAGGTGAGCCGATCGTACAGCAGGCTCGGGTCGGCCTGACGCTGGCCCGTGCAACTGAACAGCTCGTAGTTGCGACCGAGCTGGGTCTGGAAGAGGCCCGCGGGGGCGTCGAGCCAGCCGCGCTGCTCGGCGAGGCGGGCGAGGTCCGGCAGGGCGGGCAGGTTCTCCCGGTCCACGACGACCCGCAGGTTGACCCGCAGGCCCGCGGCCAGCAAGAGGTCGATCCCCTCCACCACCTGCTGGTAGCTGCCGCGGCCCGAGCCGTGGGGGCGGCGCTGGTCGTGCAGGGGCTGGGGCCCATCGAGGGTCACCTGCACCTCGCGCACTCGGTGGCTGGCCAGCAGGGGCAGGTAGGCGGCCAGCTCGTAGCCGTTGGTGACCACGGCCACCTCCAGGCCGCGCTGGCTCGCCAGGGCGAAGAAGCGCTGCAGCAGCGCCCGCTGGCGGGGGGTGTCCAGGAGGGGCTCCCCGCCGAAGAGGGTGAGGTAAGGCCGGGGCTTTGCCGCGAGGTGGTGCGCGTCGAGGAAGGCGAAGAGGCTCGCCAGTTGCTCCTCGTCGAGCAGCCCCCCCCCGGGCGTGACCGCGCCCTCCTGATAGCAGTAGCGACAGCGCAGGTTGCAGCCGAGGGTGGGCACGACCAGGAGCTGCGTGGGGGTCTTGGCCAGCTCCGCGGCGAAGAGCTGCCGGGCGTCGGCGAGCAGCCGCGCCTCGTGCGCGTCGTCGGCCACCAAGAAGCCGAGCTCCTGCAGGCGGGCCAGGGGGAGCCCCGCGGCCGCGGCCGGCTCGCCTTCGAGCCGGAGGAGGAGCGCGGCCTCCGCGGGCTCGAGCAGGGCGGCCTGCCCGGTCAAGGGCTGGAGCCAGAGGGTGGGGGCGGTGACCCGGGGGTCCGGGCCGAGGGGGAGCAGCACGCTGTGGCGGGAGCGTCTCACGGGGGGGCCTCCTCGGCCGCGCGGGCGGACGGTCCGGCCGCGGCGGCGAGCGCCCCCGGCGGCCGGCAGACGCGGCGGGCCAGTATCTCCGCCGGGGCTCGCCCGGGTCAAGGGGGCCTCGACCCGGGGAGCCGGGCTCCCTATACTGGTGGGTGCCAGCCCCACCGCCGCCGTCCGGGCCCGGCCGGGCTCCGGGAGGAAGCATGCCCCTGACCGCCGAGGAGAAAGAGCACCTGGCCGACCGGATCGTCGGCCTGCTGCGGGATCCCGATCCCCCGCGGCGGCTGCAGGAGCTCCAGCAGCGGCTGCAGGCGGGTGAGGCCCAGCCCGACGGCCACGACGAGGTGGTGCTGGCCCTGGCGACGGCCCTGCTGGAGCACCTGCGCGGGTAGGGCAGGGCGGTCAGCCGGCCGCGCCGGCCGCGGTCACGGCCACCAGCACGATATCCATGACGTTCGTACCAGTCGGCCCGGTTCGCACCGTGGCGCCGGCCGCGTCGAGGGCCGTGGTGGAGTCGTTCTCCGCCAGGCCGCGGGCCGGGTCCAGGCCCTGGCCGAGGAGGCGGGCCGTGGTCGCGCCGTCCACCAGCCCGCCGGCCGCGTCCGTCGGGCCGTCGATCCCGTCGGTGCCCGCGGCCAGCAAGGCGATCCCGGTGCTGCCCGCGAGCTGCCGGGCCGCGGCGAGGGCGAGCTCCTGGTTGCGGCCCCCCCGCCCCGGGCCCCTGACCGTGACGGTCGTCTCCCCGCCCGTGAGCAGCAGGATTGGTCCGTCGTCGGGTCCGAGCTGGGCCTGGGTCGCCAGGGCGAGGCGGGCGAGCCGGACTCCCGCGTCCCGGGCTTCGCCCGCCAGCGGCGTGGGGAGCAGCCGGGGAGCGTAGCCGAGGTCGGGGGCGAGCGCGGCGGCCGCCTGGAGGGCTTGCCGGTTGTCCCCGACGATCCGCAGGAGCACCCGGGAGAAGGCCGGGTCGCCGGGCTTGGGGGTCTCGGGCAGCTCCCCCCGGCATCCCCGGAGCAGCCGCCTCCGGACGGCCGGGGCGGCCGCGGGCCAAACCCCGCGTCGTTGCAGCACGGCTACGGCCTCGGTGAAGGTGCTCGGGTCGGGCGCGAGGGGGCCCGAGGCGATGACGTCGAGGGCGTCGCCGACGACGTCGGACAGCAGCAGCCCGACCACCGTCGCGGGCGCGGCCCTCCGGGCGAGCAGCCCGCCCTTGAGCCGGGAGAGGTGCTTGCGGACCGTGTTGAGCTCCTCGATGGGCGCACCGGACGCGAGGAGCAGGCGGGTGAGCTGCTCCTTGTCCGTCAGGGTGATCCCCGGTGCGGGCGCGGGCAGCAGGGCCGAGGCGCCCCCGGAGAAGAGCCCGAAGAGCAAGGTGCGGGCGTCGGCCGCGGCGGCGCGCGTGAGCAGCCTGGCCGCGGCCTGCCGCCCACGGGCGTCGGGCAGGGGGTGGCCCGCGGGGAGGACCGTGTAGGGGGGGCAGGGGTCGGCCAGGCCGTCGGGGACGACGAGCAGCCCGGTGCCGGCCCGCTCGCCGAGCAGCGCGGCCAGGGCTTGCCCCAGGCCTTGCGTGGCCTTGCCCGCGCCCAGCACCAGCACCCGGGAGAAGTCGCCCAGCGTGAGCCGCCGCTCGCCGAGGTGGAGCCGGTCGCCTTCCCGGGTGAGGGTCCGGGCGAGGCAGGCGCCGGGCTGGACCGCGGCCAGGGCCGCGGCGAAGAGCCGGCGCAGGTCCGCTGCTCGCCGGGAGCGCGCCGCGGCCGCCCGGGAGTCCCCCGCGGCCGCCCGGGGCCCGTGCCGGGGACGGGCGTCCGTCATGCAGCCCCGTCGCGGTCCGGCGACTCCAGAAGCTGCGCCTGCAGCAAAAGCCGGTACAGCCCGTCCTGCGCGGCGAGCTCCGCGGCGCTGCCGAGCTGGACCAGCCGGCCGCCGGCGAGCACCGCGATCCGGTGGCACAGCTTCAAGGTGGAGAAGCGGTGGGCGATGACGAGCACGGTCCGGCCCCGGACCAGCACCGCGAGGGCCTGCTGGATCGCCTCCTCCGTCCGGGCGTCCAGCGCGGCGGTCGCCTCGTCGAGGACCAGCAGCGGCGGGTCCTGGAGGAAGACCCGGGCGAGGGCGATCCGTTGGCGCTCGCCCCCGGACAGCCCGAGCCCGCGCTCCCCGACCACGGTCTGGTAGCCGTCGGGGAGCTGGGCGATGAAGTCGTGCGCGCCCGCGGCCCGGGCCGCCGCCTGGATGCGGTCCGGGGTGGCCGCGGGCTGGCCGAGGGCGATGTTCGCCGCCAGCGTGTCCGAGAAGAGGAACGCCTCCTGGGACACGTAGCCGATCTGGCCGCGCAGGGACGCGAGGCTCACGGTGGCCAGGTCCTGGCCGTCGACGAGGATCCGGCCGTGGCGCGGCGTGAGGAAGCGCAGCAAGCCGAGCGCGAGGGTCGACTTGCCCGCGCCGCTCGGTCCGACCAGCCCGAGCACCTCGCCGGGCCGGAGCTGCAGCCGCAGCTCGGCGAGGGCCGGAGTGGGACCTTCGTCATAGGCGAGGGTGAGCTCGTCGAAGATGATCTCGCCCCCCGTCACCAGCAGGGGGACCGCGCCGGGAGGGTCCACCACCGCGGGCGGGGTGTCGAGGACCTCGTAGATCCGATCGACCGCGGCCCGGGCCGTCTGGAGCTGCACGTTGAAGCGCAGGATGCGGATCACCGGATCGTACAGCAGCCCGACGTACTGGGTGAAGGCGAGCAGCCCGCCGAGGGTCAGCTCCCCCTCGATCACCCGCCAGCCGCCGTAGCCCCAGACGAACAGGGTCAGGGGGATCTCGGTGAGGAGGATCGTCAGCAGGTTGAGGCCGGAGCCATAGGCCTCGGCGCGCACGATGTTCCGGCGCAGCTCGTCCGAGACCCGGGCGGTGGCCGCGGCCCCCCAGGCCTCCAGGGCCATCGCCTGGATCAGGCGGATGCCCGCGAGGTTCTCCTGGATGCGGGCCGAGAGCGCCTCCCGGCGCTGCTGCAGGAGGCGGCTGATCCGGTACAGCCGGGGCTGGAATAGCGCCACCAGCCCGAGCAGCACGGGCAGGGCCGCGCAGCAGCCCAGGGTCAGCCAGGGGTCGAGGCCGAGCAGCAGCACCCCGACCACGCCGAGCTGGACGCCGCTGGCGAGGACCTCCAGGGCCTCCCGGGAGAGGATGTTCTGCACCTGGCCGACGTCGCTGAGCACCCGGGAGAGCAGCCCGCCCGTGGGGTGCTGGCGGTAGAAGGCCAGGTCCAGCCGCTGCAGGTGCTGGTACAGGGTGAGCCGGACCGTGTGCAGCACGCCCTGCTGCGCCCGGGCCGCCAGCAGGTGCTGACCGAACGCGAGCACCTGGTTGAGGACCAGCAGCCCGGCCAGCCCGGCCAGGATCACGCCGAGCCGGGGGAGGTCGCGGCCCCCGAGCCCCTCGTCGACCAGCCGCTGGTAGAGCTGCGGCGGCACCAAGGCCGCCAGGCGGTTGACCAGCACGACGACGCCGAGCAGCAGCACGGTGCGGCGCACCGCGCCGAGGAAGCCGAGGAAGCGCCGCAGGGGGGAGCGGGGCCGCAAGGTGGCGGCCACGGCGGGCGGGGAGTCGGCCGCGGGCGGGGGGGCGGCCGCGGGCGGGGAGGCGGCCGCGGGCGGGGGGGCGGTGGCGGGAGGCGGCGTGGTCATGGGCCTCCCGGGGGCGCCAGCAGCCGCCACGCCGCGGGCAGCAGGGCCCAGTCGGCCGGGTCGGCGCAGAGCCAGGTCTCCAGCACGCCGGCCAGCTCCCGGGCGAGCGCGTGCTCGGTCTCGGCCCTGGGGCCCGAGCCGGCGGGCCCGCTCGCCAGGGCCGGCGCGATCCGCAGCCGGGGACAGCCACGCCGGGTGCGGTAGGCCCGCACCGGCAGCAGGGGGACCCCGAGGCGACTGGCCAGCCGGACCGACCCCCACAGCGCGGGGAGCCGCAGCGGGCGCCCGGCCAGCGGCAGCGGGCAGGTCTCCCCGCCGCCCGAGAGCACGTCGAGCTGCAGCAGCACCCAGGCGCCGCGCTCCAGCCCGGCCCGGATCTGGCGCAGCAGGGCCAGCTCGCCCCCCGGCGGCTTGACCAGCGGGGTGATCGGGCAGCGCTGGTGGCGCGCGAAGCGGTCTCGCTGCCGGAGGAGCAGGTCCGAGGAGGGCGCGTTCATCACCGGCAGCAGCTCCGGCAGCGTGGCGCGGCCGGTCCGGGAGAGCAGCCAGGCGAGCAGGGCCGGATAATAGACCATTGGTCCCAGGTGGGCGCTGACGACCAGCGCGCCCCCGCCGCGGTCGAGGAGCCGGGCGAGCTCCCCCTGGCCCGGCGCGGGCCCCGAGAACCGGGCCCAGGCCACCAGGACGTCGGGATCGCCCTGGGCCAGGAGCAGCTCCTCGGCCTGGCGCCGGGCCTGCAGCCGGTGGTACCGACCGACCTGACGCGCGACCTCGGCCGCGCCGAGCTCGGGGCGCAGCCAGCGCAGGGCCTCCTGCAGGCCGCGCTGCTCGTCCTGGTGCTGCGCCGCGGACTGGGCCCGCCGGGCGGCGCGGGCGAGCCCGCGCGTCAGGCGGGTCAGTGCGGCGGCCGGCGGCAGGGACGCGTAGGGGGCCCAGCCGTCGGGCGTCAGCAGGTCGGCCAGGAGGGACGGGAGGTGGGGGGCCGGCCGCGCGCGGGAGGCACCGCCTGGGACTTTCGTTCTGTTCGTCGGGGGCGCGGTCACGGCGGCCTCCCTCCCGCCGCGAGCAGCCTCAGGGCCCGGTCGAGCAGGGGCTCGGGGTCCGTCGCGAGCTGGGCCCGCAGGGGGAGCAGCCGGTATTCCGGGTCGGGCAGCAGCAGGGCGTCGAGCCAGGCGTCGTAGGCCGGGTGCCCGCGGAGCCGGTCGTGGAGGGCCGTGGCCAGCCCGTGGAAGCGCTGCTGGGCCCAGCAGACCTCCTCGCAGAAGCCGGTCAGGGTGCCGGTGGTCTGCCAGCTCCGGGCCGGGCAGGGGCGGCAGCTCCAGCGCGCGGGGCAGCTCGCGCAGCGGGGATCCGCGTCCGGCGGGCCGGCGCGGGCGAGCTCCGCCCACCGGGGGGAGTCCGCGAGCCCCGTGCGCACGTCCCCCAGGCAGAGCTCGGCCGGGGGGGTGGGGGTGGCGAGGAACCGGTGGCAGGGATACACGGCGCCGCGGGTGCTCACCGCGAGGAGACTGGCCCCGGCCCCGCAGCCGGCCAGGGCGGGGGTGGCGAGCGTGGCCCCCCGGCGGGCGGCCCAGCCGGGCGCGAGGCGCCGGAGCAGGGGCGGGAGCACGGGGACCCGCTGGCCGGCCGCGATCCGGTCGACGAGGCCCGCGGCCAGCTCCGCCAGGGAGGCGTCCAGGAGGCCGGTGGTTCTTTCGTCCCAGTGAGCCCCCGTGGCCGGCACCGGGCTGACCTGGCCGAAGCCGAGCCGCCAGAGCTCCCAGACCTCCGCGGCGACTCGGTCGGCCCGGGCCGGGGTCACGGTCAGGCGCACCGGGGGGAG
The DNA here is from genome assembly GCA_034005005.1 of Myxococcota bacterium. Classification (GTDB taxonomy): domain Bacteria; phylum Myxococcota_A; class JAVEVO01; order JAVEVO01; family JAVEVO01; genus JAVEVO01. The sequence continues at coordinate 41,713 of JAVEVO010000021.1, forward strand.
CGGGCCGGTCGGGTGGCGCGTGGCCAGGCGGGCCAGCCCCTGCTCCACCAGGGGCCAGGAAGGGCCGCCGTCGGGCAGGCAGCGCTCCGGGGCCGGCGCGGTGACCCCGTCGAGGCTGAGGGAGAGCTGCAGGTCCAGCTCGTCCACGAGGTCGAGGGCCGCCGCGGTGAGCAGGGTGCCGTTGGTCGGCGCGACCAGGGTCAGCTCCTGGCCCGTGCGGGCAGCCAGGTGACGGGCCCGCCGGCCGACTCGGGCGATCAGGTCGGGGCGCAGAAACGGCTCGCCGCCCCACAGGTCGAGCCGCAGCCGGGGGCTCGCGGCCCCCGCGGCGAACAGGAGATCCACCGCCCGGTCCGCGACCTGGGGGGCCAGGTCCGCGGCGGCGGACCGGGCGGGCGCGGCGTAGCAGTAGCTGCAGCGCAGGTTGCAGCGGTGGGTGAGGAACAGCTCGAGCTGGCGGACGGGAACGCGCATGGGCGAGCCTCGGCTCCTCGAGGGGCCAGCCGCGGGAGGACGCAACAGCTCTTCCATAGCCCAATCTCCGGGCCGGGGGCAAGGCGGCGGCGGTCCGGGGGGAGGTGGGGCGTGGACTGCACGACCATCCCCGCGGCTCCCGGCCCGCCCCGGCCCGGGAGGGTTCCGCGGCCGGCCCCCTGGCATACCGGGCCGGGCCTCCTTATCTTGGACGAACGCCCTGTCGGGAGCGCGTCCGCAGGGCGAGAACGTCAGCGTGGGAGGAGGACCGGGGATGCCGACGAGGATGGGGACGGGCACGGTGAGGGGCTGGGGGCTGGGGACGGCCCTGGTGCTGGGGCTGCTGCTGGGGGCGTGCTCGCCGGGGCAGCCGGCCCAGGCCGGCGAGCAGCCGGTGGCGACCGCGGCGGCCGCGGCGACCCCGGCCGCGCCGAGTCCCGAGCTGCTGAAGAAGGGCCAGCGCCTGTACGCGGGCCGCTGCGCCGGGTGCCACGAGCTGTACCCGCCCGCCTCCCGCTCCGCGGACCACTGGCGCACGTGGGTCCCGGCCATGGCCCCGCGCAGCGGGCTGACTCCCGAAGAGTCCCAGCGGCTGCTGGACTACCTGGTCGCGAGCGCCGCGCCCAAGCCCTGACGGGTGCGACCTGGTCGGGCCGTGCGGTCCGCGCCGCGGGTGGGGGATCTGCGGGCGGGCTCGGGCGCGTGAGCTGCAGGGTCTGGAGCCCGGAGGGTGTGTACCCGGATGGCTGACCCGGTCCCGACCTCGGCGCCGCGGTCCGGCGGGTGGATCGACCCGGAGCGCCGGCGCTCGCTCCGCTCCTGGCGGCTGGCGCTCGCCCTGGCGCTGGCCCTGCTCGCGACCTGGCTCACGGGCCAGCTCCCCCTGCTCGGTGCGGGCCAGCGGCCCTGGGCCCTGCTGCTGGCCTTCCCCCTCGGGCACCTGCTCTTCGCCGGCTCGGTGGCCCTCAACCGCCTCTCCTGGCGGGAGGGGCGGGGCGCCCTGACGGCCTCCCTGCGCCTGCTCTACCGGCCCTACGGCGGGGAGACCTTGCTGTTCTACCTGCTCCTCGCCCTGGCCGAGGAGCTGCTCTTCCGGGCCCTGCCCCTCTCCTGGCTGCTGGCCCGGGGCCCCGTCCATCCGGGGTGGGTCCTGGGCCTGGCCTTGCTCTTCGTCCTCGTCCACGGGTACCGCCCGGGCCGCCGTGGGTCGCCCCTGCTGCTCGGGCTCGATCTCTTCCTCCTGGCGCTGGTGCTCGGGCTGTTCTTCCTCGCCACGGGGGATCTCTGGCCCCTGGTCATCGCCCACGCGGTGCGCAACGGCAGCCTCGCCAAGGTGCTGGTGCGCAAGGACCGGCTGGCCGCGGCCCGGCAGGCGGGCGGTCGGGGGGACGGTGTGGGCGAAGGACGGGGGGAGTCCTGAGGGCCACCGGATGCGGGGGGGGATCGTCCGTGCCCCCGGACGGGTCGGCGCGGCTCGGCCTGACCCTCTCGTCCCTGGCGGGCTTCCGCGCGATCGTCGGGCCGCTCGTCTACACCAGCGCGTTCGCCCAGGGCGTCCGGGGCTCGAGCCACCCGTCGCCGCGCTCAGCGCAGATCGAAGCGGTCGAGGTTCATCACCTTGCTCCACGCGGCCACGAAGTCGTGCACGAGCTTGGGCTCGGCGTCGTGGCACGCGTAGACCTCGGCGATGGCCCGGAGCTGCGAGTTCGCGCCGAAGACGAGGTCGACCCGGGTCGCCGTCCACTGCCGCGCACCCGTCTGGCGGTCGCGTCCTTCGAACACGTCCCCGGCCTCCGACGTGGGCTTCCACGCCGTGCGCATGTCGAGGAGGTTGACGAAGAAGTCGTTGCTCAGGGTCCCGGGACGCTTCGTGAGCACGCCGTGCGGGGACTGCGCGTGGTTCACCCCGAGGACGCGCAGGCCGCCGACGAGGACCGTCAGCTCCGGCGCGGTCAGGGTCAGGAGCTGGGCCCGGTCGAGGAGCAGCTCCTCCGGCCGGACGCTGAACCGGCGCTGCTGGTAGTTGCGGAACCCGTCCGCGAGCGGCTCGAGCACGGCGAAGGAGAGGGCGTCGGTTTGCTCCGGCGACGCGTCCGTGCGCCCGGGCGTGAAGGGGACCTCCACCTCGTGTCCGGCTTTCCTCGCGGCCTCCTCGACGGCCGCGCAGCCGCCGAGCACGATCAGGTCGGCCAGCGACACCCGCTTGCCGCCGGGCTGCGCGGCGTCGAAGGCCTGCCGGATCCCCTCGAGGACCTCGAGCACCCGGGCCAGGCGGCTGGGCTCGTTGACCTCCCAGTCCTTCTGCGGCGCGAGGCGCAGGCGCGCCCCGTTGGCGCCGCCACGCTTGTCGGAGCCACGGAAGGTGGAGGCCGACGCCCAGGCGGTCGCGACCAGCTCCGGGATGGACAGGCCCGAGGCGAGGATCCTGGCCTTGAGGGCGGTGATGTCCTGTGCGTCGACGAGCGGGTGAGCGACGGCCGGGAGGGGGTCCTGCCAGATCAGCTCCTCGGCGGGGACCTCGGGGCCGAGGTAGCGGGCGCGGGGCCCCATGTCGCGATGGGTCAGCTTGAACCAGGCCCGGGCGAAGGCGTCGGCGAACTGGTCGGGGTGCTCCAGGTAGCGCCGCGCGATCTGCGCGTAGGCCGGATCGTAGCGCAACGAGAGGTCCGCGGTGGTCATCATCGGCCGGTGTTTTTTGGACGGGTCGTGGGCGTCGACCACCAGGTCCTCTTCGTCGACGTCCTTGGCCAGCCACTGGTAGGCGCCCGCGGGGCTCTTGACCAGCTCCCACTCGTACTTGAACAGCACCTCGAGGTAGCCCACGTCCCACCGGGTCGGGTTCGGCTTCCAGGCGCCCTCGAGGCCGCTGCTGATCGTGTCGCCGCCCTTGCCGCGGCCGAAGCTGCTCTTCCAGCCGAGCCCCTGCTCCTCGATGGGCGCACCCTCGGGCTCGGGGCCCACGTGGGACGCGGGGCCGGCGCCATGGCACTTGCCGAAGGTGTGGCCGCCCGCGACCAGCGCGACGGTCTCTTCGTCGTTCATCGCCATGCGCGCGAAGGTCTCCCGGACGTCGCGGCCGGAGGCGACGGGGTCCGGGTTGCCGTTCGGTCCTTCCGGGTTCACGTAGATCAGGCCCATCTGCACGGCGGCCAGCGGGTTCTCGAGCGCACGGTCCCCCTGGTAGCGCTTGTCGCCGAGCCAGGTGTCCTCGCTGCCCCAGTAGATGTCCTCTTCCGGCTCCCAGACGTCCTCACGCCCGCCGCCGAAGCCGAAGATCGGGAAGCCCATGGACTCCAGGGCGCAGTTGCCGGCGAGGATCATCAGGTCGGCCCAGGAGAGCTTGCTGCCGTACTTCTGCTTGATCGGCCAGAGCAGCCGCCGGGCCTTGTCGAGGTTGACGTTGTCCGGCCAGCTATTGAGGGGGGCGAGGCGCTGGTTGCCGGTTCCCGCGCCCCCCCGGCCGTCGCCCATCCGGTAGGTGCCGGCGCTGTGCCACGCCATGCGGATGAAGAGACCGCCGTAGTGGCCCCAGTCGGCAGGCCACCAGTCCTGCGAGTCCGTCATCAGCGCGAAGAGGTCCTGCTTCACCGCGTTCAAGTCGAGCTTCTTGAACTCTTCTGCATAGTTGAATGCCTCGCCCAGGGGGTTGGAGAGGGCGGAGTGCTGGTGGAGGATCTTGAGGTTCAACTGGTCTGGCCACCAGTCGCGGTTGGACCGGCTCGCGCCGGTCGCGTTCGCCGGGAGGCCGGGCATCTTCTCTTTCGGGTCGGTCATCGCGTGCTCTCCTCCTCGCCCGCCGAGGCGGGCTGCTCAGGGCTCGGTCGCTCCGCTGCGAGCTGCAGACAGCGCCGTCAGCGGACGAGGCGGGCGTCCCGGAGCGCGACCGGCTGCTCAGGGCTCACTCCGGACCAGCAGTTGCTCGAGCTGGGGGCTACTCTATCCGTCCTTTCAGGATACTTCCAGACCGGCGTCTGCGGCCGGAGGACCATCGTCACTCGCCCAGCCTCGGCTGGTCGGTGGAGCCGAACTCCAGCCGGACACCGCCCGGAGCACTGCGAGGGTACGGCTCGACGGCTCTCCGCGAGGGTCCGGCGCGTCTTCCCGACATCGGCTAGCGCGCCTCGTCGATGATCGCCGTCAACGCCGCCTCGACCTCGGCGGCGACGTCTCCGAGACTGGTGGCCCCGAAGCCCTGCACGAGGGCCGTGGGACGGAGCGTGCTGAGCTTCGTCGTGCCGTCGCTTGCGCGGTAGACCGAGATCCGGCAGGGCAAGAAGGAAGACATCTCCGAGGACATCTCCAGCACGGCCTTTGCCTGCTGCGGGTTGCAGACCTCGAAGATCAGCACCTCACCCTCGAAGTCGACCCCCTTCTCCTTCATCTTGGCGGACAGGTCCAGGATGCCGAGTACACCGTACTTGTGCGTTGCGGCGGCCCTCGGGAGCGCGTCACGCAGCTCGGCGACGCTCTTGTTCGAGGTGGCGGTGAGAATCATGAGTCACTCCTTCCTCCTGCACCGTTGCAGGCTGAACTCCTCGTACCGGGACGCCCAGCGAAGCGACCAGTCGCGCAGGTCCGTGACCTTGGTCTCGGGGAGCGGCTCGATCACCGCTCGAATTCCCTGCCGGACGTGGTCCGGGACCTGTCGAGCCAACAGCACGCGACCCGCCTGCCGGAGCAAGCCGAGGCGCGTCGAGGAAACACCAAAGTGAACGCGATGGGGATCGACGCGGTCACTTGCCGAGCCTCCGACGCTTGGCGATGAGCTCCTCGAGGCGCGCGAGGTTCGCCTCGTCGAGGTCCACGGCCGCGTCGACGAACGCGGCGAGCACGTGCTCGGGATCGGCACGACGCGCCGCGAGGTTCGTGATGGTGCCCTCGAGCACCCGCCTCCGGTAGTCGTCTCGGCTCATGGCCGGCTCGTAGCGGAACGCGACGCCGTCCTTGTGCCGACGAAGGAGCCCCTTCTTGAAGAGGCGGTCCAGCGTGGTCATCACCGTCGTGTAGGCGCGCTCGTGATCGCCGGACAGGGTCTTGCAGACCTCACGCACGGCCAGCGGGCTCCGTCTCCAGAGCGCCTCCATGACCCTTTCCTCGAGCGCGCCCAGCGGTCGATCCAGCGTCCTCATGGCTGCAAACCGTAGGCATCCTGTCTACTATCGTCAATAGTAGATCGGGCATTTCCTCGCGCGCGACATCGGCCCTGGCCGGGGCGAAGCGGTTGGCAAACAGCGAGTAGACGGTGGGCAGCACGATGAGCGTCAGCAGGGTCGAGGTGACGAGGCCGCCCATGACCACCACCGCCAGCGGTTTCTGGATGTCCGCGCCCGAGCCGGTCGCATACAGCATGGGTAGGTGCCCGATGAAGCTCGTGAGCGCGGTCATGAGGAGCGGCCGGAAGCGCAGCTCACAGCCCCTGGTGACCGTGTCCGCCACGGACTCACCCTGTTCGCGGAGCTGGCGGAAGAAGGCGACCAGCACGACGCCGTTCTGTACCGCGATGCCGAGCAGCACGATGAAGGCGACGGCGGCCGACACGGAGACGGGTAGCTGGAAGGCGATCACGGCGATCACGCCGCCCACGAGCGCGAACGGGAGGTTCAGCAGGACGAGCATGGCGTTCGAGATCGACCCCAGCGCCAGGTAGAGCAGCACCAGGATCAGCAGGAGCGCGATCGGGACCACGATCGCGAGCTGGCGCATGGCGCGCTGCTGGTTCTCGAACTGGCCGCCGTACTCGACGTAGTAGCCGGGCGGCAGCTCACCCACGAGCGGCGCGAGCTGCTGCTGGACTTCGCTCACAAAGCCGCCGAGGTCCCGGCCGCGGATGTTCGCCTCGGCCACCACCCGCCGCATGCCGTTCTCGCGGCTCACCTGTGCGGGCGCCTCCACGACCTGGAAGTCGGCGATCTGCGCCAGGGGCACGCGCTCACCGCCCGGCGCGGGGACCAGCAGCCGCTCGAGCTCCGGGAGGTCGCCACGGGCGGACTCGGGGAAGCGGACGACCACCGCGAACCGCCGCTGCTCCTCGATCAGGGTCGTGGCGCGCTTGCCCGCGACGGCGGTCTCGATCACCGCGTTGACGTCCCCGATCAGGATGCCGTGCCTCGCCACGGCCTCGCGGTCGATGACCACGTCGAGCTGGGACATGCCGGACACCTGCTCCACCTTCACGTCGCGGGCACCCTCGATGCCGCCCAGGGTCGCGGCGGCGCGAGCGGCGAACCGCTCGAGCACCGCGAGGTCGGGTCCGAAGACCTTGACCGCGAGATCGCTCTTCACGCCCGAGATGAGCTCGTTCACGCGCAGGGCGATGGGCTGCGAGAACGAGAAGCGCAGCCCGGGGATCTGGGCGAGGTCCTGCTGGATGGCCTCGACCAGCTCGGCCTTGTCCCTCCCCGTGCCCCACTGCTCGCGGGGCCTGAGCATGATGAAGACGTCGGTCTGCTCCGGACCCATGGGGTCCTCGGAGATCTCGGCCCGGCCGGTCTTGCTCACCACGGTCTCGACCTCGGGGAAGGTGCGCAGGCGCTGCTCGATGAAGGTCGCGACCTTCACCGAGCCTTCGAGCGAGGCGTTCGGCAGGCGCACGACGTTGACGGCGATCGCGCCCTCGTCGAGATCGGGCATGAACGTCGTGCCCATGAAGGGCAACAGCGCCAGGGACGCGACGAGCACCCCGCCCGCGATGCCCAGCGTCACGGCCGGGCGGCAAAGCGCGCGCGCCAGCAGCCGGACGTACGCCCGGTGGAGGCGCCGGATGAAGCCGAACTCCTTCTCGGGAACCTGCTCGAGGAAGACGTCCGACAGGACGGGGACGACGGTCAGCGCCACCACGAGGGACACGAGGAGCGCGATGAGCATCGTCGCGGCGAGGGGGGCGAACATCTTGCCCTCGATGCCCTGGAGCGTGAACAGCGGCACCAGGATGATCGCGATGATCAGCACCGAGAAGGCGACGGGGCGGGCGACCTCCTCGAGGGCCTCGGCGACGACCCGCCGCTTGTGCTCTTTGTCGGTCCGGTGCGCGAGGTGTCGCCGGATGTTCTCCACGACCACGATGGACGCATCGACCACCATGCCGACCGAGAACGCGAGCCCGCCGAGGCTCATGAGGTTCGAGCTGATGCCCGCCGCACCCATGAGGATGAAGCTCACCAGGAAGGTGAGCGGGAGCGAGGAGACGACGATGAGCGCCGTGCGGAGCTCGGCGACGAACAGGAAGAGGATCAGGATGACGAAGATCCCGCCCTCCAGGAGCGCGTCGACCACCGTCTCGATGCAGGCCTCGATGAGCGACGTCCGGTCGTAGAAGACGTCGAGCTGGACGCCCTCGGGCAGCGTGCTCTGGATCTTGCCGATCGACTCCTTGACCCGGCCGACCACGTCCGCGGAGTTCGCCCCCTTCAGCATGATGATCATGCCGGCCACGACCTCGCCCTTGCCGTCGCGCGAGACGGCTCCCTGCCTCGGCTCGGCGCCGATCGCGACGTCCGCCACGTCGCGCAGGTAGACCGGCGAGCCGTCGCGGGACTTCAGCACGATGCGCTCGATGTCGGGGATGTCCTCGAGCAGGCCGACGCCGCGCAGGTAGAGCTGCTCCCAGCCCCGCACCACGACGCCGCCGCCGGCGTTGGCGTTGCCCTGCTCGACGGCCGCCACGACGTCCTGCACGGTCAGGTCGTACTCGAGGAGCTTCTCTGGGGAGACCAGCACCTGGTACTGCTTCACCTCACCGCCGAAGCTGTTGACCTCGTTGACGCCCGGGATGGGCGCGAGCAGCGGCGCCACGATCCAGTCCTGGACCGTGCGCAGCTCCATCGCGCTTTGGCCCTCGCCCTCGAGCGTGTACTGGAGGATCTCCCCGAGCCCCGTGGAGATCGGCCCCAGCTCGGGCTCCACGCCCGGCGGAAGCTGCTCGCGCGCCAGGCCGAGGCGCTCGAAGACGACCTGGCGGGTCCAGTAGGTGTCGACGCCGTCCTCGAAGAGGATCACCACCTGCGAGAGGCCGGCCTTGGAGAGCGACCGGACCTGGGTCACCCGCGGCAGGCCGCGCAGCACCTGCTCGATGGGGTAGCTGACCCGCTGCTCCACGTCGACCGCGGCGAGCCCGGGGGCCTTCGACAGGATCATGACCTGCGTGTTGGTCACGTCGGGGAAGGCGTCGATGGGCAGGTGCATCCAGGAGAGCACGCCCGCGGCGGTGAGCGCCGCCGTGGCCAGCAGCACGAGGAGCCGGTTCTGCAAGAGGAAGGTGATCTGTCTCACGGTGCTCCCCTCCTCAGTCCGCGCAGCCCGCGCCCATCTTCGAGCGTAGGACGTCGGACTTCATGAGGAAGGCGCCCTCGGCCACCACGACCTGCGACGGCTCGAGGCCCTGCGCGATCTCGACCCAGCCGGCCCACTGGCGCCCGACCACGACCGGGCGGCGCACGTAGTACTCACCCCGGTGGTGGACGAAGACGAAGGACCGCCCCTCGTCCTCCAGGACCGCGCTGGAGGGGACCGCCAGGGTCTCGGCGCTGCCCGGCAGAAAGAGCTTCACGGTCGCGAACATCCCCGCGAGCAGGCGGCCGTCGTCGTTGTCCACCTGGACCCGCACCTTGACGGTGCGCGAAGACTCGTCCATCGCCGGGCTGACCAGATCGACGGTCCCCGGGAACTCCTCGCCGGGGTAGGCTTTCACGGAGATCGCCGCGGCCAGCCTCTGGTCGGCTTGCCCGCGCCTCACCGCGGCGAGGTCGCGCTCGTAGAGGTCGGCCCAGACCCAGATCGCGGTGCTGTCGCCCACGGTCATCAGGGACTCCTCGGTCCGGGCCACCTCTCCCGAGACCGCGTGCATCGTCAGGACCGTCCCAGCGATGGGCGCGCGGAGCACGACACGGCCACCGGCGCCCGCAGCCGTGCCCAGCCGGTTGAGCTTGCCGAGCGCTCCCGCGGCGCGGATCTCCGCGGCCTCGAGCTCCTGCTTGGCCTGCAGGTACTCCTTCTCGGAGGCGATGCCGTCGCGGCGCAGCCCCGAGACCCGCTCGAAGCTGCGGCGAGCGAGACCGAGCAGGCCCTGGGCCTCGAGGTAGGTGGCCTGCCCCTCGCCGACCAGGACGCTCTCGATCTCGAGGAGCGGCTGCCCCTGCTGCACCTGATCACCGAGCGCCACGTGCACCTGCTTGATGATGCCTTCGACCTGCGAGCCGACGTGGCCGATCTTGCGCTCATCGAAGCGGACCTCGCCGGTGAGCACGATGGGCACCGCGACCTCCCGGCGCTCGGCCCGGGTCGTCTGGATGAGCCCTCCTTCGGAGAGGGACGCTGGCGCGCGCACGAAGCCCACCTCGTAGCGGCACTCGTCGCATTCGTAGGTCGGCTTCTGGTGCTCGCAGGTCAGTCCGACGAGCTCCGCGACCGGCCGGTCGAGGTCCGCTGGCTCGTGGCTCTCGGCATGGCCGGCATGGCCGGCATGGTCGGCATGGCCGGCATGGCCGGCATGGTCGGCATGGCCTCCCGCCGCGTGCGAACCGTGCTCGTCCGCGTGGCTCGCCGGCGGCGGGGCGGCCTCGGCGTGGTCTTCCCGATTGCAGGACGCTCCCGTTGCCAGGATGGCCAGCGCGAGCAGCGTGGGGAGAAGATAGGCGTTCATCGGGGTTCCTCTCCGACCAGCGCACCGAGGCGGTGGCAGTCGATCTGGGCTCGGGAGAGCGCGCGCAGGTACCGCCGGCGCGCCTCGAGCAGGGTGCGGCGAGCGTCGATGACCTCGAGCAAGCTCAGCTCGCCGAGCTGGTAGGTCTGCTCCATGGTGGTGGCGGCGATCTGCGCGCGGGGAACGACCTGCGCGCCGAGCCGCGTCGCGGTCTGGACCGAGGCGCGGCACTCGGCCTGCGCCTCGACGACGAGGGCCTCGAGGTCGCGCACCGTGGCCTCCACCTCCTGCCGCTCCGCCCCGAGTCGAGCCTCGGCCTGCGCGATCCGCTCCGAGTTCCAGTTCCAGAGCGGCAGGTCGACCGCGACACCCAGGCCGAAAGATTGCTTGTCGAGCTCGTGGGCAGTGAAGCCCGTGAGCGCGAGCGCCGGCAGCCGCGCCTGCCGCTCCACCGCGACCTCGGCCTGGCGGGTCCGGACGCGTGCCTGGGCGGCACGGAGCGTCGGGTGCGCGGCGCGCAGCCGCGCGCGCGCGGCCTCGAGCGAGGGCGCGACCGGCAGCACGCCCGGGTCGGCCGCGGCCACGATGACCTGCCCCCGAGGCACGTGGAGCCAGGGGACGAGCCGGTCCTGGCGTGCGGTCAGCGAGGTCTGGGCGGCCTCGAGCTCGGCCAGGACCTGCTCGAGCTCGATCTCGACGCGGGTCGCCTCGACCGGACGGACCTCGCCCTGCTGGACCCGCCGCTGGACGGTCCCCACGAGCGCCCGCGTCTGGGTGGCCAGCTCCTCGAGGGACGCGACCTGCGTCTGCGCCGTGAAGAGCTCCCAGAAGAGGGTGCCGAGCTCCAGCAGGACCTCACGCCGCAGCGCCTGGCGCTGCGCGCTGACGACCTCCACCTCGGCCTTCGCCGCGGCGACGCGGGGTGCGCGTTGCGCGAGCCAGCCGAGTGGGAACGAGAGCGCCAGGTCCCACTCCAGGCCGGCGCTCCCTCCCTCGTGCGGCAGCCCTCGCCCCACCCCCGCCGCGAGGCTCGGGTTGGGTGCTGCTCGCGCGGCGTTCACCCCTCGCTGCGCCGCTTCGATCTGCAGCTTGCCGGCGGCCAGGCGCGGGTGCTCATCGACCAGCCGGACCAGGTCCGGCCAGGTCACCTGGACCGGCGGAGGAAGACCTCCGGGAACGCCCCGCGGCTCGGTGATGGGAGAGACGGGCTCGGCCAGCGCTGGCCGCGCGAGCTGGAGCACCAGGAACAGGAACGCACCGCGCCTCGACCAGAAGACGCGTCGGCGATCGCTACGCATCGGGACACACCTGCCTCCAGGGGACGTCCCCACGGGACGTCACGGTTGCGCCACGGCTGGATGCCCGCCTGCGGGCACCAGCGCGACCTCGACGGGCGGGGATCAGGTGCGCGGTGGGCGGTAGATGCCGGTGAGCGGATCCTGCGGGTGCAGGGCTTCGCGGAACTCGCACAGGAGAGCCGCGGGTGGTGAGCTGACGAACGGATCCGGTTGGCAGGCTCGCGTCAGGGCCGGGGCGTGCCCCGGGCAGCAGCTACAGGCGCAGGCGGGGCCGCAGGGATTGCCGTCGTGGTCCGGATCCGGGCAGGAGGACGGGGTGGATGGCTGCGGGCCCTCGCCGGGGTGAGCGAGGAGGGCGTGGAGGCTGCCAGCGGAGGCGGCCCCCATCAGGAAGAGGAGCAGCACCAGCACGACCAGGCGCTTGTGCTTCATCGGTGGGCCGGCGGCGTGGTCAGGTGGCGGGTGCACTCCTCGAGCAGCGACACGAGGAAGGGGGCTTGCAGGGAGTACAGGACCAGCTTGCCTTCCGTGCGGGCGCGCACGAGGCGCAGATCGCGGAGCTGACGGAGCTGGTGGGAGGTCGCGGAGAGGGACAGGCCGACGACCTCCGAGATCTCGCAGACGCACATCTCGCCCGTGGCCAGGGCCCGGATCAGCTTCACGCGGGTGGGATGCGCCAGCGTCTTGAAGGTGTCCGCGATCTGCTGGGCCAGCTCGTCGGTCGGCAGCGCGGCCCGACCCCGGAGCACCCGCTCCTCGTTCACCGCGAAGACGCTGCACCGGTCCCCCGCGCCGGCCTGGTCGCGGGAGGGTTCGCTGGGTGCGGTCTTCCTGCTGGTCATGGCTCCTTGCTACCTCACTTGAGCAAGTGTAGAAACGTTTGGCGCGCTGTCAACTCCCTTCTCCGCGCTGGCCCGGGCGGGTTCGGTCCCCGGCCTCGCCCAAGCCGGCCGCACGGGAGGTCACCGCCGGGTGGAACGATCCCTACCCCGGCGGCCCACCGGTGCGCGCCGGCGCCTCCCCGGCCTCGGCGAGCTGTCGCTCCAGCGCGGCCCAGTCGTTGATCGCCCCGAGGCGGGAGAGCACGGCGAAGAGCCCGAAGCGGATCCGGAAGAGGAACATCAACCGACCGGGTAAGCGCAGCCGGGCGAGCGCCAGCTTGTCCCGGGCGACCTGGCCCATGCGGACCACGATGCGGCCCTCGACCCGGCAGGGGCCGGGCGTGAGCAGCGGACCGAGGAAGCTGCGCAGCAACTGGCGGAGGTGCGCGTAGGTCCGGTCGTGGGGGGAAGGATCCGCACCGAGTCCCCGCAAGGCCTCGCTGATGGCCTGACGGTCGTCCTCGCGCACCGCCCGGGCCAGCGCCGAGAAGGCCCGGGCCACCGCGGGCTCGAAGACCCGCACGCAGCCGTAGTCGTAGACGACGACCCGACCACCTTCCCGGAAGGAGTGGTTGCCGGGGTGGGGGTCGGCATGGAACAGCCCGTGGCGGTACAGCGTCCCGAGGTAGAAGTCGAAGAGGGCTGCCCCGTCGCTCCTGCTGGCCCGCTCAGGTCACCCGCCCGGCTGCAGCTTCCTCAGCACGCTCCAGACGTTGGCGTAGACGCCCTCACGCGTCCAGCCCTGGACCCGGGCGACCTCGCTCTTGAAGTTGTCGTAGCGGATGTCGAGCGCGGCGCGCCGGACCGCCTCGGCGAAGTCCTCGTGGGCGATGCGGGCGCGGAACGGGTAGTCGGTCCCGGCCGACGCGGTGATCTCGCCCAGCGTCGGCGCGTACTTCTCCCGCAGCGCCTCCAGGTCCGCCCGCACCCGGGCCCGCACGGTCAGCTCCGTGTCGCCCGGCTTCTGGACCGCGCTGAAGAACCCGAACGTCGTGATCAACCACATGGATGGACCTCCTGCTGCTCGTCGGCCGGAAAGCGTGGCCGTGCGGCCGCGGCCTGCTGGCCCCGTGGCTCTTCTTCGGCCGCATCCGGACCCGGAGGGGCCGGGGAGCCCCGCTGTTCGAGGGCCGGACTTCTGCGCGACCTTCCCGGGCCAGATCGGGGAAGAAGCGCTGCCGCCGAACACGGACGGTAGGCGATTCGGCCGGGAGAGCGCAACACGATCCGGGGAGCGCGACCACGAGGACGAGGAGCCACCGGTGCCACCGGGACTCGGCCAGCTCCACGCCAGCCCCGAGCGCTCCGCCGAGTCTCTGCGCCTCGACGAGGAGCCGCTGGTGGTCGCTGCGCGCTCCGGTGCCGTCTCCACTTCGCGCCGACTCCGCCATCATCGTCAGAGCATCCCGTCCTTCCCCACCCAGCCGTGCTACGATGCTCTGCCATGGGCGAGAGAGCTCCGGGCAAGCTCACGTTGAGGAAGGTCGGCAAGCTCGCTGGCGTGAGCGTCCTTCTCGGACTGTTGCTGCTGACGGGCTACTACGGCGTGGCCATCGCCCGCGCACGTCGGGCGACGCCCGCCCTCGTCGCCGACGTGTTGGCTCGGGCCTCCGTCAGGGCGTCCGACTTGACGCCCTGGCAGCGACGCGCCCTGCTTGCCGTGGAAGACCCGGGCTTCTTCGCTCACGACGGCATCGACCTGAGCACGCCGGGTGGGGGCTTGACCACCATCACCCAGGCCGTGGCGAAGAAGCTGTACTTCCACCCCTTCGAGCCAGGGCTGCGGAAGCTCGAGCTCATGCTGCTGGCCCGCTGGGTGGTGCATCCGCTGGTCTCGAAGGAGGACCAGATCTCGCTGTTTGTGAATCTCATCTACCTTGGCCGGCACGAAGGAAGAGCAGTCGTGGGGTTCGGTGATGCCGCGGGAGCCTACTTCGGCAAGTCGGTCCACGATCTCTCCGAGGACGAGTATCTGGCCCTCGTGGCCATGCCCATCGCGCCGACGACCTTTCACCTGCGTGACCACGCCGAGGCCAATGCCGAGCGCGTGCGTCGCATCCGGCTGCTGCTCGACGGCAAGTACCGGCCTCGAGGGTTGATGGACCAGTACTACGGCCCGCTCGACGAGGAGACACGGCAACGAGGCCTGCCGCCTGCTTCCTACTTCCCACCGTCGGCGCCCTGATCCCCGCTCGCGCCAGATCCATGAATCCCATCGAAATCCAAAGAGATTTACTTTCTCTGGATGGTGTGCGCCGTCCCTCACACCAGCGATGGTGCAGGCAAGGGCAGCTCCGGGGGAAAACCCCCAAGAAACGGCCGCGAGCTCCGCGTCATGTCCCTCGACGAGCCGAGGGCCCCGACTGCTGCCCCCGCGTGAGCCGCCGCTCCGCCTCGAAGGCGCGCTCCCGGGCTTGCTCGCGAGGGCCAGCGAGAGCCTGCGCCTCCTGGAGCTGGCCGGCGACCTCGTGCCTTCGGTGGAGTGGTGCTCGTACTCCGTCCTCCTGGCACAGATCGCATTATCCGCCATCCAGGTGACGTTTCCGAGATCCGTCGGCGTAGAAGCTGTCAACCAGGTCGGACACAGATCATCGTGGCAGGTTGGTGTCGAGTGGAACGAAGTGCTGCCCGCGGATGCCCGCTGCCTGGCCCTCGCCGCCGCGCCCGAGGCGTTCGCCAGCTCCCTGCTCGGCCTGGTCGAGCGTCACGCGGCGTACGATGCCAGGAAGCTGCTGCCGACGATCCGCAAGGTCGCGTCCCCGGCACGGGCCGTCGAGCTGGATCGGTTGGCGAAGGCGTCGAAGAGGTTGCGGTAGCTCAGATCGCCATGGTTCGAACCCTGTTGACGACAGCCCTGCCACCCGGCAGAACGCCCGCCCATGGTCGCCGTCCTCCGCCCGCTCGAACTGCCCGGATTCAGGCCAAGAAACACGAAAGCCCCGCCGGTCATCCCAGCGAGGCCTTCCTGTTCACCAACGGCCACCACCGACTCGCAGTGGCTTCATCTGGCTCAAATAGCATCTGCCTTACGCCGACTTGAGCCCTGATGGTCCGGGACAAAATCCTCATATTGATCAAACACCTATGGTCCGAGCACCCCTGTTGACCAGCGGGTCGTCGGTTCGCAGCCGTGAACGCGGGGTCTGCCAGGCTGGACCGGGACGTTCCTGCGAACCGGCAACCGGCACAGAACGCAGCGGCGGCGAGGGATTGCTCGCCCCCACCTTCGCCAACGAGTGCAGGAGCGCATTCGCGCGCCACTAACCCGAGGCGTTCCCGGTCCTTGCGACTCGGCGGTCCGTCCGGGGCCGGCCGCGTGGCCACCGACAAGAACCCCGACTTGACCCCCAGGCTGGTTTCGTCTGCTGCACTTGTTTCACTTGTTGCATTTGGTGGCCGAACGCCTTATGATCAGATGCATGAGAGCCCAAGCCGCCAAGATCCCGTCGACGACCGCTGCCGAGGAGGCCCGCGAGGCGCTGCGCACCCTGGAGCGAGTGATCCCGCCGGAGGGCGGCGCGCAGCTCCAGGTCCAGCCGGAGGGTGAGCCCGCCGCCGTGACGGTCAGCCTGCCCAGGGAGGCCGTGGGGCTCTTCCTGGAGGTCCTCGGGCAGATGGCCAACGGCAACGCCGTCGCCGTCGTTCCGGTGCACGCGGAGCTGACGACGCACCAGGCCGCCGAGATCCTCAACGTCTCCCGGCCCTACCTCGTGGGCCTGCTCGAGGCCGGGAAGATCCCGCACCGCAAGGTGGGCACGCACCGGCGCATCCGCCTGACCGATCTGCTTGCGTACAAGCGGCAGGACGACGAGCGGCGCCGTGCCGCGCTCGAGGAGCTGACGCGGCAGTCCGAAGACATCGGTCTCGGGTACTGAGCGATCATGGCCCAGGTCGTCATCTACGACGCTTGCGTCCTGCACCCGGCACCACTGCGGGACCTGCTCATCCGGCTCGCCCAGGCGGGGCTCGTCCGCGCCCGCTGGACCCACACCATCCTGGACGAGTGCTTCCGCAGCATCCTCCGGCGTCGCCCGGAGCTCGAGGTACCGCTGCGGCGGACCCGCGAGCTGATGATCGCCGCGGTGCGCGACTGCCTGGTCAGGGGTACGAGCCGCTGATCGAGTCGCTCGAGCTGCCGGACCCCGACGACCGCCACGTGCTCGCCGCGGCGTTCCACGCGGGCGCCGAGGCTGTCGTCACGGCGAACCTCGGGGACTTCCCGCCTGAGGTGCTGGCACGCTATCAGCTCGAGGCCAAGCATCCGGACGACTTCCTCGTGGAGCTCATCGACGGCGCGCCGGCCGCGGTCCTCGAGGTGGTGGCGCAGCAGGCCGCCGACCTCCGCAATCCGCCCCGGAGCACCGAGGAGCTGCTCGACGTGCTGCAGGGGGTCGGCCTGCCCTTGTCCGTCGCAAGGCTGCGCGAGCTCTTCGGGGAGTAGCCGTTCCGAATCGCTGCGGAAGTTGCACCTGAGGTCGTAGAGGGCAACCTGCCGCGGCCTCGAGCAGTGCGATCCGCGACACGTCACTTGTCGAACGCCTTCTTCGCCTGCTCGAGGTCGAAGGCCTCAGGCCGCCAGGTGCCCAGCCAGGTGCGGAGCTCGCTGACTTCGTCTTCGGGCTCGTCGCCAGGTTCATCCTCCATCTCGAGGCAGCTCACCGCCTCTTCGTAGCCTGATACCCCTCCACAGTCCTCCGGCGGGGCGGAACGTTCGCCAGCGAGCAGGCGACGCCGGAAGCTCTCCTTCTCCGAACGGATGGCGACGAGCTTCACCTCATGGACCCAGTCGTCCCCGAAATCGTAGACGTACTCGCACCACTCCACGACCAGCCGGCCGCTGAAGTACGAGGAGAGCTTGACCTGTCGGGCATCTGGGGTAGGGCGCTCGTACTCCTCACCACCCGGCAACCCGGCGATCGGCCGGCCCTGAAAGGTAGGCATCCGGAATTCGTAGAGGTGGTAGTTCTGCCATCCGAAGCTCTCCTGGATGGCCGAGTGGAGCTGGGCGAAGGTGGCGGTTGTCCGGACCAGAAGCCGACGCCAGATGCGCGGCTGGATCTCTTGCAGCGAGACCTCGAACTCGAAGTACCTCGGCATGTTCTTCCTCGCTCTCGACGCACCACGCCGTCTCGGCTGCTGGATGGGTGTGGCAGCACGTGTCCAGATCCCGAGGAAGAATGCAGCGAAGCCCTCCTGCACGCAATGGGTTGGATCCGCTTCGCTGCTCGTCACCCGTTGGCACAGCTGCTACCTTCTGTCAGAAACGATCCCTCGAAGGTGTCGAGACGCCGTGCCCAGCCCCGACCACCCGACCATCCGCTGCGCCATCTACACCCGCCAGTCAGTGGCCCATGGTAGGGACGTCGACTTCACCTCCTGCGCGGCCCAGCGCGAGGCCTGCGAGCTGTTCGTCCGTTCCATGCGCTGGGAGGGCTGGGAGATCCTGTCGGAGCGCTTCGACGACGTCGGCGCGAGCGGCGCGACGCTCGATCGTCCTGCACTCCAGCGGCTCCTCGCCGCGGCGAGGCAGGGACGCGTCGACCGCATCGTGGTGCACCGCTTCGATCGGCTGAGCCGCAGCGTCCTGAACTGGGTCCGTCTCGCCGAGGAGCTGCGGGCGGCGGAGGTCGAGCTGTCGGTCATGGCGGCCGGCTCGCTGGACGTAGGTCTGGCGACCTCGGGGCTGGTCACCAACCTGCTGGCCTTCTTCGGCGAGTTCGAGCGTGAGCTCATCCGGGAGCGGCTCCGGGATGCTCGCGCCGCGCGTGCGGCCCGCGGCCTGCGCGCGGCGGGGCGCGTCCCGTTCGGGTACCAGGCCCACCCGGTCACGCATCAGCTCGAGCCGCACCCGGTGGAGGCCGCGGTCGTACAGGACTTCTTCCGCCGGGCCGCGGCCGGCGAGACTGCCGAGGCCATCGCGGCCTCGGCCAACGAACGCGGGATTCGGACCAAGGCCAACCGGAAGCAACGAGGCTCCTGCTGGACGGGGCGGACCGTGCTGCAGCTGCTCCGCAGCCCGCTCTACATCGGCATGCGGGGCGCGGGCGGCGAGCAGCTTCCCGGCCTTCATGTCCTGTACCGCGATCTTCGCACAGGTCGTTTCTGGTAGCGGCCCCGGGACGTCCCACGACCGGCAACCGCGCGGCGGGCGCCCCTCGGGTCGATTGTGGACCGGTGTCGGCGGCGTCAAGGGCAAGCCGCGAGCGGCGCTGGCGCGCCCTTGACCCCGCCGCCCCCTGGTCGAAGAGCTGGCCGCTACTGGGGCGCCCTTCCGGAACGTGCCCGGGAACCATGCGTGGGAAGCCCGTGCTGGGATCGTGAGATAGGACACCTTCAGGCCGCGCTCGTCGACGAGCAGACCGCGCTCCGGGCCTGGGAGCAGAGCGCGGCTCGCCGAACCCGTCCCTCCACGCCCCGGGGGCTACGGCTGCTGCCCGACCAGTATCCGTTCATGCTCAAGGGGATCCTGCGGTGCGGTGGCTGCGGCGGCTCGATGACCACCTCGGCCTCGCAGGCGGTCACGGTGGAGACCGCCGACTCGGTGCCGCGCTACTACCGCTGCCGCGGCAGCGTCGCCTACCCGGCGTGCCAGCCCGCAGTGCAGGTCCCTGCCCGCGAGGTCGAGGAGGCGGTGATCGCTCGACTGCGCCAGCCGAGCTCGATCCGCGGTGCACCGCCCCTGATCCGCCTGTTCCTCGGGTGGATCGACGATCTGTGGGAACGACTCGACCGCCGCGGCAAGAACGTCTTCGTGCAGGCCTTCGTCCACGGTGCGACCTGGCACCCCGAGAACCGCCGGGTCGCCGTGGAGCTCGACCTGGAGATGATCGCCCCGCTCGCGGAGGCGGAAGCTCAGCGCCGGCAAGGGGCAAGAGACCCACCGGTCACGCCGCCGTCACCGTCTGCTCCGGACCGGCCACGCCGGCGTCGGAGGTAGGACTGGACGGAAAGAAGGTGGTCAAGTCGAGCTCGGGGTCCGGGAACTCCGTGCTCCAACCGCCGGTTTGTATCTACGTCTCAGGGCATACCGCCATTAAATACCAGGAGATCCTCTTGATCGTCCCGGAATGTGTCTCGGTTTACAGCCCTGGTTAACAACCTTTCAGGCCTCCGGTTAACAGCTCGCCCATCACAGACGCGAGTGTATCTACAGCTCAGAATACGACATCATCAAAATCAACCCCTTGCCAGCCCGGCCCTGTAAACGGGCCCTCTTGATCAGCGACAATTACTCCTGCCGGTCGGCGACAACTATTCCTGCCGGTCGCCGCGGTCCTGAGTAGCGGCTACCTGCACCCTCCGCGGAGGGCGCAGATGGTCAGTGATGCTCAGGTGCTACTGCTGAGGAAGAAGCTGATGACGATGACACAGGAGGCCGCAGCCGCGGCCGCAGGGATGAGTGTGCGCACAGCCCGGAAGTGGCAGCGAGGCGGCCTGCCGTCGGTTCGCGCGGTCCGTAGCTGGCGGACCCGGCCCGACCCGTTCGCGGAGGTGTGGGCCAAGGAGGTGGTGCCGATCCTCGAGCAGGACAAGGACG
>JAVEVO010000172.1:0-14313 GCA_034005005.1 Myxococcota bacterium
GTCCGAATCGTCAAGGAATAGGGTAGACTATCCCCCGGACTCGGCCGGCCGAGATCCCCCCCTGCCGAGCGCAGATGCCAGATGCGAGACTCACACGGAGCCGCACGCCAGCTTCCCGGCGCATGCTTCGGGCCTGGGGAGCGCTGGCCTGGATGAACCCCGCCACGCGCTGGACAGCTTGGCTCCTTCCTCGTTACCCTGGGCCGGGCGAGCGCGGAGAGGCTGGGTCGTGGAGGTCGCCGGATCGGCGGCCGCCGGGACGATCCACGGAGGAGCAGCGACATGGGCGAGCACGCGGAGCGAGTGACCTTCCTCGGGGCGGCCGGCACGGTGACCGGCTCCCGCTTCCTGGTGGAGACGGGGCGGGGCCGGTTCCTGGTGGATTGCGGGCAGTTCCAGGGTCTCAAGGAGCTGCGCCTGCGCAACTGGGCGCCCTTCCCGGTGGAGCCCCGCAGCATCGACGCGGTGGTCCTGACCCACGCCCACCTCGACCACTCCGGCTACCTGCCCCGCCTGGCGAAGGACGGCTTCCGGGGCCCGGTCCTCGGCACCGCGGCGACGACGGTGCTGACCAAGATCCTGCTGGCCGACGCGGCCCATCTCGAGGAGGAGAACGCCGACTACGCCAACCGCAAGCGGACCTCCCGCCACCAGCCCGCCCTCCCGCTGTTCACGACCGAGGACGCGGCGCGGGTCTGCGCCGAGCTGCAGCCCTACGGCTACGGTCGGCCCGTGGAGATCCCGGGCACCGGCGCCCGGGTGACCTTCCTGCGCGCCGGCCACATCCCCGGCTCGGCGATCCTCGTGGTGGAGCTTCCCTCCGGGAAGAAGATCGTCTTCTCCGGTGACCTCGGCCGCTACGACTACCCGATCCTCCGGGATCCCGCGGTCCCGGGCGAGGCCGAGCTGGTCGTCATGGAGTCGACTTACGGCGACAAGCGGCACGAGGACCTGGCGGGGACGCGACGGCACCTCGTCGAGGTCATCCAGCGCAGCGTCGAGCGCGGGGGCGTCCTGCTGATCCCCTCCTTCGCGGTGGGGCGCACCCAGACCCTGCTGTCCTTCTTGCGCGAGCTGGAGGACGACGGCGAGATCCCGATCCTGCCGGTGGTCGTCGACAGCCCCATGGCCACGGAGGTGAGCCGGGTCACCCTGCAGCACCAGGAGGAGCACGACGAGGAGACGCGGGAGCAGACCCGGCGCGGCGGGAACCGGGCGGTCTACCCCCACCGGTTGCGCTATACCAGCAGCGTCGCGGAGTCCAAGGAGCTCAACCAGGTCGAGGGAGGGATGATCCTGATCTCCGCCAGCGGGATGATGACCGGCGGCCGGATCCTCCACCACGCCTCGCTCCGCCTCCCCGACGAGCGCAACACCCTGCTGGTGGTCGGCTACCAGGCCATCGGCACTCGCGGCCGCACCTTGCTCGACGGCGCCCGGGAGCTGAAGATCTTCGGCCAGTACGTCCCCGTGCGGGCCGAGATCGCGCAGATCGACGGCCTGTCGGCACACGCCGACTCCGACGAGCTGCTGCGCTGGCTCGGCGGCCTGAGCCGGCCGCCGCGGCTGACCTGCCTGGTGCACGGCGAGCCCGACTCCCTCGCCGGGCTGGCCGAGCGGATCGAGCAGGAGAAGGGCTGGAACGTGCTGATCCCGGAGCAGGAGCAGAGCGTGCCGGTCTGACCCGCGCCCAGCACACGCCGCGACGGTAGGAGCGAGGCGATCACGATGCTCGATCTGCAGGAGCTGCTCGCAAGGCTTGCCGATCCCGCGACGGTCTGCATCCTGCCGCACAACAACCCGGACCCGGACGCGCTCGCCGCGGCGCTCGGCTTGAAGCTGCTCCTCGAGCGCCGGACCCCGTGTCGGGTGCGGATCGTCTTCGGGGGGATCATCTCGCGGCGGAACAACCGGGAGATGGTGCGGCTGCTCGAGATCCCGCTGATCCCCGCCTCCACCCCCGGCGCGCTGGAGGCCGATCACTTCTGCCTGGTCGATTGCCAGCCCGGCGCGGGCAACAACCCGCTCCCCGAGGACGTGATCCCCTTGCTGGTGCTGGATCACCACCCGCCTCCCGAGGTCCGCCGGCCGGCGCACATCGAGGAGATCCAGCTCACGGCCGGGAGCACCTCGGCCATGGTCGGTGAGCTGCTCGTCGCCTCCGACCTGGTCCCGGAGACCAACCTGGCGACGGCCCTGTACTACGGGATCAAGACCGACACCGACGGCCTGGCGCGCGACGCCAGCGACCTCGATCGCTCCATGTTCCAGCTCCTCTTCCCGCTCATCGATCCGGTGAAGCTGGCCGCGATCGAGAAGCCGGACCTCCCCCGGACCTACTACCAGGACATCGGCGACGCGGTGATGGGCGCGCGGCTCTTCGGGGGGGTCCTCGTCGCGGACCTCGGGACCGTCTGGAGCCCCGAGATGCCCGCGGAGATGGCCGACTTCTTCCTGCGGATGGAAGGCGTCGAGGCGGTGCTGGCCTACGGCCTGTACGAGCAGCGCGTCTTCTTCTCCCTGCGCCACCGGTGCCCGGGCTTCTTCCTCGGGGACCTGGCCGTGGACATGGTCCGCGGCTTCGGCTCGGCGGGCGGGCACCGCTGGAGCGCCGGCGGGACCTTCCCGTACGACGACGCGACCCTGGCCGAGGTGCGCCGCCGCTTCTTCGCGGCCTTCGAGCACGACGAGGCCGCCTACCTGCCCCTGCTCGAGGCCGCGGAGGATCCGCTGGCCGGCCGCACGGGGCAGCCGCCGGACCGCTGACGCGCTCGCTGCTCGCCGCTGCTTCCCGAGCGAGCGCGGCTGCGCGACAACCAGAGGGGAGCTCACCAAGGAGCGAGCGGCGCACCGCGCCGGCTCGTCCGAGGAGAAGGCATGGCCGCGACCAGAACCCCCGGAGCAGGCAACGGTTGGTCCGAAGACGATCTCCCGAGCGAAGGCGCCCCCGGCGCCCAGCCCGTCGCCGATCGGACCGTCGCCAGCGGGATGGACGCCCTGCCCGACTTCGACGAGCTCGCGGGACCTCCCCTGCCGACCGGCGGCGCGCGGCCCGGACCGGCGCGCCGCATCCCCCAGTCGGTCCCGCGCGCCCAGCCCGGCCCCACGGCTGGCGGGAACGCCAACCAGGTCTCGGCCCGACCGAAGATCGTCCGGGTGGCGCAGCCGGCAGCCCCCGCACCCCAGCCCCCCGCGACCGCCGAGGAGGAGCCGGACCTCCACGAGATGAAGACCTCCATGCTGTCGCCCGAGGTGCTCGCCGAGGTCCTCGCCGCACCGACGCCGGTCCCGCGCCCGACTCCCGCCCGCCCACCGGGGGAGGCGATCGCCCCCGCCGCGCCCAAGGGCCAGAACCTGCTGTCCCTCTCCTGGCTCGGCGACGACACGACGTGGTCCAGCAACGCGATCGTCAACAACCGCTACCGCCTGATCGAGCCCCTGGGGCGGGGCGGCATGGGCGATGTGCTCCTGGCCGAGGACCTGTTCTTGCGCCGCAAGGTCGCGATGAAGACCTTGCGCCAGAACATGGCCGATGACCAGGAGGCCCTGGAGGGCTTTCGCCAGGAGGTGGCGATGGCCCACGCGGTCAGCCACCCGGGGCTCGCCCGCACCTACGACCTCGGCGAGGCCGCCGGCGTCACCTTCCTGACCATGGAGTTCCTCACCGGCGAGTCCCTGGCCGACCGGATCAAACGCGAGGGCCCCATGCCGCTGGCCGAGGTGCGGCGGATCGGGATGGAGGTTGCCGCGGCGATGGACGCGGCCCACACCGCGGGCATCATCCACCGGGACCTGAAGCCGCAGAACATCCAGCTCACCCCCGACCGGGGCGCGGTCGTCATGGACTTCGGGCTGGCGGCCGCGGTCTCCTCGATCCCCAAGGCCCGCAAGGCGGT
This sequence comes from Myxococcota bacterium, assembly GCA_034005005.1. Taxonomy (GTDB): domain Bacteria; phylum Myxococcota_A; class JAVEVO01; order JAVEVO01; family JAVEVO01; genus JAVEVO01. The sequence continues at coordinate 3,897 of JAVEVO010000172.1, forward strand.
GGCCTCCCGCTCCGAGCTGATGCGGCCGACGACCTCGTCTGCAGGCACGCCCAACTACATGGCCCCGGAGCAGTGGAAGGGCGAGCCCCAGGACGTCGCCACGGACATCTACGCGTTCGGCATCATCCTCTTCGAGATGCTCACCGGTCGCCTGCCCTTTTTGGTCGACAACCGACCAGCGATGATGCACTGCCACCTCGAAGAGAAGCCGCCCACGGTGCGCTCGATCCGGCACGACGTCCCCCACGTGCTCGACCGTCTGGTCGCGTCCTGCCTCGAGAAGGACCCCAAGCTCCGCCCCCGCTCGATGCTCGCGGTGGCCCGGCTGCTGATCGAGCGGAGCATCGTCCCGGTCCTGGTCTCCATCGCGCTCGCGCTCGGCTCCCTGCTGCTCGTCTCCGGCGCGGGCTACGCGGTCTGGAGCATCACCAGCAGCCTGCTCCTCGAGCAGATCCAGCCCTCGGTCCAGCGCCTCGCCCAGCTCACCGCGGCCCAGATCCGGGGGGACGACCTCGACCAGGTGCGCAAGCCCGAGGACATGGAAGGCGAGCCGTTCAAGCGGGTGTGGGAGGTGCTGGACCGCATCCGCACCGAGAACCCCGAGGTCGTGTCGGTCTACACCTTCCGGATGAAGACCCCCCCGGCGCTCTGGGAGTTCGTGGTCGACGTCGACCCCAAGGACGTGGACGAGAACGAGGACGGCGAGATCCAGGAGGACGAGCAGGGCAGCCCGCCGGGCGACGAATACGATGGCGCCGAATTCCCAAAGATGACGGCAACTTACATCGAAGGCAAGCCCCAGGCGGACGAGGAGTTCGGCGCCGACGCCTGGGGGATCACCCTCTCGGGCTACTGCCCGATCAAGGGGCCCAACCCCGAGGAGTTCTACCTCGTCGGCATCGACTCGACGCAGGAGCCGGTGCTGCAGCTCCGCAACGGGCTGCTGGGCGTCTTCACCTTCCTCGGCCTGATCGTCGCCGTCATCGTCCTGGTGATCCGCCGACGCAACCGCGGCGTCCTGCCCGGCTTCAGCCGCGAGCGCTCGCGGATGGCCTGAGCCGCCGGTCTGCCAGCCCAAGGCCCCCGTCCGGCCGCCCGAATGGAAGATTGACGAAACGACCCCACCGTGTACGCTGCCGGAGGGCGCCGGCGGGAAGGCCGGGCACCGAGGAGGCCGGGAAGATGGAAGGGGCATTGGCCAGCCGGGCGCCGGAGACCGCCGACGAGGAGGCTGGGCGCCTCCCCGAGATCGACCGCTCGGTGGCGCGCATCGTCAACTACCGGCAAGAGCCCGACTGGTACTCGCCCTGGGACCTGCTCCCGGTGCGCGAGGCCTGGGGGAGCGGCTTCGTCATCGCGGGCGGCTGGATCATGACCAACGCCCACGTGGTCAGCGACGCCCGGATGCTCCTGTTCTACCTCCACGGCGACCCGACCCCCCACGAGGCCCAGGTGCTGGCCGTGGGCCACGACTGCGATCTCGCCCTGCTCGAGCCCCTCGAGGAGGGATTGCTGGCCGATCACCCCTCGCTCCCGTTCGGGGAGCTGCCCCGGCTGCGCTCGGTGGTCGAGACCTACGGCTATCCCGCGGGCGGCAGCCAGATCTCCTCGACCCGCGGCGTCGTCAGCCGCATCGAGATGCAGTACTACACCCACCCCTGGAACGAACGGCACCTGGCCGTGCAGACCGACGCGGCCATCAACCCCGGCAACAGCGGGGGCCCGGTCGTGCAGGACGGCAAGGTCGTCGGCGTGGCCTTCCAGGCGGCCGCGGGCCTCGAGAACGTCGGCTTCTTCATCCCTCCGCAGGTGATCCATCACTTCCTCACCGACGTGCGCTCGGGCACCTACAAGGGTTTCCCGGCCCTCGGCGTGGTCCGGGTCTCCATGGAGAACGCCGCCGCGCGCCGGAAGGCGGGGATGGTGCCGGGCGAGACCGGCGTGGCCATCGACCTCGTCTACCCGGGAGGCTGCGCTCAGGGGCTGCTCGAGGTCGGAGACATCCTCCTCGCGATCGACGGGCAGCGCATCGCCAACGACGGCACCGTGGCCCTCGGCGACCTGCGCACGGACGTCGAGCTGCTGATCGACGGCCACCAGGTGGGCGACCCGCTGACCCTCCAGGTCCTCCACCGCGGCGAGCGCCGCGAGCTGTCCGTGACCCTGGGCACCCTGCCCGCGGCCGCGCGCTTCGGCAACCTCTACGACCGGCTGCCGCGGTACTACGTCTATGGCGGGCTGGTCTTCGTCCCCCTGTACCTCGAGACGATGAAGACCTTTGGCTGGGACTGGCGCTGGAAGGCCGACAAGGCGCTCTTGCACGAGTTCCTCTTCCGCCCCCTGGCCGAGCCGGCCCAGTACACCAGGGAGCGCGTGGTGCTCTTGCGGCGGCTCGACCACCCCGTCAACGTCAACATGGCCTGGTTCAACAACCTGGCCGTGGAGCGGGTCAACGGCCGCGTGATCGGCTCCCTCGAGGAGCTGATCGCCGCGATCGCGGAGCACACCGGCCGCCACCACCTCCTCGAGTTCTCCAACTACGGCTGCTTCGGCGTCATCGACCGGGAGGCCGCCGAGCAGGCGAACGCCGAGATCCTCGAGCAGTACGGCGTGGCCAAGGATCGACACCTATGAGCAGCTTCCCCGCCTCGGCCGAAGCCTTCGCCCAGGTCGCCCAGGTCGCCCCGGAGCCGCGGGGGCCGACGACCCGCCACGCGGCGGCCGAGAAGGGCGTGCTCGGGCTGCGCGTCACCTACCAGTCCTTCGACGCGGACCGCCCCTGGCGCAAGAACCTCCCCGCGACCCGCTTCGGCATGGCCGCGCTGGTCGCCGGCCCCACCCTGGTGACCACCGCGCAGAACATCATGCACGCCACCCTGGTGGAGGCCGAGAAGTTCGGCCGGACCCCCCGCACGCCGGCCCGGGTGGTCCACGTCGACTGGGAGCTCAACCTGGCCCTGCTGCAGGTGGACGACCCCGCGTTCTTCGCGGACCTGCGCCCCCTGGAGCTGGCCGCCAGCACGCCCAACTCGGGCACCGTGCAGAGCGCGCGCTGGCTCAACCAGCAGATCGAGGTCTCCGAGTGCCGCGTCAAGCGGCTGCAGGTCGGGGAGGCCCGCTTCTCCAGGCTTCGCCACACCTACCTGCTGGCCCAGACCGACCTCTCGGGAGGGGGGTGGGCCGAGCCGGTGCTCCAGGGCGATCAGCTCATCGGCCTGGCCACGGCGCAGGACGGGCAGACCGCCTGGGTGGTGCCCGTCGAGATGCTGCGGGCCTTCCTCCAGCAGGCCCGCGACCCGGCCTCGGGCAAGGGCTTCCCGGTGCTGCGCCTGTACTGGCAGTGGAATCACGACCCGGCCCTGTCCGCGTTCCTCGGGCAGGAGGGTGAGCCCCAGGGAGGCGTCCTCCGCTCGATCCCCTGGGGGAGCACCGGCCACGGCGTGCTGCAGCCGCGCGACATCCTGCTCTCCCTGGACGGCCACCTCATCGATTCCAGCGGCTACTACCAGCACCCCCGCCACGGCCGGCTCGAGTTCACCAACATCGTCGTCGAGGGGCACCAGGTCGGCGACGTGGTGCCGGCCACGGTGCTGCGCGCCGGCCAGGTCGTCGAGCTGGAGCTGACCCTGCGCCCCTATCCAATGGACCTCGACCTGATCCTGGTCCGGCGGGTGGAGGAGCCGCCCCCCTACGTCATCGCCGGGGGCCTCGTCTTCCTCGAGCTCGACGGCGACTACCTGCTCTCCTGGGGCCCCGAGTGGGCCGAGAAGGCCCCGGCCCAGCTCGTCAGCCTGTACTACACCTCGGAAGGCGAGCAGACGCCCACGCGCCGGCGGATCATCCTCCTCTCCCAGGTGCTCCCCGCCCCCTACAACCTCGGCTACCAGGGTCTGCGCGACCTGCCCGTGCGCAGCATCAACGGCCGGCCCATCGACTCCCTCCCGGGGGTGGTCGAAGCCCTGCAGCACCCGCAGGACGGCTTCCACACCGTCGATTTCTGGCCCAACGAGGAGCGCATCGAGGCGGTCCTCGACGCGGCCACCCTCGACGAGGCGACCGCCGAGATCCTCGTGGACTACCAGATCCCGGCGGCGATGCGCCTGCCGAAGCGGCCGCTGCCGGAGCTCTAGCCCGCCCGGCCGCGCCGTACGCTCCGCCCGCCCATGCTGCACCGCAAAATGGCCTTGACGACCACGACGCCAATATCCTAAACAGATAGGTGTTTCCCACGGCCCTGGCATGTTGCGCCGCAGCAAGGAGGAGACGATGGAGACTGCCCCGACGACCCCGCCCGCCCTGCCCCTGGCCGACCCGACCGCGCTCGGGCTGATCGGCCTCGCGGTGGGCTGCGCCGCCTTGACGCCGGTGGCCTTCGGCCTCTCCCTGACCCCGGCGGCCCTGAACACCGCGGCGATCTTCTGCCTGCTCTTCGGCGGCGGTGCGCAGCTCCTGGCCGGCCTGGGCAACTTCGTGAACCGCAACACCTACGGGGCGACCCTGTTCACCGCGTTCGCCTTCAACTGGGGGGTCAACTGGTGGGCCCTGCGGACGGTAGCCGTGGGCGAGATGCCCGACCACGGCGTCCTGCTGGCCGTGGACATCTGCTTCTTGATGATCTTCCTGGTGATGACCTACGGCTTCGGACTCTTCGGCAAGCTCCTGTTCTTGCTGCTGCTGGACATCGACCTGATGTACGTCTGCAAGGTGGTGGCGGGGATCACCGGCACCACGGCCCTCGGGCTGCCCATCGCGATCCTGACGGTGCTGCTGGGGCTCATCGCCTTGTGGATCGTGTTCGCGCTGCTGATCAACCCGGTGGTCGGACGAGCGGTCTTCCCGCTGGGGGGGCCGGTGTTCCGGGTACGCCAGCCAGGTGGACCGAGCGCCAGCCCGCCAGCCGGCTGACCCCCCCGCGCGCCGCCCCCCTCGGCGGCAGCCGACCAAGTACCTCGTCACAGGGATTCTGACTGGTTGCCTGCTGCCGGGTGGGTGCCGGCCGACAGGTCGGCACCAGCCTCCTCCCCCTTCAGATCCTGGCCGTGGCGGGCAGAGGAGCAAAGCGACCGGCGCGAAGGCCGGTCGCCACCCTGCGGAGGCCGGCCGGCACCCACCCGAGCAACTGATCAGAACCGCGGTGTCGAGGTTCTAGCGCCGCCCGCCGCCTCGCCCGCCGCGCTCGCCGCGACCTCCTCCGCTCCCCGGCCCCCCGCCCGGTGCCCCCGCGGGCGGCCCCGCGGAGCGACGGGGCGGCGTGACGTGACGCCGAGAGCCCGGCGGGGGACTCCCCGGCGAGGCTGCCGGCGGCGGCGGCCCGCCGGGGCGGGTGGCCCGGTAGTGCCCCCGCGCCGGCGCCGAGGAGCGGTACGCGTCGCGCCGCGGCGGGGGCGCGCCGTGCCGGACCGCCGGGCCCGGCGCGGGCCGGTGGCCGGGCGCGTAGGCGGGCCGGCGAGCGGGCGCGTAGCCAGGCCGGTGGCCGGGCGCGTAGCCTGGCCGGCGAGCGGGCGCGTAGCCAGGCCGGTGGCCGGGCGCGTAGGCCCGCGGGTGGGACACCGGGTGGCGGTACCGGGCGAGGGGGACGGGCCGCCCCCAGCGGGACGCGACCCAGTCCCGGCGTGGGCCGCCGTACCACCCCCAGCCATAGCGGTGGTGGCGATGGGTGTAGAACAGCGGGCGGGTCCGCCCGTAGTAGTACACGACCCGGTGACCGGGGATGTAGTAGGGTGAGAGGATCGGCGCCCCGAGGTAGCCCACCGGCACGAAGCTCCAGCCGTAGGGTCCGACGTCGATGGTCGCGCCCACCGCCACGCCCCAGGGCAGGGGGGCCCACCCGACCACCTCGTCGTCGGAGCGCCAGGTCACCCAGGCCGGTGCCCACTCCCGCCCCGGGATCCAGGCCCAGCGGCTGCCGATGACGTGCCAGCGCCCGTAGTGGAAGGGGACCCAGCCCCAGGAGTAGCTGGAGACCCAGGTCCAGCCGTGCGCGGTGTAGACCCAGCGCCCCCGGGTGTAGGGTCGGAAGTCCGCGCCCACCACCGCGGTGCTCGGGATCCAGACGGCCCCGTAGGGGGGGATCACCTCCCAGTGCCCGTAGGGGTCGAGGGTCTGACGCCAGGTGCCCTCGTCGATGGGCTCGCCGGCCTCGTCGGGGGCCGCGGGCGGGGCCGCCGGCGTGGCCGGGGCCGGCGCGTAGCTCTGCCAGGAGCCCGCGCTCCGGGGCTGGGCCTGGCTCGCCGGGGGGGCGTACTCCTCCTCGACCTCCTCGTAGACCTCCTCGCCGTCGTGGAACTCACCCTCCTCGGCCTCGTCCGCCGCGACGACCTCGGCGTTGGCGCTGGCCTGGACCGCGCCCGGATCGGGTGGCCAGGCCTCCTGGGCGGTGGCGGTCGCGGCCCAGAGCAGCCCGAAAGCGAACAGCAGCAGACTCGGAGTGCGCATGACACCCTCCCGACGAACACGTGCGCGGCCGCCGCGCGCCCGAGCATGGACGTCGCGACCTCCCAGAGCATAGACGCTGGGGAGCAGAGCGGTATTCACGAATCGCAACCCGCCGTGATCGCCGCGTGATTCGTGCTCGTGCTCGTGCTCGTCGTAGCTCACCGTGGCAGGAGGGAGCCGGGCGCCGCGTCGCGGGGGGCACCGGTCCCCCCCGCGACGCGCCCCGATCTCAGGGCCGGTTGTCCGCGCAGGGGGTCAGCTTCGACGTGAACGCGAAGTCCGCGGCGTTGCTGCCGGTGCGCTGACCGTTGGGGAGGCGGGCCAGGGAGCCCTCCTCGGTGTTGGAGTCGACCCCGGCCGGCGACGCGCCCCCGATGCAGAGATCGAAGCTCCCGACGTCGGGGATCGCCACCGGGTCCTTGCAGCCCTCGTAGCCGAGGCCGTCGAGCAGGGTGTTGTCGGCGGCGATCAGGGCGAGCGCGTCGGGCGCGCCGTTCTGGATCTGGTCCTGGGCGCCGCCCAGGGGCACGGCGACCGCGCAGCTCTCGGGGGCGACGTACTCCTTGCCATGGACGAGCAGGTACCCCTGGGCGGGGACCTGCCCCTCGCCCAGGACGATGGTCCCATAAACGGAGTTGTTGCTGCCGTTGATCAGGTACAGACGTACCCCCGCCAGGGAGAAGGCTTCGTCCCCCGGGTTGAACAGCTCGACCCACTCGGACTTGTCGGTGCCGACCGAGTCGTAGTCCACCTCGTTGATGATGAGGGTCGGCGGCAAGAACTGCTCGACGATCTCGAGCTCCACGGTCAGGGTCCGCTCACCGAAGGTGGCGCTGAGGGTCACGACCTGCGGAGTCTCGCCGACGAGGACCGGGAAGCTGGCGGCGAGCTGGCCGGGTAGCACCTCGACCTGGCCCCCCTCGGGCAGGGTGACCGCGTCCGCAGGGTCCGCGAGGAGGGCGATCAGGGTCTGGACCCCTTCCCCTGCGGGCGCGGGCCGATCGAGGTGGACCGTGAGGAGGACCTCGGTCCCCTTCTTCACCCGCTGCTGCGCGGCGGCGAACGCCTCGAGCACGGGGGGAGTGGCCGGATCGAGGACGCTGACGGCCGCGGTGACCTCGTCGTCGCCGAGGGTCGCGGTCACGGTCACCGGCGCGACGGTCGGCTGGAGGCCCTGGAGCAGCAGCTCCCCCTCACGCTCGCCCTGCACCACGAGCACGGGCTGCGGGAGGAGGAAGGCCGCGTCGGCCTCGAGGACGCTCGTCGTGATGGTCACGTCCGCGGCCGCCGGGTGGCGCAGCCCGACGAACAGGGGCTCGGGGAAGGCCGAGGTCGGCTCGCTGGCGACCAGCACCTTGCCCGTGGCGGGGAGCACCTCGGCCAGCCGGGGCACGTACGCGAGGTCCGCGTCGGCCCGGGGCTCGATCTTGAAGTGCTCGTTGGCCCAGTGGAGGATGCCGGCCACCGCGGTGAGGCGGTCGTCGGCCTGGGGTGCGGTCTTGGGCAGGAAGAGGTAGTCGTTGACCCGCAGCCCGCACTCGAGCTCGAACTCGTTGGCCGGGGCCGAGTCCCCCGCGCCGAGCGCGGGGCTGAGGGTGGCGATCCCCTGCTCGCCCTCGATCCGGATCAGCACGCCCTCGAGCTCTGCACCCCGCGCTCCGCCGTCCTTGACGTCCGCGCAGGGGACCACGAGCGGTGCGGGCAGGGCCTCCAGCTCCTCGACGAGCACCGTGACCCGGGCCAGGCTCCCCCCGGTGGTGACGTTGAGCTGGACCTCCCCGAAGTAGCTGTCGGCCCGGCCGACGACCTCGACCCGCTGGCCAGGGAGGGGCTGGGTGATGCCCGCGGCGAGGGGCCGGTAGACGAACATCCCGGCGAAGGCGTGGCCCCGCACGTCGTCCCAGCCCGCGTCGCCCGGGACCTCCTGGACGAAGAAGCCCAGTCGGCCCGACGCGGTGACCAGGGCATCGGTGATGATGACCTTCGTCTCCTCCGCGATGCTGCCGTCGCGGATCTCGTGGATCGTGGCCGGCTCGGGCGGGCACTCCGCTGTGCCGTAGTTGGGGATGTCCGGGCAGAGATCGCAGGCGTCCCCGTGGCCGTCCTCGTCCGCGTCGAGCTGGTCCGCGTTGGGGACCCGCGGGCAGTTGTCGGTCCAGTTGCAGACGCCGTCGCTGTCCGCGTCGTGGGGGTCGAAGAGGCGGCAGACGCTGTCGTCGGCCGAGATGGGGCAGGGGTCACAGGCGTCACCGACGCCGTCCCCGTCGTAGTCGGCCTGGCCCGCCTCGTCCATGGGCCGGGGCGGGTTGAAGGAGCTCGGGCAGTTGTCGTCCGCGTCGGGGATCCCGTCGCCGTCCCCGTCCACGTCGGGCACCGGCAGGGGGCCATAGGCGACCGGCTGGCTGCGCAGGGGCTGGCAGGTGGGCTCGTTGTCGGGGACCCCACAGAAGAACAGACCGTACGACGCGACGTTGGCCGCGGTGAGCTGGGCGAGGGTCTTGCCGCCGCTCTCCCGGGTGACGCAGATCCGCCGCGGCTCGGTGCAGACCCCGTCGGGGATCTCCTCGCAGGTCTCCGCGCCCGGCAGGACGCTCATGAGGGTGCTGTCGCCATACAGGGGGACGCCGGACCGCAGGACGAGACGGACCTCCTTGGGAGAGGCGTCGAGGATGGCACGAAAGTCCTGGTGCTCCCGGCCATCGAAGATCGTCACGTCGCCTGCGAAGCCGACCTGCAGGGACCCGAGCCAGTCGTGCGCGCCGACGCTGCGGGCCGCGGCGGAGGTGGCCATCCGCCAGAGATCCCAGTCGGAGAAGTAGCCGCCGAAGTGGTTCTTGTTCAGGTAGTCGGCGCAGGCCAGCTCCCGCAGCATGTTGATGGAGCCGGACGCGGTCCAGTCGGTGCCGATGGAGAGCTGCCCGCCCAGCGCGGCGAACGCGGTGACCCGGGCGGTGTCGCCGTAGAGCGAGATGTTGGAGCGGGGGGACCAGTTCAGCCCCGTCTCGTTCTCGACCATCTCCCGGAAATCGTCCGCGGTCAGCCCGACCCCGTGGATGAAGGTCGAGACCGGCTCGGTCAGGTCCTGACCGCCGTCGTCGGTGCGGCTGAGGCACTGGAACTCGTTGGCCGCGGTCGCGGCGATGCCCTCCGCGACGTGTGCGACGTAGGCCTTGTGCTTCAGCACGGAGTCGGCCTGGTCGATGCGCGGGTAGTCGCAGCCGTTCACCTGGGTCGTGCCGTTGGAGTCGCCCAGGGGGAAGGTCGACAGGTCGACGTCGTGGTCCTCGAGGTTGCGCAAGAACCCGGGCCCGAGCCCCGCGCCCGCGATGGAGGCCGCGCCGCCGAGCAGGTGCCGCATCTCGCCCCACATCTTCTGCTCGTTGGTGGCGCTGCCCGGGACGTCGATCTCGGGGCAGACCGCCCCGCCGAGGCGCCAGTCGTGCCGGTGGAGGCAGCGGTGGTCGTAGGGCTTGGGGTGGTTGTAGGTGTACCCGAGGTGCTCATGGGGGTTGATCAGGGCCGGAGAGATCACGCCGGCCGGACAACTGATGCGGGTCGCGCCCTCGGCGAACGCGCTGCAGTCGCAGCCGACGCAGAGGATCCCCCCGTCCTCGGCGATGGCCACCTGGCCCGTGCGGTAGATCGTGGCCGGCGCGAGCACGGTCCCCTCGATGAGCAAGGCCTTGCCGGCCGTGGCCACGGTGCAGACGCCGTCGAGGACCTCGGGGAGGTTGTTGCCGCACTCCACGACCTCCGGCTCCGTGACCAGGGGCTGACCGTCGCACGCGCACGGCAAACCGTCCTCGCAGAGCGGCTGGCCCTCGCCCTCCCCTTCGCCCTCGCCCTCCCCTTCGCCCTCGCCCTCCCCTTCGCCCTCGCCCTCTCCTTCGCCCTCGCCCTCTCCTTCGCCCTCGCCCTCCCCTTCGCCCTCGCCCTCGCCCTCCCCTTCACCCTCACCCTCGCCCTCCCCTTCACCCTCACC
>JAVEVO010000173.1:0-14265 GCA_034005005.1 Myxococcota bacterium
GGGTGCCGGCCACCGCGCCGGCACCGCGAAGCTCCTGCTGGAGCCATGTCTCTGGTGGGTGCCGGCCTCCGCGCCGCCACACCACCATGGACCAGCGCGAACGCCGGTCCCAACCAGCCACCATCTGTCTGCCAGCCGCTCGTCTTCGCCGTGTCGAGGTACTACCTCGTGCTCGTGCTCGTGCTCGCCCCTCGTTCCTCGCCCCTCGTTCCTCATTCCTCGTCTTCAGACGGAGGGCTCCTCGTTGTCGATGAGCAAGGGCGGCAGCAGGCGCGGGGGCGGGGCCGCAGGCAAGCAGAAGTCGGGCCTGGGGAGCACGGGGGCAGCGGCCGAACGGCGCAGGGGCCAGGCGAGGACGACGAGGGTGTACAGGACGATCACGGCCAGGACCACCGACTGCAAGGCGTACTGCAGCACCTCGAAGCGGATGAGCCGCATGCTGATCTGGCAGTAGACCTCGAAGGCCACCAGCCCGGCGAGGACCAGCCGCAGCCTCGGCCGGTGCCAGCTCGCGGCCAGCCCGAGCACGGGCACGGCCAGCAGGCAGTAGTAGTAGAAAGTCGGGTTGACCAGCGCGAAGACTGCCGGGAACGAGAAGGCGACCGCGGCGACCTCGTCCCGTTCCCGCTTCCAGAGCAAGGTGCCGAGCACGAGGAGCAGCCCTGCGGCCAGGCCGAGGTGCAGGGGCTTCTGCTTGGCCATCAGCCGCTGCTTGGCGCCGACCCAGTAGGTGCGGAAGCCGTGCCGCCCCTGCTCGTCCACCAGGTCGGCCTCCCGGTGCTCGCCGCGGAAGACCAGCAGCACCTCCAGCCCGAGCCGCATGGTCGAGATGTCCCGATCGTGGAGCTGGATCTTCTTGCGGAACTCGGGCCAGCGCTGGAAGCCCCCGTCGTCGAGCACCGTGGCCCCCCCGAGCAGGGCCGCGACCACCGCGAACGAGGTGAAGAGGCGGAGGGCGGGGCGGGGCACGCGCCGGGTCCGGATGGTCTCGCGCAGGGCCAGGACCGCGGGCCCGAACAGGAAGATCACGGGGAAGACGCGCACCGCCGCGGCGTAGGCGAAGCAGGCGCCCGCGATCCGGTGGTGCTTGGTCCGCAAGGCCGCGAGCCCGACGAGCAGCAGCGCGAGCCAGTCCAGCCGCAGGAAGCCACCCCGGATGTGGCCGGGAGTGAGGGACCAGGTCGCGCCCAGGTAGAGGATCGTCAGGGCCGGTCCCCACCAGCCGAACGCCAAAAAGGCGATCAGCAAGGCGAGCACCAGCAGGGCCACGTCGAGCACCCCGAGCAGGTTGAAGACCACCGGGGGCTGGGGGGGGATCTGGTTGGCCCAGAAGCGGCCGACCAGGTTCCAGATCGGCGAGGGGTTGTAGCCCTTGTCCCGCAAGAAGCCTTGCCAGGAGAAGGCCCGTCCCGTGCTGAAATCCTGGAGATCCTGCTTGAACTGCGCCCAGCGCTGCGGCGAGAAGTTGTCTTTGCAGAGATTGGGGCGATCGAGGTACCACTTCTTGTTGACGTGGTTGTAGTGGACGAGGCTGCGGATCTTCTTGACGCTGGCGTGGGACTTGGGGTTGATCTCGTCCAGGGCGACGATGGTACAATGGTACAGCTTGGTGAAGCCGAGCTCGTCGGAATACTTGGCACCAAAGTAATAGTGATAGACGTCGTGATTGTTCAGGAAATGTCGTTCCCAGGGGAACGCTCGCCCGGTCAGGGACAGCAGGCCGCCGGCCACGGCGACCACCGCCACCGCCAGGGTCGCCCAGCGGAGGATCCGGCGTCGGGGCTGCGCCAGCAACGGCTGCAGCAGCAAGAACAGCAGCATCAGACCCAGCAGGGTCAGCTTGAACCACTGGGTATGGACGAAGATCATCAGGGCTGGCCCGGGGTCGCGGCCGGGGTCCGGTGGCCGCGGTACCAGCGGATCAGGCCGTTCGTGGACGAGTCGTGCTGCAGGCGCGGCTCGTCCGTGGCCGTGAGCTCCGGCAGGATCCGGGAGGCGAGCTTCTTGCCGAGCTCCACGCCCCACTGATCGAAGCTGTTGATCCCCCAGACCACGCCCTGCACGAAGATCTTGGCCTCGTACAGGGCGATGAGCCGGCCGAGGGTCGCCGGGTCGAGCCGCGGGGCGAGGATCGTCGAGGTGGGGCGGTTGCCCGCGAAGGTCCGGTGGGGCACCAGCGCGGCGGGCACCCCCTCGGCGCGCACCTCCTCCGCGGTCTTGCCGAAGGCGAGGGCCTCGGTCTGCGCGAAGAGGTTGGCCATGAGCTTGTCGTGGTGGTCGGCCAGGGGGTTGTGGCTCTGCGCGAAGCCGATGAAGTCGGCCGGCACGAGCCGGGTGCCCTGGTGCAAGAGCTGGTAGAACGCGTGCTGCCCGTTGGTCCCCGGCTCGCCCCAGATCACCGGACCGGTGGCCCAGTCCACGGCCTCCCCGTCGAGGGTCACGGACTTGCCGTTGCTCTCCATGTCGCCCTGCTGGAAGTAGGCGGCGAAGCGGGCAAGGTATTGATCATAGGGCAGGATCGCGTGGCTCTCCGCACCGAAGAAGTTGGTGTACCAGATCCCGAGCAGGCCCAGGATCGCCGGCATGTTCTGCGGCAGGGGCGCGGTGCGGAAGTGCCGGTCCATCTCGTGGTAGCCGGCCAGCAGCTCCTGGAAGCGCTCCGGGCCGATGGACAGCATCAGCGAGAGGCCGATGGCCGAGGGCAGGCTGTAGCGGCCGCCCACCCAGTCCCAGAACCCGAACATGCTGCCGGGCACCGGGATGCCGAAGGCCGCGACCTCCTGGGCGCTGGTGGAGAGCGCGACGAAGTGGCGGGCCACCACGGCCTCGTCGCCCCCGAGCCCCTCGACCAGCCAGCGCCGGGCCGAGCGGGCGTTGGTCATGGTCTCCTGGGTGGTGAAGGTCTTGCTGGCGACGATGAACAGGGTCTCCGCGGGGTCGAGGTCCCGCAGGGCCTCCGCGAGGTGGGTGCCGTCGATGTTGGAGACGAAGCGGAAGCGCAGGCTGCGGTCGCCGTAGGGGCGCAGGGCCTCGTAGGCCATCGCCGGCCCGAGGTCGGAGCCGCCGATGCCGAGGTTGACGACGTTGCGGAGCGGCTCGCCCGTGGCGCCGCGCCAGGTGCCGCTCCGGACCGCGGTGCAGAAGGTTGCCATCTGGCGCAGCACGCCGCGCACGCCGGGCATGACGTCCTCGCCGTCCACCAGCACCGGCTCCGGGGAGAGGTTGCGCAGGGCCGTGTGCAGCACGGCGCGGTCCTCGGTGGTGTTGATCTTCGCCCCCGTGAACATCCGCTCGATGGCGTCGGGCAGGCCGACGGCCTGGGCGAGCGCGACGAGCAGGGGCAGGGTCTGGTCGGTGATGCGGTGCTTGGCGTAGTCGAGCAGGAGCCCGGCGGCCTCGAGGGTGTAGCGGGCGGACCGCTGCGGATCCTGGGCGAAGAGCTCCCGGAGGTGCCGGGGGGCCACTCGGGCCTGGTGCTCGGCGAGGGCGAGCCATTCGGGACGGCGGTCGAGACGTGGCGGCATCTGCAGCTCCTCGGTGGGCCCCCGGGACGGGCGCTCGGCCACGTGGCCGACCGGGCCGTGGCTCCGACCGCTCAGTGTGCCGGGGCGAGCGGGGGTGGTCAACTGGCGGCCGACTTTTTTTGACCGGCAGCCCGGGCGCTGCCAGGATGGCGCAGATCCAGCCCGGGCAGCAGCTCCGTGGGCTGGCGGGGAGGGTCGGTCGGCCATGTCGTCAGCGCGTCTCGTCGCAGCCCTCGTGCTCGTCGGCCTCTGTGGGGGGGCCTCGGCCGCGCAGGCCGATGTCGTGCAACTGCGGTACGGTCCCGGGAGCATGATGCTCGGGGGGCGGGCGACCTTCGACATCGACACCCGCACCCTCGCCCAGGCCAACGGTGAGGAGGACACCCTCACCGGCTACAAGTTCCGCCTCGCACCCGAGCTGGGCTATTTCGTTCATGATTCCTTGGCCCTCCTCGGGACGATCCTCGTCGACTACGGCTTCGGTGACCTCTACAAGGAGGCCGGCGGCCAGGGGAAGTCCAAGCGGGCCGGCCTCGAGCTCGGCCTGCGCTACTTCCTGCCCCTCGCCGCGAGCGAGTTCTACGCCGGCCTCCAGTTCGGCATCGGCGTCCAGGACGAGGACGTCGACAGCACCTGCCTGACCCTGCCCCTCGGCTTCTTGATCGCGCTCACTCCCGACCTCGCCCTCGACCTGGGGGCCCGGATCACCTACGAGACCCAGGAGGAGAGCCCCGACGGCAAGGGCCTCCACGTCCCCATCGGCTACCTCGGCGTCCAGGCGATCTTCTAGCACCTCGATACGGCGAAGATGACCGGTCGAGCATCTGGTGGCGACCGACCTCCGCAGGGTGGCGACCGGCCTCCGCGCCGGTCGCTTTGCTCCTCTGCCCGCCAGGGCCAGGATCTGAAGGGGGAGGAGGCTGGTGCCGACCTGTCGGCCGGCACCCACCAGAGCAACTGAACAAGATCCCTGTGACGGGGTACTAGCCCGGCGAGCCCCACGCGGCGCCGCCCGGGGCCTCCGCGGTTTGACGCTGCGTGACGTTCCCGCTACCCTCTGGTCTACTCGGAGACTCCGACGGAGGGACCATGCTCTCGCTGCGGTTGCGCCCGAAGCTCACCCTCGCCTTGCTGGGGGTGGCGCTGGTCCCGCTGGGGATCACCACGCTCATCCTGGTCGACCTCAACCTCGAGCGCCTGCGGCAGTCGGCCAAGGAGTACTGCCTCGCGGTCGTCGACGAGGCCCTCGGCTCGGTCCAGGGCATGGTCACCGCGGCCGACGGCGAGCTGACCGCGATGGGGGTCGCGCTCGGGCAGCCGGGGCTGCCCATCGAGGAGCGGGTGAACGTGGTGCGGGCCCTGCTGCTGTCGGCCCGGCACCTGCGCGGGGTCGCCCTGTACGACCGCCGAGGGGGCTACGTCGATACGATCCGCGACGCCTCGGCCAGCGATCTCCCCGCCGCCCCCGCGGCCCTTCTCCCGGAGCAGGTCGCCGCGGCCGGGGCGCAGGGCAACCTGCGCCTGCCCCTGCTGCGCGGGGCCGACGGGCGGGTGCACCTCCCCTTGCTCGCGGCCATCTACACCGGCGAGCCCCGCACCCTGTACGGCTTCCTCTGGGCAGCCCTCGACCTGGCCCCCGTCAACGCCGAGCTGGCCCGGGTCACGGAGCGGCGCTTCGGCAGCATCGTCGAGGAGCGGGTCTTCCTCTTCGACGCGGAGCAGCGGATCGTCGCGCACCCCGATCCGGCCCGGGTGGGCAGCTCCATCGGCGGCCGGGGCGTCGCCATGGACCTCTCCGCGGCCGGCGGCTTCCTGAAGAGCGGCCTGGCGTACTCGGCCGACTACGTCGAGGAGGGGCAGGAGCTCCTCGGGGTCATGGTCCCGATCCCCGACCTCGGCTGGGGCGTGCTCGCGGAGCTGACCCAGGCCCGGGCCTACGCCGGCGTGCGCGAGACCGTGACCACCGCCCTGCTGGTGGCCCTCGGCTGCCTGCTGCTGGCCGTCGGCGGGGGGCTGTTCCTCGGGCGCAGCCTGGCCCGGCCGGTGCAGGCCGTGGCCGCGGCGGCCCGGCGGGTCGCGGGGGGCGACTACGAGGTGCCCGTCTCCGTGAGCTCCCGGGACGAGGTCGGCGAGCTGGCCCGCGCCTTCAACCACATGCTCATCGGCCTCAAGGAGCGGGAGTTCATCCGGGAGACCTTCGGGCGCTTCGTCACCAAGGAGGTGGCCGACAAGGTCCTCAACGACCCCAAGAGCCTGCACCTCGGCGGCGAGGTCCGCACCGTGACCATCGTCATGTCGGACCTGCGGGGCTTCACCGCCTTGACCGAGCAGCTCGGGCCCCAGCCCATGGTCGCCCTCCTCAACCGGTACTTCACGCGCATGGCCGACGTGATCATGCAGTACGAAGGGACCATCAACGAGATCATGGGGGACGGGGTGGTGATCTTCTTCGGCGCGCCCACCGCCCGGGGGGACGAGCCGTTGCGGGCCGTGGCCTGCTGCGTTGCGATGCAGCAGGAGCTGGTCGCGTTCAGCAAGGAGGAAGGGCGGGTGCTCGAGATGGGCATCGGCGTGAACACCGGGGACGTGGTCGCGGGCAACGTCGGCTCCGAGAAGCGCCTCAAGTACACGGTCATCGGCGACGCCATCAACCTCGCGGCCCGCCTGGAGACCTTCACCGTCGGCACGCAGGTCTTCATCAGCCAGACGACCCTCGACGGGGCCGGCGGCGCCATCGAGGTCGGCCCGCCCCAGGAGTTCCGCGCCAAGGGCAAGAGCGAGCCCGTCAAGGCCTATCCGGTCATCGGCGTCGGTGCGCCCTACAACCTGAAGATGCCGGTGCCCGAGCCCGACACCATCCGCCCCGTGCACCTGCAGTCCGACCTCTACCTGATCCAGGGCAAGGAGGTCGCAGAGGACGCGGTGCCCGCGACGGTCACCTCCCTCGGCCACCGCACCGTGCGGCTGACGACGCCGGTGCCCCTGAGCGTGCTGACCAACCTGAAGATGACCCTGCACACGGAGGCGGGCCAGGAGGTCACCGACCTCTACGCCAAGGTCATGGCCGTGGAGACCCCGCCGCCCGAGACCGCGGCCAGCCCCGAAGAGCGCCTCACGAGCTACGAGCTGCGCCTCACCTCGGTGCCGGTGGCCCAGCGGCCGGTCATCGACAAGATCGTCGACGAGGGCTGAGCGGAGTCCTCTCCCCGCACGAAAAGAATTTTCTCGCAGAGCCGCCGAGCCGCAGAGGGCTCAGCCAGCCAAGCACTTTTCTCTGCGAACTCTGCGGCTCGGTGAGAGATTTTGCAGCTCGAGCCGGGTACGGGAGGAGATTGGCAAGGAAGCCGCCCACTCGGACCGGCTGCACCCGATTGATGCCTGGTGGGTGCCGGCCGACAGGTCGGCACCAGCCTGTAGGTCCTGGACCTGGTGATCAGGGGGGCCAAGCGACCGGCGCGGAGGCCGGTCGCCACCCGGCGGAGGCCGGTCGCCACCAGGAGAGGGCCGGTCGCCACCAGGAGAGGGCCGGTCGCCACCAGGAGAGGGCCGGTCGCCACCAGGAGAGGGCCGGTCGCCACCCGAAGCTCGGCCGGTCATCTTCGCCGTGACGGGGTACTACTCCGCCGTGGCCGTCACGCGACGCAGGCACACGTCGTCGTCCCCCCCGAGCCCGTGACCCAGGGCTAGGGCCAGGGCCCGGCAGCCGGCGCAGTCCGCCACCTCGCAGAGGCGACAGTGGGGCCCGGTGAGCCGGGGCCGGGTGCGCGCCGGCGCGTAGTCCGCGAGCCGCTCCCGCAAGGTGGCAAAGGGCGTCTCGTGGATGTTGCCCACGGGCACCGGGAGCCGTCGGCAGGGTTGCACCGTGCCATCGGGCAGCAGGGCCATGGACCCCTCCCCGAGGTTGCACGTCGCACCCTGCAAGGGCTCGTCCTCGTGGCCGACGAGCCAGAGCCAGAAGGCCCGGTAGGGGAGCAGGTCCTCGAGCTCCACGTCCAGGCCCGCGGCCGCGAGCACCGTCTCCACCGCGTGCTGCCAGCCCCGCGCGCTCAGGACCTGATCGGCCCGGGGGAGGCTCTGCCCCAGGGGCACGAAGCGCTCCAGCAGCAGCCCGTCCGCACCGAGCTCCCGGGCCCGGTCCAGGGTGGCGGCCAGGGTGTCGACGTTGTCGCGGCCGAGGGTCGTCATGAGGATCACCCCCCGGCCCCCGGACCGCTCCCGCAGCCGGGGCACGTTCTCCCGCAGCAGCCGCAGGTGTCCGGCCCCACGGATGGCGTCGTTGACCTGCTCGTCGCCCGACTCGAGCGACACCTTCAACCACCGGAACGCGGGCAGGGCCGCGAGCCGCTCGAGCACCTCGGCCGGTACGACCGTGCCGTTGGTGATCAGGTTCAGCTCGGCGAGGTTGGGGTAGCGCTGCAGGGCGTCCGCGAGCTCCGGGAGCGCCGGGTACAGCAGGGGCTCCCCGCCGGTGAGGTTGATGCTGATGGGCGTGGTGGGCAGCGCCGCGAAGATCCGCTGCGCGGCCTCGGTCAGCCGCTCCAGGCTCGGCTCCCGGGACGCATCGAAGCGCTCCTGGTAGCAGTGCCGGCAGCGGCGGTTGCAGCGATCCGTGATGTGCCACTGAAAGCCGAAATCGTCCATGAACCGGTCACTTCCTGGACTGCGGGCAGTCCTTCCCCGGGGGGCCGTGCACGGGTCGCACCAGGATCGCGCCAGGACCGCGCCGGCCGCCCGCGGCGCGGTCACCCGGGGGCCGGTCATAGTCGAGCCCGCGGCTCCTGTCGAGCCGGGGGGGCGTCCGGTCGTGGTGGAGGGACCCTTCCTGGGCGGCCGACCGGGGATCCCGGGCCGACTCGTGGGCCCGCCCGGCGGCCTGGCGGCTCAGGAGGTGGGCGTCGGGTGCTGCACCAGGGCCTCCTCGGCATCGAGGCACTCGGGCCAGCGGCAAAGCCGCTCCGCGGTGCCGGGCAACGCCCGGCCGGGGTGCCAGACCCGGCAGCAGCTCTGCCGTCCGGTCTCGCGGTGCAGTTGCTCGCAGCGACCGCACAGCTCCCGGTGGACGGGGTCCCGGTGCAGGACCGTGCCGTCCAGCAAGGTGACCCGCACACCCGGGCCAGCGCCCTGGTCCACGGATCCTCGTCGCTGCTCGGTCCTGGCCATCCCCCCCTCCCGGCGCGGCGCCGCGGCTGCTCCTGTCCCTGGTACGGCGGCCCGCCCGGCGGAGTTCCCCCGGAGGTGCCGGGCGCGCTCTCCCGCAGCCAGCGATCAGAACCTTTGGTCCCATTTCTTTGGGGACGATTTGTCGTTTGGTGGTAGAATAGTGCCATGAATGCTTGTCCTGAATCTGCATGAGAGTGATGAGGCTGGGTCATGAGGGTGGGTGATGAGGGCTCATCATTGATCACATCTTTTGAGACACATTCTCGTCCTGCCAGGGCAAGACCGAATCGTGCTCCCTCGATCAAGCTGCGGCGCTCGACACTGCCGCGCATCAAAGTGATCCACCCCGGTGGCCCGTTGCGTTTCAGATGCCCGCCAAGCGCCGCGATGGCGTTGCGTACCTGGAGGATGGTGGGATTGTTCGGGAGCTTCATCCAGTTCGCGGCCGCCATGTCGAGCACGGCCAGTTCCAGCTCGGAGAGCACCCAGCTCGCCGGGGTGTCGGGCTGCTCATCCGTCAAGTGGCGCAGCGTCACTCCGGCGGTTCGTGCGCAAAAGGCGATCGAACTGACCGGGTGAGGTGTCACTCCGGCGGTTCGTGCGCAAAAGGCGATCGAACTGACCGGGTGAGGTGTCACTCCGGCGGTTCGTGCGCAAAAGGCGATCGAACTGGGTGCCGATCATCCCGGTGAGCGAGCAGCGAGGCCTTGGCACAACTCCCCGCACGAAAAGAATTTTCTCGCAGAGCCGCAGAGCCGTAGAGGGCTCAGCCAGCTAAACACTTTTCTCTGCGAACTCTGCGGCGCTGCGCGAGGTTTTGCAGCTCGAGCCGGGTGCAGGAGGAGATTGGCAAGGAATCCGCCCACTCGGACCGGCTGCACCCAGCCGATTTCAGCATCGCGATCACCCCGCTGGCTCGACGCGCCGATGCGCGATCCGCGGCCATGGTCGCGAACCCGCTCCGAAAGGGCGATCGCTGAGATGTGTTGGATCATAAGCCCTGCCCCCACCCGCTCCTCCGCACCGCGCTAGAAGCTACAGTGCCCCTCCCCGTCGATGTGGCCAACGGTCGCGACCATGTGCTCGAGGAAGCCCCGGAGGTCGTCGATGTCCAGGCTGCCGACGCCGTAGTTGGGCAGGGCGGTGATGTCGTAGGCGGCCAGCTCCTCCAGGGTCACCTCGCCGTCGGCGTCCACGTCGGCCTGGGCGATGTCCGAGAAGCGCAGCGCGGGCTCCTCGCTGGTGGCGTCGTCGTAGAAGAGGTGGTCCCCGTGGATGGTGAGCTGGACCGTGGCCTGGCCCCCGTCCGGGACCTCGGCGGTGGAGTGGCAGGGATCGTAGACCGCCTGCGTGGTGAAGCCCCAGGCGAAGGTCTTGGTGACGGTGCCGTTGGTGGCCTGGCCCTCGACGTACAGGGACCAGCCGTGGTCCACGAGGAGCTGGCGGTCCGCGGCCGTGGCGTTGCCCGCCTCGCTCCCGGCGGTGGCCGGGGCCAGGGTGTAGGCCGTGTGGCCGTACGCGGCCGCGGGGGCCGCGGTCGTGGTGATCGCCAGCGGGCCCGTCAAGGAGGCCAGGTCGTAGACCCGGAAGGCCGGCGCGGTGAGGGTCGGTTCCTCTCCTTCCCGGGCCACCGTGATCTCGCCCACGTTGATCAAGAATGAATCGAAGGTCACGCCGAAGCCGTCCGCGAACTCGCTCGCGGGGATCCCCGTCTCGATGAACTCCTCCCCCCAGATCGCGACCCCGAGGGTCCCCTCGCCGCGCGTCGCGTCCGCGTCGTCACATCCGATCACCAGACCGAGCCCGGCGCTCAGGGCCAGGGCCAGCAACGGGTTGATGATCCTTCGGTTCTTGCTCGAGTTCATGTCCTGCTCCTCTGCGCGGTGGGGCGGTCCCTAGCGGACCACGATGCCCCAGTGATCGTGGCGGATCAGGGTCTTCATCAGCACGTTGTGCGCGGCCTCCCCGGGCTGGATCGTCACCTCCCCGTCCCCGTCTTCGTCCAGCGCGGCGAAGTCCAGGCCGTCGAACAGGGTGTCCTGCTCGGACGGGTCCACGGTGTACAGGGTCAGCCCGAGGGTCCGGCGGGTCTGCGCGGTGACCTCCAGGGTGAACGGGCCGCCGACGGTCTGCGTGCCCGCGGGCACGTCCAGGGAGGCGGCGAACCGGACCGTCCGCCCCTCCCGGGTCGCCCGGCCCGCGAGCACGGCCGTGTGTCCCACCAGGGGGTCCGTCGCGTCGAGCCCGTCCCCCGCGTCGGCCCGGCGATGGCGGAGGTTGAGCCCCTGGTACTCGCCGGGCAGCAAGGACGCGTCCCCCAGGGCCGCCCCGGCCGGCGGCGTCAGCTCGAGGAGGAAGCTCCCGGCGAGCTCGCCCGTGACCTCTCCGCCCGCGTAGTGCCCGGGGTGCGCGTGGGCCGGTCGGATGAGGAGGTCGGCGAGCCGTGGCCACCAGGCTGCGTGGGTCTCGCCCGCGATGGTGAACTCCAGGTCCGCGACGGCCACCCGGGCACGGTCGAGCTCCACGGTCCAGCCCTCGGCCGTGGTGCAGGCGGTCACGCCCGCGTCGTCGACCACCACCGGCAGCGGCACCGGCGTCGGCTCCTCGCTGGTGGCGTCCTGACACCCGGTGACCATCCCGATCCAGAAGGAAATCGCCACCATGGCGGACCCGGACGACATCCGGACCCCGGGGGAGAGGAGAGCTCGCTGTCGTCGTGGCATGCTGCGACCTCGCTCGTCAGAGGTACCCCGTGAGCACCAGCCGGGCGGTGCGGGGCGGGGCGGCCGTGTAGTGGACGACCGGGAGCGCGCTGCGGGGGGTCGTCCGGTCGAACCAGGAGGCATAGTGGTACGCGCCGTCCAGGGTGCGGGCGTCCCCGACGTTGTCCACGGCCAGGGACACGTCGCCCCAGGCGAAGCGCCAGCCGCCGGTGAGGTCGGCCCGCACCAGCCCCGAGACCGTGGCTCCGTGCGCGAGCAGCCGCGTGCTCGCCCAGCCGAGGGCCGCGCTCCCGTGCGGCCCGCGTGGCCTGCCGAGGGCCAGGACCCCCCGCCCGGACCACCTCGTGGTCCCGGGTACGGGGTTGCCCGACCGGGCGAAGCGGGCGTCGACGAAGCTCGCGTCCGCGGCCAGCTCGCCCCAGGGCACCGGGCGCAGCTCCACGGCCAGCTCGGCTCCCCGGCGACGGGTGCCGTCCTGCTCCACCAAGGTGGCGCTGACGTGGTCGAAGATCAGCTCCCGCGCGATGCGGGTCGCAAAGCCCGCGAGCCGGACGCGCAGGGCCGGGTGCGGCTGCAGGTGTACGCCGGCCTCCAGCGCGTCGGCGCGGGTGATCTCGGGGGTGCCGCCCGCGTAGCGGGAGAGGTCCGCGTCCTCGACCGTCGTGGCCCGGGGTGCCAGGACGGACCGCGCCTCGGGCGAGCGGAAGCCCTGCCCGGCCGCGACGAAGAGGGTCAGGGCCGCGGCGGGGTGCCAGGACACGGTCAGGCGGGGGAGCAGGGCCCCGAGCACCTGGCTCCCGGACCGCTGCTCGAGGGTGTCGTCCACCCCCAGGGAGAGCACCTCCCCCCGCAGAGAGGGCAGCAGCTCGAGCCCCGCGCCGGGCCGCAGCCGGAGGCCACCGTAGACGTACAGCTCGTGGGCCCGGGCCTGCTGGTCCCGGTCCCGGGGCCCGGCCTCCCCCTCCTCGCTCACGGGGCGAGCGCCCAGCGCGGCCTGGTCCGTGCGCCAGCCGAGCCCGCCCAGCAAGGTTCCGGGCATGGGCCCGGAGAGCCGCTGGCGGAGGGTCAGCGTGCTGCCGAGGGTGAAGCCGGCCTGCTCCTGCCGCTGGCGGTCGCCGGTCTCGGGCTGGAGCAGCCAGCCCGTGTAGTCGTCCTCGAGCAAGAGCCGGCGCCAGGTGCCCGCGAACGCCAGGGCCAGCTCCTGGTCCGGCCGGGTCCGCCGCCAGGTCAGGCGGGCGAGGGCCCGGTCCGACTCTCCCCGTCCGGCCGGGTCGTACGCGTCGAAGAAATCGCGTCCCCCGGCGAGCGCGTCGAAGCGCAGCACGCCCGGCGACTCCCAGCGGGCGGTCTGGAGGGTCGCCAGCAGGGCGAGCCGCGCGTCCGGGCCCGCCTCCCAGCTCCACGCGGCCAGGAGCCCGCCCCGGTCCGCCTCGCGGTGGGGGCCGTAGCCCTCGTCATGGACCGCCTCCGCGGCCAGCAGGGCGTCCGCTGGAGCATCCGCGGGGGCGACGACCGTGGCCGCCCGCAGCCGGCCGTGCTGGCTGCCCTCGACCCGGACGAGCCCGGGCCGCCGGCTCGGGGGCAGGCCCAGCACGAAGTCGACGCTGCCCGCGGTCGCGAAGTCGCCCTGCCCGGGTAGGAACGGCCCCTTCTCGACCCGCAGCTCCTGCACGGCCTCGGGCACGACGTTGTACAGATCGACGTAGCCGTGCCCGTGGACCTGCACCCGCTCGTTGAGGGGCAGCCCGTCGAGGCGCACCTCGAGGTCTGCACCGTGGACCGCGTCGAAGCCCCGCAGGAAGAGCTGGTGTCCCTTGCCCTCGGCCCCGTGCTGGACGATCCGCAGCCCGGGGACCAGCTCCAGGGCCTCGCTGCCGGATCCGGGGAGCGCACGCTGGAGCTGCGCCGCCTCGACCGTGCTCCCGCCCGCGGTCAGGGGGACGCGGCGCGCGGTGACCCGGGCGCGGTACGTGGACGCTGCCGGGGGGAGGGGCGTGGCGGTGGTGGTGGGCGTGGTGGTAGCGGGCGGGGGGAGGGGCGTCGCGGAGAGGGGCGCCGGGGGGAGGGGCGTGGCGGTGGTGGTGGGCGTGGTGGTCGCGGGCGGGGGGAGGGGCGTCGGGGAGAGGGGCGCCGGGGGGAGGGGCGCCGGGGGGAGGGGCGTGGTGGGGTCGGAGGAAGACGGGGCCACCTCCGGTAGGGGCTCCGCGACCCCGACGGCGGAGAGACCGTGGCCCAGCAAGAGCACCACGACGCACGCTGCTGGGCCAGGGACGCGCATGGGGGGCAGCATACTCGCGGTGTTACGAAATACAAGAAGATAACACCGACACCCCTGACCCGGCGTCCCACCATGCCGGAGGGAAACCAGAGGAACTCTTTGTTTTACGGATACATAGAACCATGGCCATGCTCCCGGCTCGCCCGAGCTCCTGGTGGGGACCGGCCCTCTCCTGGTGGGGACTGGCCCTCTCCTGGTGGGGACCGGCCCTCTCCTGGTGGGGACCGGCCTCCGCGCTGGTCGCTCTGCTTCCTCGCTCGCCAGGTCCTGGATCAGCAGGGGTGAGAAGCTGGTGCCGGCACAGAGGCCGGCACCCACCAGTCGGAAAGAAGGGTGGGGACCGGCCTTCTCCTGGTGGGGACCGGCCCTCTCCTGGTGGCGACCGGCCTCCTCGCCGGTCGCTTTGCCACCTTGCTCACCAGGTCCTGGACCAGCAGGGGTGAGAAGCTGGTGCCGGCAAATAGGCCGGCACCCACCAGACGGAAAGATCTCAACGGGAACGAGACTGGGGCCGGCCAGTCGGCCGGCACCCACCAGGCGGAGGGATCTGAATGGGGTGGTGACGGGTGCCGGCGCGGCG
>JAVEVO010000320.1:0-3073 GCA_034005005.1 Myxococcota bacterium
GCCCTCACCCTCACCTTCGCCCTCGCCGGCGCAGCGCCCGTCGTCTTGGAGGGGCAGGCCGTCGTTCGCGACGCAGCGCTCCTCGGTCAGAAAGACGAAGCTCATGGTGCCGTCCGCTGCGGTCAGGGCGCAGCAGACCGTGGGCCAGGCCCCCTCGCCCTCGCCCTCGCCCTCGCCACCCTCACCCTCGCCCTCGCCACCCTCACCCTCACCCTCGCCCTCGCCGGCGCAGCGCCCGTCGTCTTCGAGGGGCAGGCCGTCGTTCGCGACGCAGCGCTCCTCGGTCAGGTAGACGAAGCTCACCGAGCCGTCCGGGGCCATCAGGCCGCAGCAGACGGTCGCCGGGTCGGGAAGCTCGGTCGTGCACCCGGGTCCTCCACCGAGCGCCACCGTCAGGGTGACCGCACCCTGGTACTCGCCCTGGTAGGTCGTCGCGATGAGCAGGAACACGCCGGTTTCCTTGAAGGAATAGTCCTGGATCCGCGAGAGCACCCCGTCGCCGCCGTCGTCGTCCGCGAGGATCGGGGACCGACCGAAGTAGCCCGTGCCGTCGTCCGGGCCGTAGAGCAGCAGCAGGGTGTCCATCTCCGGATCGCCGAGGGTCTGGGCCTCGAAGGATTGGCCCTGGCGTGCCGCGAAGGCGTAGCCGATCTGCTGCCCGGGCTCGGTGAAGCGCAGCGTGACCTCCCCGGAGAGGCAGAGCGAGCTCGCATCGGCCCGGATGGCCGAGAACTGCTCGGCCGTCTGGAACTCGGGCAGGGCGTCCACGCCCCCGGTCTTGGCCAGGTCGGTGGTCTCCGGCGCGCAGGCCAGCGTCCCCGTGGCGAGCAGCAACAGCGCGACGCGCAGCCAACCGCGACCTCCCAGCTCGAAAGTGCTTCGTCTCATGGCGTCCGACCTCCTGGGCTTTGGTGTCCCCGTGACGCAGTCGGGATCTCGTTCGCGCCCCGGCTCCATCCTCCAACCGGATAGTCCCCGGCCACCGTTCTCCCGTTCCCGAGAATGATCCCCGCGCGGCTCGCGGGCGCTGGGCCCATTCGATTTCCTGCTCGCTGCTCGCGGGTGGACGCCCCGATCCCCTCGGGGCGCGGGGCAACTCGCGGGGCGGAGCAGCTCCAGCGGGCCGCCCTCGGCCCGCAGCCGGGCGACCACGCCCTCGGCGCAGGCGCGCGCAGAGGAACCCTCGAGGCCCTCTCCTTGCCTGGTCATTTTCGCGCATCCGGGAGGGGCGCGCAGGGTCAGGATCTCGGCTCCCGGGCCGGCGGTTGGCCCGCGGGACCGGCCGACACTTGCCGCCTGTTCCCTCGGCAGGCGGCTCCCGGGTGAGCTGCACCGCGGCCCGCAGGCAACTCCGCAGCCCGAGCGGCCGAACCTCTCGAACAGCCCAGCGCCTCCTCTCCGGAAAAATGTTCTTGATTGTTCCTTATTGTTCCTTTATGATGCTTTTTGTTCCCAGGAGAGGAGGGACGACCATGACCGAGCTGTACTCCGTGGACCAGTTGGCCGAGCTGCTCGACCTGCACCCCAAGACGGTCCGGCGGTTCATCCGGGAAGGCCGGATCAAGGCACGCAAGATCGGGCGGGAGTGGCGGGTGCACCGCGATGACCTGCGCGACTTCACCCACGCCGAGCTGGCGGGCGGACAGCCCGAGCCGGTGAGCGAGACCCCGCTGGGGGACCGGGTCCGGGTGTCGGCGGTGATCGAGGTGGCCGAGAGCGGCGCGGGCGAGGTGACGCGCCTGTCGAACACCCTGATCGCCTTGCTCAACGGCAAGGACCCGGCCTGGGGCCCGGCGCGCTACGACCTGATCTTCCACCCCGAGACCCGCCGGGCCCGCTTCGTCCTGTACGGGAGCAGCGCGTTCCTCCGCACGGTGCTGGAGCTGGTCGAGACGCTGCTGCTCGAGCCCGGGGCGTCGACCGCGTCCTGAGCGGAGGGCGGGCGCCGAGCCCGGAGCGGGCAGGCCTTCAGGGTGTGCGGTGGTCGGGACAGGCGGTCCCCGGGGGTGGGCTCAGGGGCAGGGGAACAGCCCGAGCAGGGCCTCCTGCAGCGTCTGCAGGTTCTCGGCGGTCGGCGCGTTCCGGGCCAGCTCGGCCTCCACGACCGCGGCCTGCGGCGGGTCCGCGAGGGCCGCGGCCCGGAGGATCGCCGGCCCGAGGGTCTGCACGAAGACCCAGGCCGCGTGCTGCTCGGCTGCCCCCAGCCCCTCGCCGAGCAGGAGGTCGAGCCGCTGGACCAGGATCAGGGCCAGCCCCCGGTCGAGCCCCGCGTCGAGCTGGCCCAGGGCCCGGTCGCGCATGACGAGGTCGGCCGCGGGCACGGCCTGATCGAGGTCGCGCCAGCAGCGGACCGCGAGCAGCCCGTTCCAGATCGCGTCGTGGGTCGCGGAGTCCTCCTGCCGGACGTACCCCGCGAAGCCGATCCCGCCGTCCCGACCCTCGCCACCCGTGTAGTAAGCATAGCTCGAGTCCGCGTCCTTGGGCGTGGTGGTGCTGGTGAAGGCCTCCTTGTAGACGGAGGCGTAGAGGAACCAGAGCAGCGCGGCCTCGACCCGGGCCGCGTTGTCCTGCAGGTCGGTGCCGCCGGCGCCCGCGACGAAGGCGTCGTTGAGGATCGGCAGCAGCTTGGCCGGGCCGACGCAGCGGTCGGGGTTGAGCGCCGGGATCCCCTCACCCTGGCAGGTGGCCGGGTTGCCCTCGGCGTCCACGGCCTTGGGGTAGTGCTCGTCCTCCCGCCGCTGCAGCCGGGAGTCGAGCCCCTCGTCCCGGGCATAGATGAAGCGGGCGTCGACGAAGTCCTCGGCCGCGAGCGCGGGGTTGTCCCAGAGCTCGGCGGCCATCTCCGCGAAGGCCTGCACCCGGGCGATGGAGCTGATGCTGGGGTTGATGGGGGCCCACGCGTCGGCGCTGTCGTCCGCGCTGCAGACGGGCCACGTGTCCTCGACGCCCAGGGCCGGGGGCAGGTAGTCCTCCGGATCGGGCCGGCATTCACCCTCACCCTCGCCCTCGCCCTCGCCCTCGCCCTCGCCCTCGCCCTCGCCCTCGCCCTCGCCCTCGCCCTCGCCCTCACCCT
>JAVEVO010000321.1:0-3073 GCA_034005005.1 Myxococcota bacterium
CCTGGTCGGTCCCCAGGCTCGAGCCCGCCTGGGACGAGCTCTCTCCCCGCTGGGCTCGGGAGCAGGCTCAGCGCTGGTACCCTGCGCTGGCTGCCGCGCAGATCGCGCCCGCCGCGGCGGGAGGTCGGTCATGAACGCGCTCGAGGCCCTGAGCCTGCTGCAGAACGAATCGGGTGCCAGGCGTGAGGCCGCGGCCCTGGAGCTCTCCGCCCTGCTCACGCGCGATGCCAAGAGGGGGCTGCTGGAGCGCCGTACCCATCGCATCTACCGCGTCCCGCCGCCGGACCAGGAGGAGCTGGCCCAGCAGGTGCTGCTGAAGCTCCTCGACCGTTTCGCGCTGGGATGGCGCTTGCCGGCCGATTTCGATGAGGCCCGGGCCCGGAGCTACCTCCAGATCATGCTGGTCAACTTCTGGATCAGTATCCTGCGCAAGCGCGGCAGGGAGACACCCTACCTCGAGGACCCCAGCGTCGAGGACGACGCGTCCGAGCACCGAGACCGAGGGGCGGCCGCGGCCCAGCGGGCGCAACTCCTCGACGCGTCCATGGACGAAGGAGAGGAAGAACCCGCGGCCATGGTCTCCCTGGTGGCGCAGGGGATGACCATCCTCGAGCAGGCCCTGGCCGAGATGCTGGCTCGACGGCGCGCCGACCACCGGGAGGCCTTGCGGCAAGGGTGGCAGGGGCTCACCCGGGTCTGCCTAACCCCGGGCTTCGGCATGGCCGATCTGCTCGTCGAGGAGGGGCTGACGCCGCAGACCAGTCCGGATGACGCCAAGCGCATCCGCGACCGGGTGCTCCATTCCCACCACCGAGCACGTCTCGCCGTGCTGGAGGGGCTCGACCGGCTGGTCGCGGCCGGTCAGTTGACGCCGGCGCAGGCCTCGCTGGGCAGAGAGACTTGTCTGCTGGTGCTCCGCAGGCGTCAGATCGAGGGTAGCTC
The DNA here is from genome assembly GCA_034005005.1 of Myxococcota bacterium. Lineage (GTDB taxonomy): Bacteria > Myxococcota_A > JAVEVO01 > JAVEVO01 > JAVEVO01 > JAVEVO01. Next base: position 943 of record JAVEVO010000321.1, read on the forward strand.
GGGCGTTGTCCCTGCGGACGAGGAGCCATGACGATGGGCCAGGGCATGGACGACGAGATGGATCGGAAGACGCTGCAGAGCCTCCTCGAACTCGGCGAGGCGGACTCGTTCGTCGTGCTGGGAGAGGTTTTACTCGCCCCGCTCGGAGATATCGGCTGGGGACAGTCCATCGCGCCGGTGCGAGGCGGTGACCAGCACGCGGAGCTGCTCGACGAGCTGCAAGCCGACCCCGAGCTGCGAGCCCTGCCTGCTGCGCCGTCCAGCCCCGTCGGGTGGCAGGCGGAGTGGGGTGAGCTGCGGCGCCATCCCTGGGGTCCCGTGCTGCTCTACCTGGACCGAGCCGTCGTGCTGGGCACCCGCGGTCGCTGTCGCGCCGACGGGGAGACGCTGATTCTCGGCGGTGAAGGGGAGGGGAGTCGGGTCTTCCTGCAGACGGAGCTGCGCGAGCTCGCGCTGTTCGTGACCTCCGACCGGATCCGGCTGCTGGAGATCCTGCGTCCCCCCTCGGTCGAGGCCGAGCTATTGGCGCGCTGGCAGCCAGAAGCACCGCCGGTGCTGGAGATCCCTGCGCCGACGGAGCTCCTCGCCGGGTGCTGCGCCCAGCCCTGGCTGACGGCCGAGGCGACGCGGCTCGCGGGCTCTCCGTCCCTGGTCGACCGGTTTGCTGCCGTGGGCTTGCTGGCTCGCCTCTTCGTGCCAAACGTCGATCCCGAGGAGCGCGTGGCCGAGCTGGCGGCTGCGCTCGACCGGGGTGGCTCCTTGCCGCTCGTCCGGTCCCGGGAATATGTCCAGGCGCTGCCGGCTCCCCTGCTCCGGGAGCTGGAGGCCTCGGCCCTGGAGCGGGTCCTCGCCCTGGAACAGGAGCTCGAGCGGCTGCCCGAGGTGGTCGCCGGGCAGGCAGAGACGGCTGGCTCCCTCGGGCGACGGCTCCTCCTGGCGCGGGACGACCTGGAGTCGGTCGCGACGTTGCTGCGGCTCGCCGGAGCCGGAGAGCTGCTCACCGAGGAGCTGGTCGCGCTCGACCGCGAGGCCGAGGCCCTGGTCGATCTCTTCGACGAGCTGGGGCCGGCGTTCGGCGACGAACCGCGCCTGCAGGAGCTGGCCTGGCAGCAACCCGAAGCGTGGTGGGGTACTTTCGTCCCGCAATAGGAGGAGGATATGTCCGAGCCGCTCACTGGCGCAGCCTTGCTGCGCGGGGGAGACGTCCGCGGTCGGGCGCGGGAGCGCCTGGTCCGTTCCCTGAAGACGCCTTGGGGCTGGCCCTGGGAGCCGACGCTGCAGGAGCGCGCCCGGTCGATCGTGCCCGACCCGCCGCTCGCACCGCTCCCCGGGGAGGTGCTGCTGGTCTCGGTGGGGTGTAGCACCGGCCTCTGGCGCTGCACCCTGGCTGCGGCCGCCGCGCCTGCGCCGTCGCGTACGCTGCAGGGGACCGCCATGCTGAGCGGCGATGCTCGGGCGGCCCTGGAGCTGGCGTCCCGGATCGTCGTGCGGGAGCTGCCGCTGCTGCCGGTCGCCGCTCGCTCGCCGGTGGGCTTCCGGGAGGAGGGCCCGCCTCCGGTTCGGCTCGCACTCGTGGCGCTGCTGCGGGACGAAGAGGCGCCGGTCCAGCTCGATGGTCCCTCCTATGGGCTCGCCTTGCTCCTCGCTGCCGTGTCCTGGCACATCGGGCAGCCGGTCCCGGCGGACCTGTGTGCGCTGGGGACGATCGATGCCGCGGGGATGGTGGGCGGGGTCGGCGAGCTGCGCGACAAGCTGCTCGGCCTCGCTGGCTGGGGGCTCGGCATCCGACGCCTGTTGGTCGCTCCCGATCAGGTCGCCGCGGTGCAGGACCTGCTCGCCACCGAGCCGGCGTTCCGGGAGGCCGGCTTGGAGGTGGTGCCGGTGCGCTCGGCTGCGGTCGCCATCGGCATTGCCTTCCCCGATCTGGCGGAGCGTCTAGCGGAGAGCCTCGCCGCCCCCCAGGACCAGCGCGACGCCGCCCAGCGGCTCTTCGCGGGCCTCGTACTCGACCAGGGGAGCCTGCTGCTGGCGCCGAAGGCGGTGCTCGAGACCTGCGACCTGCTGCAACGGCTGCTCGGGAGCGCGGCTGCCGAGGCCGACGGTTCCTCGTTGAAGCTCATTGAAATCACGA
>JAVEVO010000174.1:0-14112 GCA_034005005.1 Myxococcota bacterium
GGGGTGGTGGCCGCGGGCGTCGGGGCTGGGGCGGTGGGCGAAGGGGTAGGCGAGGGCGAGGGCGAGGGCGTGGGCGAGGGCGAGGGCGAAGGGGACGGCGCCGAGGGCGAAGGGGAAGGTGCCGAGGGCGAAGGGGAAGGCGCCGAGGGCGAAGGGGAAGGTGAGGGCGAAGGGGAAGGCGAGGGCGAAGGGGAAGGCGAGGGCGAAGGGGAGGGTGCGGTCCCTCTCGACCCCGCCCTGTCCGGGGTCGTCCGGGATCCCCTCGGCCTGCCCGTGCCCGATGCCCGGGCCCGCGTGCTGCTGGACGAGACGGTGGAGCAGGAGGTCTTCACCGACGCGCGGGGGTACTTCGTCTTCGCCGAGGTCCCGGAGGTGCCCTTCGCACTGCGCGTGACCGCGGACGGGCGGCAGCGACTGGACGTCACCGGCCTCCTCGGCGGTGACACCGTCGCGTTGACCCAACCCTGGGACGAGGGCATCGTGGCGCTCGCCTTGCCCGCGGCGCCCGTCCTGCAGGCCACCCTGCGGGCGCCCCACCTGGAGCTGCAGTGGACGGTGGACGATCCGGCCCCGGTGGACCTGCTCGTCATGCGCAGCCGCAGCCCCCGGGTGGGCCTCCTCGACGCCAACGTCGGCCAGCCCGCGCCGGCTGCCACCACCTTGACCGATCCCAACCTGCCCGCGGGGACCTGGTACTATCGTCTGCTGGCCGCGTACGACCTCCCGGGAGGCCGGCACTGGGTCGGCAGCAACGTCGTGGAGGTGACCGTCGACGCGGCCCAGGCCTTCCCGGAGCGGCTCGCCCTGCTGATGAACAAGGTCGCACCCGACTCGGAGCAGCCCGGCGCGGTGGAGAACGTCGCCACCTACGTCGTCGCGACCGCGGACATCGCCGCGGTGATCCCCGCGGGGCTGCAGGTGGCGGTCAACAGCCCGCTCACGGGGGGCCAGCCCCGGGCCGCGGCCTACATCGGCCCGGAACAGACCGCGTACCGGGGCAACGAGCACTACTACTGGGGCAACCCCCCGGTCTACGGCGGGCCGAGCCGCAAGATCGACGAGTGGGACGCCAAATATGCAGTTAATCTGACGGGTTATGAGCGGGCGGCCCAGGAGGGCGAGCACCGCATCGCCATCGGCGGGACCCCGGTGCGCTTCCAGCTCCCGGTCGCGCCCGACAGCCGGATCGAGAACATCACCCTGGCGCGTGAGGCCGATGGGCAGATCCACATCCGCTGGCAGATGACCGAGGACGGCCAGGCCCTGGCCGGCGGCGCGGGGAGCCACGGCTGGCGCTACCTCGCCAAGGTGCTCCAGCCGGGCCGCCACGCGGGCAACGAGGCCGCTCCCTACGAGGCCGAGCGCTTCTGGAGCTCCTACTGTCTGCGGGACGACGGCGCCAACATCGGGTTCAACCGGGTGGTGGAGCTGGCGAGCAACATGCCGGCTGCCCAGGATTCCATCATCCTGCCTCCCGGGATCTACCCCACGGGCTCCCCGGTGATCGTGATGCTGTACGCCATCGCCACGGCCGATTCCTCCAACGAGGCCGACTCGGGGCTCGCGGGCTACGGCCAGGCGAGCCTCTTCTGGCTGTTCAACTACAAGGGCGGCTTGATCGTGCCCTGAGCCGCCGGTCGGCTCCCCCTCCCCGCACCGCGGACCGCTCGCGGCCGGCGAATATCTCCCGGGCCCCCTCCGTCCGTACCCCTGGATGCACAACCGAGCCGGTCGGCCGGGAGGTCGGCCAGCAGGGCACGTCTCGTGCCCCAGGGGGAGCCCCATGCGCCGATCCAGCCCACACCCCTCGTCCTTCCTGCTCTCGGCCGCGCTGGTCGTGTCGCTTGCCGCCTGCGGCCCCTACGAGGCCACGTCCGGTCTACCCGCAGTGGCCGAGCCCGCCTTCACCCCGGCCGTGAGGTCGGCGGTGGACCCCGTGCCCGAGGCGGTCGAGGCGGCGACGGCGCCCCTGGGGCCGGTGGTCGACGCGGAGGCGCTGGCCGAGGTCCCGCCGGCACCGGCCGAAAAGCTGCCTGCGCCAGCCGTCGTCGTCCCGCCCCTCCGGGTGAAGCCGGTCGCCAGGCCGGCCGCCGCGGTCGCGTCCCCGGCTCCGGCGCCGGCCCCCGTCGCCCCCGTGGTCGTGACCCCGGCTCCGGCGCCGGCTCCGGCCCCCGTCGCCCCGGTGATCGTGACCTCGGCCCCGGCCCCGGCCCCGGCGCTGCTCGAGGTGCACAACGCCCGGCGCGAGGTGGTGACCCTGTCCCTCGACGGGCTGTCCCTCGGCCGGATCGCACCGGGGATGGTCGTGCGCTTCCCCGCCCTCGATCCGGGGCGGGTGACCTTGCTGGCCCGGGACCGGCAGGGGCGGGTGGTGGCCGAGCAGCGGCTGCTGCTCCGCTCCGGCCTCCTGCAGCGCTGGGAGATCCTCACCCGGGCGGGCGCGCTCGAGCTGTACAACCCGTCTCCGAGCCCCGTGGCCTTGCAGCTCGACGGGGTGGCGCTCGGGCGCTGGGCCGGCGGGGAGCGGCGGCGGGTGGCCGAGGTGGCCCCGGGCCTGCACCGGCTCCGGGGTGAGCGCCCCTTCGCGCCGGCCCAGGAGGTGACGGTGCGGGTGGGGGAGGGGGAGGTGGTGGCGTGGGCGGTCCCGCTGGATCCGCCGGCGATCCTGCGGGTGCTCTCTGCCGGACCGGCTCCGCTGGAGCTGTTCGCGGACGGGCGAGCCCTGGCCCGCCTGCTGCCCGGCCGCCCCCTGCGCCTCGAGCTGCCTCCCGGTCCCGTGGCCTTGAGCGCCGTGGCCCCGGACCGCCGGGTCGTGGACCGGACCCGCCGCACCCTGCGCGCCGGGCAGGAGGAGCGCTGGCAGATCACGCAGGGCCCGCCGCCGGTGGCGACCCGGCCGGCCCGGCTGCTGCTGGTCAACGAGGCGAGCGAGAGTCTGCAGCTCGAGCTGGACGGACGGTCGGCCGGGCTGCTCGGCGAGGGACAGACCCTGGAGCGCACCTTGTCTGCGGGCCGCATCCGCCTCGTCGGCCGGGGGCAGGAGAGCGGGGCGCGCTACGCGCTGGAGCTGACGCTGCGCCCCGGTGCGGTCCAGCGGGCGAGCTTCGCGACCCGGCAGGCCGAGCTGCTGCTGCTCGAGCGTGGCGGGACGACCCTGGAGCTGCGGGTGGACGGCCGGCCGGCGGGGGTGCTGACCGCGGGCGGCCAGCGCCGGCTGCTGCTGCCCCTCGGCCGGCACCGGCTGGAGGCCGTCGGGCCGCGGGGTGCCGGGCGCCTGCAGCAGGACGTGGTGGTGACCGAGCGGGGGGCCCGGCTGGAGCTCGCACTGCCCCGGCCCCGGGTCGTCGCCAAGGCGCCCCTGCGGGAGGTCCCCGCGGCCCCGGTCGCTCGTCGGATCCGCCTCTGACCTCCCACGGACAGGCCCTGGACTCGCCCCGGACTCGCCCTGGACTCGCCCCGGACTCGTTGCGGAACGGCCGCTGAGCTGCCGTGGGCTCGCCGCCGACCCACGGGTTGGTCGGCGGGGGGGCTCAGCGCTTCCCCAGGATATAGAACGAGAGGCCGAAGTCCACGGCCGCGAGCCGCTCCCAGCGCACGAAGTGGTAGGGGGCGGGGTCCAACAGGGGGTTGGAGGGCGTGTAGGACGTGAAGTCGAAGCGCTGGCTGCGGGCCAGCACCTTGAGGTAGAGCCCGACGACGGAGCCGAGGCGCAGCCGGGCGAGCAGCTCGGCACCGAAGAAGGGATTCCAGCTCGACAGGGTGTTGAAGCCGTTGCCGGCATCGATCGCGAGGTTCAGGGAGAAGCGGTCCGTGTGCAGGCCGTAGCCGAGGCTCGGTCCCAGGTCGAAGTCGAACAGGCCGAGGTGGCGGTCGTGCACCCAGGGCGAGACGGCCCACAGATCGAGCAGCAACCCCGCGTCGAGCTTGTGCTTGCTCGTGGCGAGGAAGGCGTAGCGCCCCCGCACGGTCATGGCCTCGAGCCGGGCGGGCTCGCCGTCGCCGTTGAGCGCATCCCAGATCGGCAGCACCAGGTCGTCGCCGGAGGCGATCATCCGCACCAGCCCGGCGGTCATGTCGAGGAATCCCCAGGGCAAGGGAGTGAGCGCGTCGATGTGTACCCGGTTCCAGTCGTAGGACCAGCCGAAGGACGGATACCAGAAGTCGTCGAGGTTCGACGTGCCCAGGCCGAAGGAGTGGCTCAGGCCCACCAGCAGCCCGCCGCGGCTGGCCCCGCGTCCGCCCCAGGCCGGCAGCCGTGGTGTGGACGGCTGTTGCAGAGCTGGAGGGGGTGGTGGATCGTTCTTGGTCCGCTTGGCGGGGGATGGGGAGGCGTTGTCCGGCGCCGTGGCCGGTCCCGGCGGGACGGTTGCGGCCGCCTCGGCGGGGGGCGGCGCGGTGTCCGGTGCGGGCTCGTCGGCCCAGGCCGAAGAAGCGGCGAGCAGGCAGGGCAGCAGGAGCCATTTCATCAACGCTGAGGTCGCATTCCTGCTCAACGGCGTGTCCCCCTCCCTGCTGTCCGGCTGCTGGTCGACGCTCACCGGGAGACCGCCGCGGGCGCCGGCGGCACCTCCAACCTGCTGCCTTCTTTACGACGAGTCGCCCGGGACCGCCAGCGTCCTGCTCGGGGGGACCACCCGTCCTCGCTGCGGCGAGTCCGTCCTCGTGCACCGGGGCCCGGTCGGGCGCCCGTGGGGTTGCGCTTCCGGGGGCCGCCGGCCATGCTGCGTGCCATGACGCGTCCCCGGACCCCCTCCCGGTTGCTCCTGCTCCTCCTCTTGCCCGGCTGCGCGGCCACGGGCGCACCCACCGACGTCCGGCCGGCAGCCGACCTTGGTCCCGACGGGCCAGCGGACACCACAATCTCTGGTCTATTTGATGGGGCATCCAGGGCCCTGGATGGTACCATAGTCCCGAATGATGGTGAGGTCCCGGGGGACGCCCTCCCCGTCGACGTGGCGCTCCTCCTGGACAGCGCAGCGGCCGGGGACGATGCCGGCCGCGTGGCCGGGGACGATGCCGGCCGGCCGGCCTCGTGCGAGCCGCGGGTCGCGGACCCCGGGGTCGGGCCCGCGGGCTACCGGCTCGACGGCTGGCGCTGGACCCGGCACGGGGTGCTGTTCGAGGATCCCGGTGCCGGCCCCCTGGACGGGCTGCTCTCGCCCGCGGTGGCCCTCGTCGAAGGCCGGCGGCACCTCTGGGCGGCGCGCAAGCGGGGGACCGTCCACGTCCTGCTGCACGCGGTTGCGGCGGACGGGGTGACCTTCTCGCCCCTCGAGCCGGTGCGCGGCCTGGAGGAGAGCGAGGTGGTGGCCTACCCGGCGGTGCTCCACGAGGGGGGGCGCTTCCGGATGTGGATCGGCTCGGGCGCCCTCGACCTCTACGAGGGCGACGACGGGGTCGCGTGGCGGCTGGTCGCGCGCGGCGTCCTGCGTCCGGGCGCGGCCGGGGAGTTCGATGCGTTGACGGTGCTGTACCCCTCCGTGGTCCGCACCGCGCAGGGCCTCGTTCTGTTCTACACGGGCTTCGACGGCCAGCGCTTCGCCATCGGCCGGGCGCGGTCCGACGATGGCGTGACCTGGCAGCGGGAGCCGGATCCGGGGCCGATCCTCGCGGCCCGGCGCGGGGATTTCGACAACCAGGCGGTCGCCCAGCCCGGCGCGGTGGCGGTCGCCGGCGGCACCTTGCTCTGGTACGGCGGCTACGACACGAGCCGCTCCAACCCCGGCCCCTACCGCATCGGGCTGGCGAGCAGCGTGGACGGGCGGCGCTGGACGCGGGAGGGGCTGACCCTGGATCTCCTCCCCGCGGGCCTCGAGGCCTACGGCACCCGCGACCCCGCGGTGGTCCGCACGGACGACGGTTGGTGGATGGTCTACGTCGGCATGGGCGACGATCGCCGCTACCGCCTGTTCTCCGCCAGCTCCCGCACCTGCCCGCCGACGTGGACGGGAGGCTGAGCGCGGCTTTTCACCGAGACCCGGTTCTGGCTCTTGGGGTGCAGGTCGATGTCACCCCCGGCGCGAACGGCAAGATCCCACCCTCGTCGCTGGGGGGGACACCGTCCGGCCGGACGTCGCCCGGCCGCCCGGGGCCGGGGTGCGATCAGGGCGATCCGGGCCTGAAGTACTGTCCCTGGAGATCGATGGTGTAGCGCAGGCGCAGGGTGGGTGCGGAGCCCACCACGAGCTGCTGGCCGAAGACCAGCAGGCGCCCCGGCTCGGGCAGGGGGTGGGTGAACTCCGCGGGCCGCCGCTCCTCGAGCTGCTCCAGGGAGCCGCCGCTGCGCCGCCACTCGAACACCTCGGGCAGGTGGGTCGTACACTGGAGCTCGTGCACCGGCCAGGAGAGCGCAGGCAGGGTCAGCGCCAGCTCCCCCGACAGCGCGAACGGGCCGCCGTCCCGCAGCAGCAAGAGCTCCAGCGTCCCGCGCTGGTCCCCCGGGCGATCCGGGCGCAGCTCCAGCGAGAGGGGTTGACGGACCTCGGGCAGCGGCCGGGCCGCGCCGTCGACGTACAGCGCCTGGAGCGTGAAGCCCGAGGGGAGGACCAGCTCCAGGGTGCGGCTGCCCTCCAGCCGCAGCAGGTAGCGCAGCCGCAGGAGCTGGCGACCCTCCAGGGTCCCGACCAGCGCCGCGAAGGCCTGGTCGACCCGCGGCTCGAGGGGGGGGCGGTTGGCGACCTGGGCCGCACGTGGTGGCGGTGAGGTGGCCAGCCGCTCCCAGCCGACGACGAAGCGGTCCCCGCGGGGGAGCAGCAGCAAGGCGTCCCCCTCCCGCCGCAGGGGTTCCCCGGTCAGCCGGAACAGCGACTCGTCGAGCACCACCCGCCCCACCGCCCGCGCCACCGGTGGCAGCCCCAGCGCGGCCTCCCGCCGGGGGCCGGTGACCACGGCGCGCTGGAGCAGCGAGAGGGAGAGCTCGTGGCGGCCGGCCCGCCGGGAGAGCAGGGTCAGCCAGCCCTCCTGGACGACCAGGGTCGCGTCCTCCAGCGCCGGCAGCTCGAGCAGCCGCGTCTCGGGGCCGACCGCGACCAGGGGGAGCTGCACCCACTCGCCCCGCTCGTCGAGCACGGTCGCGCGCACCGCCACGGTCAGCTCCATCGCCTCCTCGTACAGCCGCGCCGACAGCTCGAGGGAGTCGAGGGTGGCCGGCAGAGGAGGTCTGGCCGGGGCCGCGATGGTCTGCTGCTGCTGCTCGAGGCGGACCAGCCGCAGCAGCTCCGCCAGCGGCAGCGTCGCCTGGGCTTCCGCAGCCGCAGCCAGGCCGGTGACCTGTGCCTGAGCCGGCCGCACGGGCAGCGCGCCCACGAGCAGCGAGAGGACGAGGCCGACGAGGGCCGCGGGCGCGGCTACCGGCGAGGCCGTGGGCGCGGCCGGCGGTGGGCCGGAGGCCGGGGGGGTAGGACCCCCGGAGGCTCCGGGGGCCTCGGGATCGGGCCGCGGGGGCTCGAGCAGCCGCCGGAAGGCCGGACGGGTGCTCAGCCCCATCACCACCGCCACCCCGAGGCCGATCTCGAGCGTGTAGATCAGGCCGGTGAGCCCCTGCAGCAGCACCGCCAGCGTCGGCACGAGGAGGAACGCCGCGAGCAAGGAGAGCACCGGGCCGACCGCACCGTGCAGCAGCGCCCGGAGGTAGAAGGTCAGCAGCGACCCGACCAGGCCGAGGGCGAGCAGGTAGGCTGCCGCGAAGGGCAAAAACGCGGCGAGGTAGGCCAGCAGCACGAAGAACAGGGCGTAGCCGGCCGCGATCAGGTAGCTCTCGTAGCACCGTAGCCGTCGTCCGCGGTGCAGGCCGAGCAGCGCGAGGCCGCCGAAGAGGAAGAGAAACGGCGCCCAGGCGCGGCGCAGCATCGTCGCGATGAGCTCGTCGTAGGGCTGCTCCGAGGGCAGGGTCACTCCCACCGGCACCCCGGACTCGAGCGCGGCGAAGCGCCAGCCCAGGGCCGCGGTCCCCTCGCCGACCTCGCTGCGGCTCGCGGAGACGACGCCCGGGGGGTAGTCGAAGTTCGCGCCGCCCGCGATGCGCAGGGCGAGGGAGAAGTCCCGCACCGCCAGCTCCGGGTCGAGGCGGTAGACGAACGAGTCGAGCCCGCGCCCGCGGAAGCCGATGGTGAAGCCCAGCTCCTGGCCCGGCGCCAGGCGACCGGTCCAGATCAGCTTGTCCCCGCCCGGGCCCAGCTCCACGGGGACGCGCGCGCCGTCCACGGTGAAGCTCAGATCGGAGAGCAGCACCCGGTTCTTCTCCAGCTCGACGGGAAAGACGAAGACGATGTCGATGGCCCGATCCTGCTCGTTCTTCAACCCGTACCGGCCCGAGAAGGTGAAGTCGAAGCCGGAGAAGTAGACCAGTCCCCGGCGGCGGTAGTTCATCACCGTGTCGACCTCGAGCTGCTGGCGGGTGAAGGCCATCCGCTGCAGCTCGGTGAAGACGGTGCCGCTGGCGACCCAGCGGGCCGAGGGCGCGGGCAGGTCGATCGGCGCCCCCCACCGATCCATGACGTCCTGGTGCAGCTCGCTGCCGGCGAAGCTCGTGCGGTCGGCGATCTGCTCCCCGATCACCCACTGGACGAACAGCACCACCGCGAGGCTGCCCCAGAGGTGGTGGCGTGCCGGCAGCGTGAGTAGCTGCCAGCCGCGCCGGATTCGACTCGTCTCGGCCATGGTCGCCTCCTCTTGCCGCCCGGACCCGTCCCGACGGTGCTGGAGTCAGGATGGCAGACCCGGATGGCGTGGCCGTGGCCGGCGCGTGGCAGGGTGAGGGCAGGATCGTGCAGAAGTCGTGACGGTCAGAGGATCAGGGTGAAGGTCGTCCCTGCGGGATCGCTGGTGAAGGAGATGGAACCGCCCCGGGCCTCGGCCAGCGCCCGGACGATGGCCAGCCCGAGGCCGGTGCCGCCCCGGTCCCGCTCGGTGGTGAAGAAGCGCTCGAACAGCCGCGGTCGGATCGCCTCGGGGATCCCCGGCCCGTGGTCGGTGACGTCGATCTGCAGCCGCCCCGCGGGCCCGCGGCCCAGCCGCAGCCGCACGGGCTGTTCCCCCCCGTGGCGCAGGGCGTTGTCCAGCAGGTTGCCCAGGGCCGACGCGAAGTGGTCGGGGTGGATGCGCAGCGTCGGGGGCGGCGCGTCGAGCTGCAGCTCGACCCGGCCGGGGGTGCGCGCGAGGAGCGCCGTGCAGGCCTCGGCCACGGGGACGTCCATCTCGGCCTCGGGCGCGCGCTCGATGCGGGCGAGCTGCAGGAGCTGGGTGACCAGGCGCTCCATCCGGGTGCCGTCCTCGCCGATGTTGGTCAGGAAGCGCTCCCGCTGCTCCGGCGCCATCTCCGGCCAGTGCTCGCGCAGCAGCTCCACCGCGCCGCGCACCGCGGTCAGGGGGGCCTTCAGCTCGTGACCGACGTCCGACGCGAAGCGTTCGACCTCGCGTGCCCGGCTCGCGAGCTGCCGGGTCATGGAGTCCAGCGCCTCCCCGAGCTCCCGCAGCTCCGCCGGTGCGCAGCGCCCGCGGGGCAGGGGGCGGGCGGCCTCCCCCCGGGCGATCGCGCGGGCGGCGCGGGTGATCTCGCCCAGCGGCCCGGCCACCGCCCGGGAGAGCAGCAGGCTGAGCAAGGCGGTGACCAGCAAGGAGGCGCCTCCGGCGAGCAGCAGCCCCCGCCGGTTCTGCCAGAGGGAGGTCAGCGCGTCGAGGGAGGTGCGGGAGCTGCGCACCACCGCCACCACCCGCCCGTCGTGGAACAGCGGCAAGGCCGAAAACAGCCGTACCTCCCCCCGGCGTTGGATGCCGGACAGCGGCGGTGGATCGTGCACCGTGCGCCGGCGGGCGACCGAGGAGTACCGGCCGTCGAGGGCCTGGCGGACCTCGGGCAGGTGGCCCAGGCACTGCTGCTCCTCCCCGCGGGTGGTGGCCAGCACGCAGCCCTCGGCGTCGAGCAGCCGCAAGGCCGAGAGGTTGAAGCGCTGGACCCGTCGCAGCAGGGGCGTCACGGCCCGGGCCGCGGTCAGCTCCGGCCCCTCGGGGGGCAGGCCCCGGAACACGCCGGGCGGCTGGGGCGGGGCCAGCCGGACGCCGAGATCGGCCACGGGCTCGATGGGCGTCAGCAGCGAGCGCTGCTGGCGGGGCGGGCGGATCTCCGGCTGGGCGTCGGGCTCTCCCCGGGCCGCGAGGTAGGCCGCACGCCAGGCCTCGCCGACCACCACCGCCTCGGCGATGAGCTGCCGCTCGGTCTGGCGCAGCAGGTAGCCGTCGTAGATCCGCAAGGCCGCGAGCGCGAACAGCGGCAGCGCGAGCACCAAGGCGTTGCCCGCCAGCAGCAGCCAGCGGATCCCCGGGGCGCGCAGGTTCACCCCCGGTTCCTGGCGGGGGGCGGGAGCGGATCGGGCAGCCGGTAGCCGAGGCCGTAGACGGTCTCCACCGGATCCGCACCGAGTTCACCGAATTTCTTGCGAATTCTGCGGATGTGGCTGTCCACGGTGCGCTCGGTGATGACGTGACCATGGCCATAGACGCGGGCTACCAGGTCCCCCCGGGTGAAGACCCGCCCCGGCGCCGCGAGCAGGCAGCGCAGCAAGGCGAACTCGGTCACGGTCAGCACCAGCGGCTGCTCCCCCCAGCGCAGCTCGTGGCGGACGACGTCCATCACCAGCGGCCCGTGGACCAGCTCGGTCGGGGCGTCGGTCGGGGGCGGCGGGGGCGGCTGGCTGCGGCGCAGCACCGCCTTGACCCGGGCGACCAGCTCCCGGGGGGAGAAGGGCTTGGTCAGGTAGTCGTCCGCGCCCAGCTCCAGCCCGAGGATCCGGTCGAGCTCCTCGTCGCGGCTGGAGAGGAAGACGATGGGCACCCGGGACGTCGCGCGGAAGCGGCGGCAGAGCTCCAGCCCGTCCTCGTCGGGCAGGACGATGTCGAGCACCACCAGATCGAACTGCTGCGTGGCGAAGCGCAGCCGCGCGCTGGCCGCATCCGCGGCCTCGGTCACCCGGTGGCCGGCCTGCTCCAGGGCGAAGCGCAGCACCTCCCGGATGTGGCTCTCGTCGTCGACGATCAGCAGGTCGGCCATCACACGCCCCGCAACCCGCGCCGTCCGGCTCAGTCGCGCTGGGAGACGCGCCGGCCTGACAGCGTCTCCCGGGAGCGCTCGACCTGCGTGGAGGCGTCCCGGGTGATCCAGAGGGTGGGCTGGGCGAGCTTCGTGCCCTCGCAGTCCTGGGGCTGCTGGGGCAGCAGGCGGTAGTCGTGGCGATTGTAGCGGACGAGGGTGCGCCCGCGCTCGACGCGGCCCCGCACGACGTAGCCGTCGCCGTCACGGCCGAGGCCGAACGGCAAGGACGTGCCCGGGGCGAAGCTGACGTGGAGCTTGCCCGGCGCGCTGTCGACCACGACCCCTGGGGTCCAGGCCGGCACCTCCACCTGGTGGTAGCGGGTGCCGTTGCGGAGGACCAGCGAGCCTGCGGGGAAGCGCTTCTCGAGCGTGCTGGTCTCGCGTTCGAGCAGGATCGGCGCGCAGACGAAGAACTGGATCCGCTTCAGCTCGGGCTCCGTCAACTGCGCGCCCTCGCGGATGGTCTCGGTGAAGCGGACGTGCGACGTCGCGCAGCCGCCGAGGAGCAGCCCGAGCAGGCCGAGGACGGGCCAGGTCAGGCCCCGCGGCCAGCCGGCCGGCGGCACGTCACGTGGGAGGGAAGACACCGTGTTCATGGCTGAAGACCCCTGTTCCTGCAGCCAGTTGGCACCGGTCGCAGCGAAAGGTCAAGATTTCTTGCCCACAGGTGGGCAAAGGTGCGCAGCAGGCGCCCCGGAAGCCTCCTGGCCGTCTCGTGCTCCGGTCGACCAGAGGTGCAGGTCCGGGGGAGGACCCGGTCTCGTCAGCCATGCCGCTTGGCGTCTGCCCAAGACCGAGCGGGGAGACCCGGGGTGGAGCGATCGGGGGTGCGCCGGCCCCTCAGGGCAGCACGAAGCGGCCCTCCGCGGCGACCCCGTAGAGTCGCACCCCGGGACGGTCCCCCCGGGCCGCGACCAGCAACTGCCCACCGTCGGGGCTGAAGGCGAGGGCGTCCACGGGCCCTGGCTCGGCCTCGTCCGCGAGCAGGCGCGGCGGGGAGTCCAGGCTCCAGAGGCGCAGCCGCCCGTCCCCGCCACCGGTGGCCAGCAGGGGCAGCCGGGGGTGCAGGGCCAGCCCCCGGGCCTCGCTGGCGTGGGCGGGCCAGAGCGCGAGCCGGGTCGCGGCCAGTGCGTCCCAGAGCCCCACCTCGCCATCCGCGGCGCCGCTCGCCAGCAGCCGGCCGTCGGGGGTCAGGACGAGGTGCCGCACGGTGTGGCGGTGACCGGCGAGCTCCCCCCGCGCCACCAGGGTCTGCCGGTCCCAGAGCTGCACCGTGAGCGCCGCGGCGGCCAGGGTCCTCCCCTCGGCCGCCACCGCCTCGGGCGCCTGGCTCGCCGCCTCCCAGAGCGTGGCCACCAGCTCCCCACTCGTCGCGTCGACCAGCACCAGGCGCGCGGGCGGGCCCTCCAGGTCCGCCCGTCCGTGGGTGGCCGTCCCTCGTCCCCGGGGCGGCTGGTAGCGGACCGCGGCGAGGACCCGCACCCCCTCCGGATCCCAGACCGAGGCGACCGGGATGAACAAGGGCAGCTCGGCGTTGAGGCTGCCCGCGAGCAGCTCGGGGGTCTCCAGCAAGGCGCCGCTGGACAGCTCCACCGCGCGGGGGCTGGCGAGGAGCCGGCCGTCCCCGGAGAAGCGCAGGAGATCGCCCCCCACGCCGGGCACCCGCAGGACCCGGGTCGGCCGCAGCCCCTCGCCGAGCCAGATCGCCCCGGAGGCCGAGGCCGCCCAGGTGCTGCCATCGGGGGAGAAGGCGACGCGGCGGCCCTGGCCGCTCGTCGAGACTTCACCGAGGAGCTTCAGGGTGGCCGAGATCACGGAGGAGGAGACAGGAGGCGTGCTGGAGCTCGTCACGGGACCTCCGGGCTGCTGGAACGGAGCCGATGCCGTGGTGGGGTGGGGCGCCCCGGCGGGGGCCGGCGCCGCGGCCCCCTCGGTCCGCGAGCAGCCCCCGCCGACGACCACCGCCAGAAGGAGCAGGAGGCTCGGCGCGGGCCGCCGGCGCCGGGCGTACCGGCCGATCACACCTTCACCTGGTCGTGCAGCAGGAATCCACATTTACTGCCGTAGCGGATTGCGTACCAGTCGGTCAGCTTGCCGGCGAGCTGCACCGTCTGGCCGAGGGTGAGCTTGCCGAGGTAGGGGCTCCCCTTCTCCGGCTTGCTGCGCACCTTGGCGATGCTCACCTGGAGCTTGCCCGAGCCGCCCATCGGCTGGGCGTAGGTGTCGTTCACGCCATCCCCGTCGGTGTCGAGGTTGTTCGGCGCGGCCGGCGCGCTGCTGCTGGCGGAGGTCCCGCTCGCGTCCACCGGTGGCGCCTTGAGGCCGATCTGGACCAGGATCTCGTCCTCGCTGGCCGCGCCCTTCAGGAGATCCTTCACCGCCACCGGCAGCTTGTTGCCGTTGGCCTTGGCCTGGGCCGCCAGATGGCTGATGCAGGCTCCGTCGTTGCCACCGTCGACCAGACAGAGCAGGGCGAGCAGGTTCTTGCCGCGCTCGCCGCTGGCCGAGGTCTTGGTGCCGAGCAGCGTCCCATAGCCCACGAGGCCGTCCACGTGGGACAGATCGACGAAATCCTTGGCGGTCTGGCAGTTGAGCTTGGTGTCTCCGAGCTTCTCCAGGAAGTCGACCTGCTTGGCCGCGTCCGCGGTCATCCAGGCCTCGTGGATCACCAGGTGCACGTAGTGCGCGACAGAAACCTTCAGCAATTCCGGAAAGATGTCAATCCAGTGATTGGCAGGGACCTCGTACATCGGCACGTCGACCCGGCACTTGTCCTTGGCGTTGAACTCCGCCAGGCCGGACGCCGCCCCGACGAGCCCGGCGATGGCCGGAAAGTCGGTCCAGTGCTGGTTGAGGGTCAGCTTGTAGAGCACCTGGATGATCGTCTCGGCCCAGCTCTTGCCCAGGGGCTTGGCGATCCGGGCCGTGACCGCGTTCTGGCACTTGGCGTTGTCCTTGCCCCAGCACTCGGCGAGCGCCCGCATGGCACCGAGGGGCTCCTTGCCTTGCTCCACGTACTCGAGCTT
>JAVEVO010000022.1:0-61050 GCA_034005005.1 Myxococcota bacterium
GGACGAGCTGTACACCGCCTGCACCGTCGGCGTGGGCGTCTGCCAGAACGCCGGGGTCAAGATCTGCACCCTCGACGGCCAGGGGACACGCTGCGACGTCGAGCCCCGGCCGGCGCAGGACGAGGTCTGCGATGGGCTCGACAACGACTGCGACGGCACCCCCGACGACGGCCCGCTCTGGGAGAACAAGGGCCAGCCCTGCACCGCGGGGCTCGGCGCCTGCGTGCGCTCGGGCATCTACATCTGCGACCCCGATCACCGGGACGGACCGACGATCTGCACCGCCCAGGCGGGCGAGGGCCGCGACGAGATCTGCAACGGCATCGACGACGACTGCGACGGCCAGATCGACGAGGCGCCGCTCCTCGACGTCCAGCTCTGCGACAACCAGCGAGGGATCTGCGCCGGCGCGGTGAAGACCTGCGGCGGCGCCCGGGGCTGGCTCGACTGCAACAGCTCCAACTACCCGGCCGACTTCGAGTCCACCGAGACCCTGTGCGACCTGCGGGACAACGACTGCGACGGCCAGGTGGACGAGAGCCTGGTCGGCCCCTACTGCCAGTTGCAGGCGGGGGTCTGCGCGGGGAAGCGCCAGACCTGCGTCACCGGCCAGTGGGTGGCCTGCGGGCCGGCCCAGTACGGCGCCGATTTCCAGGCCGACGAGGACCGCTGCGACCTGCTCGACAACGACTGCGACGGGGCCACCGACGACGGCTGGCTCAACGCCGGCCGCTACGACCAGGACGAGGCCTGCGGCAACTGCTTCACGGACTGCACCACGATCTATGCCAAGCCCAACGCGTTCGGCCGCTGCGACCTCGGCGGGCCGAGCCCCCAGTGCAAGATGATCTGTCGTCCCGGCCACTTCGACCTGAACCAGATCCCGGACGACGGCTGCGAGTTCACCCTCGACCCCCTGGCGATCTACGTCTCGAGCAGCGGCGCCGGCTCCGATGGCCTGCCCGGGTGTGGCCTGGGCCCCGTGGGGACCGGCGAGGGCCACCGCCCCTGCCAGACCCTGGCGCAAGGGCGGGCCGAGGCCAACCTCACCGGCCGCACCAAGCTCATCGTGGCCGATGGGCTGTACGAGGAGACCCTGACCCTCCAGAAGGGCCTGGACGTGCTCGGTGGCCACCGGGCCGACACCTGGGAGCGGCACCTCGGCTCGACCATGACCATCCTCCGTGGCCTCAGCTCCGATCATCACAAGAAGACCGTCATCGGCCAGGGCATCGACCAGCCCACGACCCTGCAAGGCTTCGTCATCTACGGTCCGAGCAATTACGATGCGGGCGGCAACAGCTACGCGCTCTGGCTGCTCGACTGCACCGCCGCTCTGACCGTCGCCAACAACGTGATCTACGGCGGCTTCGCCGCCGCGGGCCAGGCGGGCGACGATGGCGAGAAGGGCGAGGACGGCACGCCGGGCATCGCCGGACAGGACACCATCACCACCACCACCCGCAGCCTCAATACGTGCAACGCGCTGGCCACGACCCCGGGCAACCAGGGCGCACCCGGCGACCCCGGGCAGCACTCCTGCGGCGGGGACAACGTCAATGGCGGTGCGGGCGCCGGGGCGAACTGCCCGAGCGGCAACAACCAGCAGCCGAACGGCACGGCCGGGCAACCGGGCGACGGCGGCGCGGCCGGCGGGAGCTCGGGCATCGGCGGCTACGACCGCACCACCGACAACTGCGGCACCTTCAACACGGGCGGCCAATCCGCCACGGGCATGCCCGGCGGCAACGGCGGCGACGGGGCGCCCGGGCTCCCCGGGACCGGCTGCAGCGAGGTGGCAGCCCTCGGGAGCGTCCAGGGCAACGAGTGGGTCGGCGCCACGGGCAGCGGTGGCACGGCCGGCAGAAACGGCGGCGGCGGCGGCGGCGGCGGCGCGGGAGGCGGGGCGGACGTGACCGACGACTGCAGCGGCGTCCGCGACTGCCTCGGTGGCTCCGGCGGCGGCGGCGGCGGTGGCGGCTGCGGCGGCTCGGCCTCGGGGGGAGGCGGCGCGGGCGGCGGCGCGTTCGGGATCTTCGTCTCCTTCTCGGCCCCCTCGGCCAACCTGCCGAACATCGCCAGCAACCAGATCACCCGCGGCGTCGGTGGCGACGGCGGGGCCGGCGGCCTGGGCGGCACGGGCGGCGTTGGCGGCGACGGCGCCAACGGCGGCAACGTCAGCGGACAGTGGGCGTACGCGATGGGCCAGGGCGGCCGCGGCGGCCAGGGCGGTGCGGGGGGCCACGGCGGCGGCGGCGGCGGCGGCTGCGGCGGCGTCTCCTACGGCATCTACGTCCACAACTACTCGGTCGCCCCGGCCGCGTACCGGGAGAGCAACGCCTTCTTGGGCGGCGGTCTCGGTGGCGCTCCCGGCAAGGGCGGTCCCTCCCTCGGCGCCGACGGCAGCGATGGCCACACCGGTGTCGCGGACGACCTCAACTTCTGATCCCCCACCCCAGACGAGCTCCACCAAGGAGGAAGCCTCCATGCTCCCAGCCTTCGTCGACAAGATCCAGCTCCGGGACGAGCCCCGCCTCGCGCTCTTCGACGCGGACGGCGTCCTCTGGGAGAACGACGTCGCGGACGACTGCACCCTCTGGATGATCGGCACCGGCCGTGTCCACACCGGACACAACTGGTCGGAATACAAGCAAATCTACGCCAAGGACGCCCCCGCGGGCTGTCGCTACCTGCTGAGCTTCTTCGCCGGGATGAGCCAGGCCGACCTGACCCGCCATGTCCAGACCTACTGGGACACCTTCATGAAGCTCGAGTACCTGACCGAGCCCGTGGCGCTGTTGCGCCACCTGGCCGGCCAGGGCTTCCGGATCTGGGTCGTCACCGGGTCACCGACCGACTTCCTCTTCCCCCTGCAGCAGCGACTCCCCGTCGACCAGATCGTCGGCATGGACTTCGAGGTCGACGACCACGGGATCCTCACCGGGCGCCACGCCGGAATCTCCTGCGCGGGCGAGGGCAAGGCGACCAAGGTGCAGAGCCTGTGGTCCGGGCCGATCCAGTTCGCGGCCGGGAACGCCCGCCTGGACGAGGCCATGCTGCGCCTCGCCCGCGACGTCGCCTGGGCGGTCCACCCGCACCCCGATCTCGAGCGGATCGCCCGGGCCGAGGGCTGGGAGATCAATCCCTCCCCCCGTCCGCCCTACGGCACGGCCGGCTGGGCGACCCTGGAGCAAGAGCTCGCGGAGCGGGGCCTGGCCCTACCAGCCGAGCTGCACAGCCTCCGCTGATGCTGCACCAGCGGACCTCGAGCCCCGATCGGCGCAGGGCGTTTGCGACCCTGTGCGTCACCAGCCTGCTGCTGGTCGCGACCGCACTGCCCGCCGTGGCCCAATCGCTCCCCGCAGCGGACGAGAAGGCGGGCAAGGAGGCCCGCGCGCGCTCGCGGCCCGCCGCGGCGCCCGAGATCAGCGTGCGCTCCACGACCTTCCTCCAGGGGATCCCCACGGGCCGCGACCACGTCCGGGGAGGCACGCGCCTCCTGCTCGAGTACGAAGGGGACTACCTCGCGGGCTTCTCCGGCGGCGAGGTCGAGCAGGACGAGTGGCGCTACCGCGGCCACGCGCAGGCCGGCTTCCAGGTCGACACCGAGGACCTCGACTGGTGGGATGGCGGCCTGCTCCGCGCCACGGTCGGCGATCTCCACGGCGAGGGCATCTCTGCCGGCTACGTCGGCGATCTCCAGCGGCTGAGCCGCATCGATGGGGACAACCCACTGTACTTCGGTGAGATCTACTTTGACCAGGACCTTGGTTGGATCGCCGTGACCTTCGGACGGCTCCTCGCCGAGTCCCGCTTCGGCAGCCCGCGCACGGGCGACCTGTTCGCCACGACCTCCTTCAGCCGCAACCCGGTCATGCCGCTGCCCGCCCTGGCCGCACCGAGCTTCGGGGCGGTGCTCGATCTCCAGCCGACGTCCTGGCTGCAACTCTCGGCAGGGTACTTCGATCCCGCGGCCGACTCGTTCGTGGACCCCTCCGGGGCGACGACGCAGATCGAAGCGGGGGCATTGATCCTCGGCGAGGCGACCCTCGCCTTCCGCCTGCTCGAGATCCTGAACTCCCGCTGGCGCTTCGGCCTCGGCGTCGATGCCACCGAACGCCGCTCCCTCGCCACCTTCGGCTACCCGGCGATGGCCACCGAGCAGGTGACCGATGGCCGCAGCCTCTTCGCCAGCATCGACGAGGGGCTGCGCCTCGGCGAGCGCTGGTCCGTGTCGGTCTTCGCCACCTGGGGATCGACCGACAGCGAGGCCGCACCGGTCCACGAGCACCTGGGAGGCGGGCTGGTGCTGGGGCTCTCGGGCGACGCCTCCCGGCACCTCCTCGGGGCCGGGGTCACGAAGATCACCCAGCACGAGGGGCTCACGAAGACCCTCGACCTGGATCCGGAGACGATCTGGGAGTTCTTCTACCGGCTCGAGCTCGCCATCGACGATCTGAGCCTCGAGCTGCAGCCCACCTACTGGCTCGTCGGCAGCCCCGGCGGTCTCCACCCCGACGCCCAGGCCGGAGGCCTCCGCTTCCGCATCGATCTCTGAGCCAGCACCGACCAGAACACCGGCAGGTGCGAACACCGTCGCGTCCAGGCTGCAGTCTCCGGCGCGCTTGCGCGCGGGAGGGCGCCGCGGCCTGCTGCGCCGGCCTGCCTGCGACGCCGGAGGCCGCGAAGCCCTTGGACGCGCGGTCGGGACGCACTAGGATGAGGCCAGCGGCCACGGAGGCCGTGGCCAGCCGGAGCGGCCCGGTGGCGGGAGCAAGGAGCGGGTGCATGGTCCGAACGGGAGGTGGCGGGGTGGACGTGCCGCGAGCGGGGCGCCGGCAGGCCGGAGCGCGTCGCGCCTGGCCGGGCATGGCCGTGTTGGCCCTGCTGAGCCTGCTGGCCGGCTGCCTGGAGGAGGCCGAGCATCCGGCTCCCGACCAGGGTGAGCTGGGCGTGCGGACGCGGCCGATCGTCGGTGGCGACCGGGAGACCGGCTACCCGGGAGTCGGCGCGCTGGTCGCGGTCGTCGACGGGCAGTACCTCGGTTCCTTCTGTACCGGCACCCTGATCAGCCCCCGCTGGGTCCTCACCGCGGCCCACTGCGTCGTCGACTCCCGGGAATGGGCCTCGGTCGGCGGACTGCGCCCGGCCATCGTCCGCTTCTTCATCGGGGCGAACGCCACGAGCGCCAGCAACGGCGACCTCTACCGGGTCTCCCGGCTCATCCCCCACCCCGAGTACGACGAGCGCACGGTCACCGACGATGTCGCCCTGATGGAGCTCGCCAGCGACGTCACCGGCGTCCAGCCCTACCCCTACAACGACCAGCGGCTCACTCTGGACCGCCTCGGCGACACCCTGGTACACATCGGATACGGGGTCAATGACGGCCAGTGGGACACCGGCGGCGGGATCAAGCGGCGTGGGGAGCTGGAGCTGCTCGAGATCTACAGCGAGCAGTACATGTACTCGGCCGTGGACGGGGTCTGTCCGTGTCGCGGGGACTCGGGCGGCCCGGCCTTCATGACGATCGGTGACGCCGAGCGGATCATCGGGGTCGCCTCCACCGTCCTCGAGGTGAGCTGCGAGTCGGGCGGCATCGACACCCGGATCGACCACCACGCCGACTGGATCGAAGAGACCAGCGGCGTCGGCACCGATACCCCCGAGCCGTGCACCCTCGGCCAGCGCGAGTGTCCGGCCGGCGAGGCGTGCACCCTCGCCCCCTCCGGCCGGTCGGGGCAGTGCCTGCCCAGCCGGGAGCTGGCCGTCGGCGAGGTCTGCGACCCCACCCTCGCCGGCATCGCCCCTTGTGAGGATGGCCTCGTCTGCGCGGGGAGCGGCTCCACCGGGCACTGTCGCCAGCTCTGCCCGCGCGACAGCGGTTGCCCGGCCACCCAGAGCTGCCTGAAGCCTTTCTTCGCCGGGATCGCCAGCCTGGGGATCTGCCTCTGCATCGACGCGGACGGCGATGAGAGCTGTGCCCGGGTCGATTGCGACGACAACCTCGCCCGGGTCCACCCCGGTGCCGCCGAGATCTGCGGCAATGGCCGGGACGACGACTGCGTCGGGGTCTCGGACCAGGGGGGCCCGGCCGTGGGCGAGGGCGAGGGCGAAGGTACCGAGGGCGAGGGCGAAGGTTCCGAGGGCGAGGGCGAAGGTTCTGAAGGCGAGGGCGAGGGCGCCGAGGGCGAGGGCGAGGGCGAGGGCGAGGGCGCCGAGGGCGAGGGCGAGGGCGCCGAGGGCGAAGGTGAGGGCGAGGGCGCCGAGGGCGAGGGCGAGGGCGACGGCGGTCGTCGCCAAGAGGCGAGCCGGGGACGCCCGTCCTGTGCGGCGGTCGGCACCGGCCAGGGATTCATGCAACCCTGGCGCAGCTTGCTCTTCCTGCTGCTGCGCCGAAACGCCGGAGCCTGAGACGCCATGAGTCACTTCCCGCGGCTGCGCGCGGACGCTCGGTGGGCGGCCGCCGACGACGGCTCCTGCCTGCTCAGCGACCCTTCCGGGACCGCTGCCTTGCGGATGGGCGAGCTCGAGCACCTGCTGCTGAGCCACCTCGACGGCGACACGCCGGTCACGGAGGTCCTGAGCTGCCTCCGGCTGCTCAGCGGCCGCCCGATCTCCGCCGCCAGCGTCCAGCGGCTGCTGGAGGGACTCGCGGCACGCGGCCTGCTCGAGCTCCCCGCTCCCCCCGCGCTGCACACCGCCCCCCACGGCCAGGTTCGCTGCCTCGGCTGCGGGAGCTGCTGCCACCTGAGCGTCGGGCCGCTCTCCCGCCTGGACGCCGAGCGCATCCTGCTGCTGCCCTGGGCCGAGGTCGGGTA
The DNA here is from genome assembly GCA_034005005.1 of Myxococcota bacterium. Taxonomy (GTDB): domain Bacteria; phylum Myxococcota_A; class JAVEVO01; order JAVEVO01; family JAVEVO01; genus JAVEVO01. Next base: position 6,822 of record JAVEVO010000022.1, read on the forward strand.
CGACGCACCTCCCCCGGACATCTTCCAGGAGGTCGAGGGGGCGCTCTTCCTCTCCCAGGAGCACGAGGACGCGGCCTGCCCCTTCCTCGAGGACGACGATCGCTGCCGGATCCAGCGCCTCTTCGGCCACGCGGCCAAGCCGCTCGTCTGCCGGCTCTATCCCCTCCAGGCCACCGCGGTCGCCGGCGAAGGGCTGCGAGTCGGCGCCAGCCACGAGTGCCCCGGCGTCTGCCACGCCGGCCCCGGGTCCCGGCCCCTCGCCGAGGAGGCCGCCCGCCACGTCGAGGCGCTGATCGGGCTGGCCCTCCCCGGGCCGGACCTCTCGCTCTGCCCGGGCGTGGGCCCGGAGATCGACGAGGGAGCGCTGGCCTGCGAGCTGGAGGAGGAGCTGTTGCGCCTGCTCGGCAGTGCGGGCTCCGTCGAGGAGGCCCTCGCCCAGGGTGCGCGCCGTGTGCTCGCGCAGGCCGGTGGCGCCCTCCCCGAGGGCGCCGCCCTGGTGGACCTGGTGCAGGAGCTCACGCAGCTCACCGCCGAGCTGGAGGCCGGCTTCTCGCGCCGCTGCTATCAGAGACGGCTGGCGACCTTCTCCCACTCGCTCCGGGACCTCGCCGAAGCCCTCACGCGGCCCACGCCCCGCCCAGCTCGACCCCTCCCCCCGGAGCAAGAGGACCTGCTGCGGCGAGCCTGGACCAGCCTGCTGTTCACGCGGCTGCACCTCCTCCGCCATGGCCTGGTGGCCGGGCTGACCCTCCTCGGCCTGCTCCAGCTCCTCTTCCGGCGCGGCCTGACGACAGCGGGCGAAGCCGAGCCCACCACGGCGGCGAGCCCGGAGGACCTCCTCTCCGGGATCGTCGCCGGGCTGCGGGTCCTCGAGCCCGTGGAGGCGCTACCCGGCGTCGGCGCCCGCTGCCTCCGGGAGCTGATCCCCTTGCTCGACGGCGAAGGACGGGCTGAACCGTAGGGAAGCCAGCGCACCAACCAGAAATCAGGATTTTTGTGCAGTTGTTTCCATCCCTGCATTCCTGCATTCCTTAGAAATCTCAAAAAGATCCCCGAGGAAGGCAGGAACGAAGGAAGGAATTTCCATGGGTGCAGATCATCCTGGTGAGCAAGCAGCGAGGCCTTGGCACAACTCCCCGCACGAAAAGAATTTTCTCGCAGAGCCGCCGAGCCGCAGAGGGCTCAGCCAGCTGAGCACTTTTCTCTGCGAACTCTGCGGCTCTGCGAGAGATTTTGCAGTTCGAGCCGGGTACGGGAGGAGATTGGCAAGGAAGGCGCCCACTCGGACCGGCTGCACCCAATTTCCATGGGTTCCTGATCGCCGCGCCAGGGGAAGCGGGAAGGGGGCGAGGAGGGAAGGAGGGGAGAGCCGGCGGGGCCCTCCCCTCCTCGCCACTGGCTACTCGGCCGCGGTGACGCCGATCTTCAGGGTGTACTCGCCGGTCCAGGCGCTGAACCAGCCCGCGTACCCATCGACGAACACGAACAGCTCGTCACCGGCCTGCATGTCCTCGAGGATGGCCAGGGAGGTATAGGCCCCGAGCCCCTCGGCGTCGTCGTTGCAGGCGAGCTCGGACTGACCCACGCCGCAGTGGGTGCGGACGTACAGCACGGTGTCGGCCTCTTCGTCCGCGGTGTCGATGGTGGTGATCGTCACCGTGCCAGCGATGGGCAGGACGAGGTGGTGGACGTTCGCACCGGCGCCGCCCCCGCAGGAGCCACCGAGGTACAGCTCGGAGTCGGTGGTGTCGCCGTCGTAGGTGATGGTGTGGTTGTCGGCGAACTCGAGCTCGATCACGTCGTAGTCGGCCGGGCACTCGACCTTGGCCACCGCGCAGACCGTCACGTCCTCGCCGATGCAGAAGGTGCCGGCGGGGCAGGTGCCGAACACGCCCATCTGATCGCAGACCGCGCCGCTCTCGAGCTCCGGCGGCGCCTCGAAGTTGGCGATGATCGCCTCGGAGACCTCGCCGGTGGCGTCGATGAGCTCGAGCTGCGCACCGGCCGCGTCCTCGAAGACCTCGGGCAGGGAGACCGGCATGCGGATCTCGAAGGTGTTGGCGTCCTCGGCCCAGACGATGGAGCCTTCCAGTTCGAAGGTACCCTGGAGCGGGACCTCGGTACCATCCTCGGTCTCGATCATCAGGGGATCCCCCTCGACGTCGACGATGACGATGTGCAGGGCGGTGGCGTCCTTCTCGATGTCCGCACCCTGGATCAGCACGCCGATGCTGACCGCGTCGTCCAGCAGGTAGGCCTTGGCCAGGCTGATGGTCGGGGCGTTGACGTGCACGCACTCGAACGTGCCGTCTTCCTGCTTGAAGCAGGCCGAGTGGGCGACGCAGTGATCGTCCCACTTGCGGGGATCGCAGACCTCACCCTCGGCCTTCTCGGGCTGCGGCGCGATCGCGGCCTCGAAGGCCTCGCTCTCGAGGTCGATGCTGTCGATGGCGGTGATGATGGCGGTCTTGGCCTCGGCGAGGTCCTCGGACCAGGGCAGCACCGCGTACGCGACGTAGGCGCCCTCGGCCCCGACCACGAGCTCGACGTTGACCAGGTTCTCGTCCTCGTCCGCCACCGGCAGGATGAGGCCGTCGTCGTCCACGACCACGATCTTCGCGGTCTGGACGTTCTCGTCCACGTCCACGCCGGCGAAGCGGACGATCAGGGAATCACCAGCGGTGTAGGCGACGCCCTCGGTGATCGTCGGGGCGTTCTCGCCGATCACCATGGCCTTGAGGGTGAAGGCGCCGAAGGAAGAGGCCGAGTAGCCGCTCACGACGACGGTGTAGGTGCCGGCCGGCAGGGCCCGGTACTGGATCCAGGAGGAGCCGACCCCGGGGAAGTCGTCGTTGTTGGCGATCTCGTTGGCGAACATGGTGTTCCGGTCGCAGCTCTCGCCCTGGATCAGGAACAGGAAGGTGTCCCACTGCGGCTCGGTGGTGGCCTTCAGGGTGAGCTCGACGATCCCGGCCTCGGCGAGGGTGAAGCGGTAGAACACGTCGGGCCCGGCCTGGGGATCGTAGTCGATGGCCGCCAGCCGGGTGGTGCCCTCGGTCAGGACGCCCAGCTCGAGGACCGCGGCGTTGGCGCAGGTGTCGTTGGCCGGGGGCTGGCAATCGACCGCGCAGGACTCCACGTCCTCGTTGTCGGCCGAGCAGATGGCGTCGCCGCAGGTGCCATCGCAGTCCGCGCCGCAGGTGGCGACGGTCTCGACATTGTTGGTGCAGACCTCGTCGCCGCAGACCGCGCAGTCCTTCGGGCAGCTCGCGAGGGTCTCCTTGCCCTCGGTGCAGACCTTGTCGCCGCAGACCAGGCAGTCGGCCTCGCAGGAGGTCGCATCCTCGGTTCCGGTGGAGCAGATGTCGTCGCCGCAGGAGGGCACGAAGGCCGTGAACTTGGCGGTGAGGTCGAAGGGCCCGAACTTGGCGCCGCTGTAGCCGGTGACGACGACGAGGTACTGGCCGGGGTTGAGCCCCTTGGCCTCCATGGCCGAGAACAGGGTGTCCTCCAGGCTCGAGTCGTCGTTCTCCGCGACCAGAGTGTTGGCCTCGCAATCGCCCTTCAGCAGGTAGAGGTAGGAGTCCCACTCGTCGTCGCCGCTGACCGTCAGGGCGACGGTGGTGGGCGCCTCGAGGGTGAAGCTGTACCAGACGTCGGGGCCGCGGTTGCCGTTGTACTCGGTGCGGGCGCCGACGGTGGTGCCGGACAGCTCCTGGGTGCCGGAGGCGGTGATCACCTCGGCGTCGGCGCAGAGGGCGTTGTCCGGGGGCTCGGCGCAGTCGAGCTCGCAGGACTCGAGATCCTCGCCCTCGTCGCAGATGCCGTCGCCGCAGACCGCGCAGTCCTCGAGGCAGTTGGCCCGGTTCTCGGCGTAAGGGGTGCAGACATCGTCGCCGCACTCGGCCGCGAGGCAGAGGTTGGTGGCATCACCGCACTGGGTCTTGATGCAGTTGTCGAAGGCGCGGCCTTCCCAGGGGCACTTCTCGTCCCAGCAGGCGAGCATCGCGTCGAACTGCTCCTGGGAGTCGCTGGTGCCACGGGCGTAGCAGATGTCGGGGCAGTTCGGGTCGCCGAACCAGGGATCGCAGGAGGTCATGCAGTCCACGACGCCGCCGCAGGAGAGGCAATCGTCCGGGCAGTTCTCGATGGTCTCGTCCGCGTCCTCCTCGCAGTAGTTGTTGCCGCAGTAGACGCAGTCGTCCGCGCAGCTCGCCCGGGTCTCGAAGAGCGGGTGGCAGGCGTCGTCGCCGCACTCGACCTCGACGCAGGCGTTGTTGAGGTCAACGCAGGACTCGATGATGCAGTTGGTCCACTCTTCCTCGGTCTCGGTCTCGTAGCAGTACTCGTCCCAGCAGTCGTACATCTCGTCGAAGGTGGCCTGCGCCTCGGGGGTGCCGGCGTAGTAGCAGTCGCTGCTCTCCATGTCGCCGCTGAGCATGCAGTCGAGGACCTCGCCGCAGGAGAAGTCGCCGCCGCCGCCGCCACGGCAGAAGGAGGCGCACTCGGGATCGCAGTCGGTCTCGTCGGTGAACACGCAGGAGCCGTCGGCATCGCACTCGCCGTCGCAGTTGCTGCCGTCCTCGTTGCAGTCGGGCCAGCACATGGAGACGTCCTCGGTGAGGCCCCAGCAGCGGCTGCCCTCGGGGCACTCTTCCTGGGAGCCGGCGCCGGAGCACTCGGCCGAGGCGTAGATCATGCAGATCCCGATGACGCAGACCGGATCGTACCCTTCGGGCGCCAGGCACTCGGAGTCGCAGGTGCAGGCACCACCAGGAGCGACGGTGGGCTCGCTGCCCTCGCCCTCGCCCTCGGCGCCCTCGCCCTCGCCCTCGGCGCCCTCGCCCTCGCCCTCGGCGCCCTCGCCCTCGCCCTCGGCACCCTCGCCCTCGCCCTCGGCGCCCTCGCCCTCGGCGCCCTCGCCCTCGGCGCCCTCGCCCTCGCCCTCGGCCCCTTCGCCCTCACCCTCGCCTTCCTCGCCCGTGCGCTTGGTGTCGTCGTCCCCGCAGGCCGCGACCACGGTGGACAAGGCCAGCAGTGCGGCCACCAGAAGAATTCCGCTGAACCTGAACTTCGTGCTCATACCCTACCTCTCCGTCATGGTGGTTGACCTCGAACCGATACGGTGTACCGGGGGAGACGGGGTGCCGTCAAGCGGCGAGGAAGAGAAATCCCGGCGGAGGGTGAGTCCGGCGACCGCGGCCAGGAATGGAGCGGCCGTGCATCCTGCCCGCGCCGGGGCGAGGCGTCGCGCCGGCGAGGCGGCGCGGATCACCCGACAACGGGGAGGCTCCGGGAGAGGGGACGTCACCGCCGGCCGCGACCCTGGACAGGCCCCCCCGTGCACTTTCCACCTTGCGCACCGACCGCACCGCGGCTAAAACGGCCCGCCATGAACGACTACAACGACCGAGACAACCGATTCCCCCGTACCCTTGGCGAGCCGAAGGAGCGCTGCGCGGTGAGCGATACCTGCGAAGGGATCTGCCGCGAACGCCACCTCAACGAGGATGGCCTGCGCTGCCCGGCCTGGTTCACCGACGAGATGGACAAGCGCAAGCACCGCCGCATGCGCTGAACCCCTCGCGGTTCCCAGCACCCCACCCCACGACCTGACTGCCGGCCCCCTTGCGGGGATGACGGTACAGGTCCGCGCTCGCCGGGCGGCAGAGCCCGTGAGCGTGCATCTCGCAGTGCCGGCGCAGAGGCCGGCACCCACCCGATCAGCTTCCTCAGGAGACTGGTGCCGGCGCAGAGGCCGGCACCCACCCGATCAGCATGAAGCAGAGGTCGGCACCCACCCGATCGGCATGAAGCAGGTGCCGGCGCAGAGGCCGGCACCCACCAGGTCGGCTTCCTCCAGATCAGCTTCCTCAGGAGACTGGTGCCGGCGCAGAGGCCGGCACCCACCAGGTCGGCGTCAACCAGATCATCAGGAAACGCTACTGGCCCGCGAGGAGCTCGCGGCCGACCTGGAGGGTCCAGTCCGCGGCGAGGTGGGGCAGCACTCCCAGCAGCAGCGTGCCGGCCAGGCAGATCAGCAGGGCCAGGCGGCTCGAGGGCCCGAGGGGCACCGGCCCGGCCGCGTCCGGCTTCGGCTCGTCGATGTACAGGCGCCGCAGCACCGTCAGGTAGTAGAAGATCGCCACCGTCGACGTGAGGATGCCGATGAGCACCAGGAAGTAGTGCCCCTGCTCCACCGCGGCCGCGAAGAGGTAGAGCTTGCCGAAGAAGCCGGCCAGGGGCGGGATCCCCCCGAGGGAGAGCAGGGCGAGCATCATGGCCAGGGCGAGCAAGGGCGAGCGGCGGCCCAGCCCACCGTAGTCGAAGGTGTCGTCCGAGCCGGTCTTCCCGTAGACCACGACCACCACGGTGAACGCGAGGAAGTTCGCGAAGAGGTAGGTCACCAGGTAGAACAGGGACGAGCTGATCCCCAGGGTGCTGGCCGAGGACGCGCCGACGAGGATGTACCCGGCCTGGGAGATGGACGAGTAGGCCAGCAGCCGCTTGATGTCCCGCTGGGTGAGCGCGACGACGTTGCCGACGATCATCGTGATCGCCGCGAGCACCATCAGCAGCACCGTCCAGTCGGCCTGCAGCGGGCCGAGCGCGATGTAGAAGACCCGCAGCAGCACCGCCACGCCCGCGGCCTTGCTCGCCACGGAGAGGAACGCGGTGATCGGGGTGGGCGCGCCCTGGTAGACGTCGGGGGCCCAGCTATGGAAGGGCACCGCGGCCAGCTTGAAGGAGAAGCCGACGAGCAAGAGGACCATCCCGGTCAGCAACATTGGACTGATCGTACCAGCCCGACCGAGCCGGACCGCGATGTCCGGGATCGACTGCGTCCCGGTCGCTCCATAGATCAGAGCCATGCCATACAGCATCGTGGCCGCGAACGCCGCGCCGAGCAGCAGGTACTTCAGTCCTGCCTCGACCGAGGGGCGCTCGTCCTTGAAGAAGGCCGCGAGGATGTACAGGGAGACGGTGGTCGTCTCGGTGGCCACGAACAGCATGATCAGCTCGTTGGCCGAGACCATGAGCATCATTCCGAAGACGGCGAACCACAGCAGGGCGTAGTACTCGGCGACCCAGCGAGTCCGGGTGCTCACGAAGTCGTAGGAGAGCAGGGAGGTCAAGAAGACCGCGGAGAGGAGCAGACGCTTGACCAGCAGGCCGTAGCCGTCGCCGATGTAACTGTTCCAGAAGGTCGGCCCGTCGGGCCCGGACGCGTGGAAGGAGCTCGCGAGCACGGCCAGGGCGGCGATGGCCGAGAGCGCCGACCAGAAGGTCGGGGTCAGGCGCCGCCCCCGATCGAGGAGGTCGAGGAGCAGCAGCAGGCCGGCGACCCCGACCACCGGGACCTCGAGGAGGTAGATGAACTGCATCACAGCGCCCCTTTGCCCAGCAGCCAGGCCAGGGAGGCTTTCTCCGGGCCCAGGTGCCGTACCACCTCGACGACGCCGGCGTCGATCACGTGCATCATCCAGTACGGGTAGAAGCCGACGATCAGCAGGGTGGCGATGAGGATCCCGAGGGCCAGCTTCTCCCGGGGTGAGGCGTCGGTCAGGCCGGTGAAGTCGAAGCCGTGGGACCTCTCGACCACGGGCCCGAGGAAGATCTTCTGCACGACCCGCAGGATGTACAGGGCGGTGACCACGATGCCCGTGGCCGCGATGCCCGTGAGCACGGGGTTGGTCTGGAAGCCACCGAGGAACACCAGCAGCTCGGCGACGAAGCCGGACATCCCCGGCAGCCCCAGGGAGCAGAACGCGGCCGCGGAGAAGGCGAAGGCGAGGAAGGGCATCTGGCGTGCGAAGCCGCCCATGAACGGGATCATCCGGGTGTGGGTCCGGCCGTAGATCGAGCCGACGAGGCCGAAGAAGAGGCCCGTCATGATGCCGTGGGAGAACATCTGCAGGACCGCGCCGTTGAGCCCGAGGGTGTGCAGGGTGCACAGCCCGAAGAGGACGATCCCCATGTGGGACACGGAGCTGTAGGCGATGACGTACTTGAGATCGGTCTGGTGCAGGGCGCCGATGGAGCCGTAGACGACGTTGACCAGGGCCAGCAGCATGAACACCGGCGCCCAGATCTCGGCGCCGAGGGGGAACATCGCGATGGCCATGCGCAGCACCCCGTACGCGCCGAGCTTCATCAGCACGCCGGCGTGGAGCATGGAGACCGCGGTCGGCGCCGAGGCGTGGCCGTCGGGCGACCAGGTGTGGAAGGGCCACAGGCCGCCCAGGATACCGAAGCCGACGAAGACCAGGGGGAAGACGACCACCTGGAACTCCTTGCTCCACACCGTCGACTGCAGCACGAAGTAGTCGAACGTGGTCCGCCCCGCGACGAAGTACATCGCCAGGAAGGCCAGGAGGATGAACGCCGACCCGAGCATCAGGTACAGGGTCAGCTTCATGGCGGAGTATTCCTTGGTGCGGACGATCTCTCCCTCGAGGTTGTAGGTCTGCGACCCCCAGACACCGATGAGCAGGTACATCGGCAGGACCGCGACCTCGTAGAAGAGGAAGAACAGGAAGAGATCGTAGGAGACGAACACCCCGTAGACGCCGGTCACGAGGAAGAGGAGCAAGGCGAAGAACTCCTTGGGGCGATCGTGAATCTCTCCCCAGGAGACGATGACCCCCGTGACGATGATGATCGCCGTGAGGATCAGCATCGCCACGCCGATGCCGTCCACCGCCAGGTAGTAATCGATGCCGAGCTGCAGGATCCAGGGCACCCGCTCCACGAGCTGGAACTTCTCGGCCGCCGCCGGGTCGTACTGCGCGGCGACGACGAAGCTGAGCGCGGCCGAGATCAGGGCCCCGAGCAGGGCGACCGTGCGGATCGCGGTCTTCCGCTGCGGCGGGATCGCCATCAGGATCAAGGCGGCCAGGGCCGGCGAGAAGATGATGGCCGTCAGGATCGGGAAGCCGCTCATCGCGCACCTCCCAGCCAGCAGAGGCCCGGTTGCTGCAGGTAGGCGAGGAAGCCCAGCAAGATGACCACTCCCAGGAAGAGGTACAGCAGATAGGCCTGGACCCGCCCGCTCTGCAAGGTCCGCAGACCATGGCCGGAGACCTGCGTCAGCCAGCCGGTGACGTTCACCGCGCCGTCGACGATGTGGCGGTCGAACCAGGCGACCGCAGCCGCGAGCACGAAGAGGCTGTACCGGATGACGACGGTGTAGATCTCGTCGACGTAGTACTTGTTGGCCAGCAGCTTGTGCAGCGGTAGAGCTTTCAGCCTGAGCGACTCCGCGGAGATCTTCTTCGCCCCGTAGATCAGCCAGGCGAGCCCGATGCCCGCGAGCGCCACGAGGGTCGAGACCAGGGCGATGGGCAGGGAGAAGTGCCCCTCATGCCCGGGAGTCGGGATGAAGTGCTCGAAGTTGTGGGTCAGCGCGGGGATGCCGACGAGGCCGCCGACCACCGAGAGGACGCCGAGGACCACCAGGGGCAGGGTCATGGTGCGGGGAGACTCGTGGGGGTGGGCCCCCGCGGGCACCTTGCCGCCGAACACCTGGAAGCAGAGGCGGAACATGTAGAACGCGGTCAGGAAGGCCGCGCCGAGCCCGATGGCGAACAGGCCGTAGCGGCCGCCGCCGAACGCGACGGTGAGGATCTCGTCCTTGCTCCAGAAGCCGGCCAGGGGGAAGATCCCGGCCAGGGCGAGGGAGCCGATGATGAAGGTCCAGGAGGTGGCCTTCATCTGGTGGCGCAGCCCGCCCATCTCCCAGATGTCGTTGGTGTGCAGGGCGTGGATCACCGAGCCGGCGCCGAGGAAGAGCAGGGCCTTGAAGAAGGCGTGGGTCATGAGGTGGAAGGAGCCGGCGGTCAGCCCGCCCACGCCCAGGGCCATCATCATGTAGCCGAGCTGGGAGAGGGTCGAGTAGGCCAGGATCCGCTTGATGTCGTTCTGGGCGACCGCGATGGTCGCCGCGAAGAGCGCCGTGAAGCCGCCGACGTACGCGACCACGTCGAGCGCCAGGGGCGAGGCGGCGAAGATCGCGAAGTTGCGGGCCACGAGGTAGACGCCGGCCGCGACCATGGTGGCCGCGTGGATCAGGGCGGAGACGGGCGAGGGCCCCTCCATGGCGTCGGGCAGCCAGACGTGCAGGGGGAACTGGGCCGACTTGCCCATGGCGCCGGAGAAGATCAGCAAGGCGATGATGGTCGTCAGCCCGGGGAAGAGCGCGTCCAGTTGTCCGGCCGAGGCCATGGCCCCGAGCTCGACGAAGTTGTAGTTGCCGACGAAGAGGGTGATGAAGAGGATGCCGAGCAGGAAGCCGAAATCGCCGAACCGGGTGACGACGAAGGCCTTCTTGGCCGCGTCCCCGGCAGACTTCTTGTCGTAGTAGAAGCCGATGAGCAGATACGAGCAGAGGCCGACCAGCTCCCAGAAGATGTAGATCTGCAGGAAGTTGTTGGCGAGGACGAGGCCGAGCATGCTGAAGGTGAACAGGGAGATCTCGGCAAAGAACCGGGAGAATCCCCGGTCACCCGCCATGTACCCGAGGGAGTAGATCTGCACGAGGGTCGAGACGGTGGTCACCACCAGCAGCATCATGGCCCCGAGAGGGTCGATGAGCAGGCCGATGACCAGCGGCCGGAAGCCCGCGACCTCGAGCCAGGTGAACGACAGCTCCGTCGGCGGGCTCGACGGGCTGGTCACCTGCATGACCACGACGGCCATGGCCAGGCACCAGGCAGCGAAGGTCCCGAGGACCGAGACGATCCCCGAGACCTGCGGACGCTTCAGGGTCAAGAAGACGATCACCAGGCAAGCCAGGAAGGGCAAGGCCGGGATCAACCATACGAACGAGTAAGGACTGCTCACGTCTGCCCCTCGCTCAAGCAGCTAGCGGTAGTACAAAAGACCCAAGCTCGCCGGTGTCACCGACGGCCCTCAATGCCCGGCTCCCGGGGCCGAACCCGGGTGGCCCGCCAGACCTTCCGGGTTGCCCATCTTGCGGAACGGCGCGAGGGCCATGGCCAGGGCGCCGTCGTGCAGCAAGGAGACCTCGTCGGCCATGGCCGTGCGGAAGCGCCGGTACGCAGCGATGACCAGGGCGAGCCCGACCGCGGACTCGACCGCGGCGACGGTGATCGCGAAGATCACGAAGATCTGCCCGGTGTGGTCATTGGGCCAGAGGTACCGCTGGAGCGCCACGAGGGTGATGTTCACGCCGTTGAACATCAGCTCGACGCTCATGAGGATGCCGATGGCCGAGCGGCGGGTCAGGGCGCCGAAGATCCCCAGGCCGAAGAGCAAGGCTCCCAGCACGAGGAAGTGGTTGAGGGAGAGCAGCAGCGTGTTCATGCGGGCTACTCCTTGCGCGCCAGGATGATCGCCCCGACCATCGCGATCAACAGCAGCACGGTGACCACGTCGAAGGGGAGCACGTACTGGACGAGCAGCTCCCGGCCGAGGCCGAGCACCGCGCCGTCCGCGGTGGCGAGGGCCGGCGCGGCCAACAGCACCCCGTTGACCAGGGCCAGGCCGACGGCCAGCACCGCGGTCCCCGCGACGATGGCCGCGGGGAGCTGCTGCTCGTTGAGCTGCTTCACCGCGGGATCCGCGATCCCCTGGGTCACCATGATCGCGAAGATCGTCAGGGTGGTCACCGCGCCGATGTAGAGCAGCACCTGGACGCCCGCGAGGAACTCGGCCTCCAGCAGCAGGAAGATGCCGGCCACGCCGAACAGGCAAAAGGCGAGCGAGATCGCTGCCTTGAACAGGTTGCGCGCCCGCACGACCGCCAGGCCGAAGCCGAGGATGAAGAGGGCGAGCACCCAGAAGATCACCGTCGCCCCGATGCCGGAGGTCATCGTGCGTCCTCCTTCCCGGCGGGGGCGGCGGCGACCGTCACCGCGGCCGGCTCCGCCAGGCTCTCCCCGGGCGCGGCGGGCGCGGCGGCCGGCAGCTCCGGCTTCGGCGCCCGCTCCTTCTTCTCTCGCTCGACCTTGGGCTTCGGGGTGAGGCTGCCGCGCAGCTCCCGGGTCAGCAGGGCCCGCTCGTAGACCGCGTTCTCGTAGTCCCGGCCCATCTCGAGGGCGTCGAAGTTGCAGCTCTCGACGCACAGGCCGCAGAACATGCAGCGCTCCATCTCGTAGGTGTAGGTGGCGAGCCGGCGCTTGCCGTCCTCCCCCTTCTCGGTGGTGAGCCAGATGCAGGCCACCGGGCACGTCTTGATGCACACCCCGCAGGCGGTGCACGCGTGGTACTGCCCGTCGTGGACCTTCAGCCGCACGGGCCCCCGGTACCCTTCGGGCAGCTCTTCACGCTGCTCCGGGTACTCGAGGGTGACCTCCTTGCGGAAGAAGTTCTTCAGGGTGATCCCCATGCCCTGGACGAGGGACCAGCCCCCCTTCAGCACCGCGGCGAAGTAGCCCGTGGTCGGTCGCGTCGGCGAGACCATCAGAACACCCCCAGGACGATGAGCAGCCCGGTGAGCAACAGGTTGAGGAAGGCCAGGGGCAGCAAGACCTTCCAGGCGAAGACCATGAGCTGGTCGACGCGCACCCGGGGGAAGGTCCAGCGGAACCAGATGAAGAGAAAGACGAGGAACCCGACCTTGAGGAAGAACCAGACGAAGCCGGGGAGCCAGGGGCCTTGCCACCCCCCGAGGAAGAGGACCGTCGCGAGGCTGCAGACCAGGACCATGTTGGCGTACTCGGCGAGGAAGAACATCGCGAACTTCATCCCCGAGTACTCGGTGTGGAACCCGCCGGTCAGCTCGGCCTCGGCCTCCGGCATGTCGAAGGGGGTGCGGTTGGTCTCGGCGACCGCGGTGATGAGGTAGATGACGAAGCCGACGGGCTGCAGCAGGACGTACCAGACTCCCTGCTGGGCCTCGACGATCCCGCGCAGGGAGAGGGTGCCGGCGAGCGCGACCGGCCCGAGCGCGGCGAGGATCATGGGCGCCTCGTAGGCGATGAGCTGGGCTGCGCTCCGCAGGCCGCCGAACAGGGAGTAGCGGTTGTTCGACCCCCAGCCGGCCATGAGCACGCCGATGACGCCCCAGGAGGCGATCGCGAAGACGTACAGCACCCCGATGTTCAGGTCCTTGACGTACAGCACCGGATCGAAGGGGATGGTGACGTAGGCGGCGAACGCGGCGACGAAGACGATGACGGGGGCGGCGAACCAGACCCAGAAATCCACGGCCGTGGGCCGGATGTCCTCCTTGCGGAGCAGCTTGAGCGCGTCCCAGATCGTCTGAAACGCGCCGTAGGGCCCGTAGCGATTGGGCCCGGGCCGGGTCTGGAAGTCGGCCGCGACCTTGCGCTCCATCAGCACCAGGACCAGGGCGACGACGCACATCCCGCCGAAGACGGTCAGACCGGCGACGGTCATCCCGAGCAGGGGGATGCGCTCGAACAGGTCGATCGCGGGTTGGAGGAATTGCTGCATGGCCTATCTGTCCACGTCGGGGAGGATGATGTCGATGGAGCCGATGATCGAGATCAGGTCGCCGATCTTCCAGCCCTGCGCGAGCCGGGGGATGGCCCCGACCGCGTTGAAGGACGGGCCGCGCAGCTTCAGGCGCCACGGGGTCGGCGAGCCGTCGGCGACGAGGAGGACGCCCAGCTCGCCGCGGGGCGCCTCGGTGCGCAGGTAGACCTCGCCGGCCTTCGGCTTGATCACCCGCGGCACCTTGCCCTGGATCGGGCCCGGCTCCAGCTTGGCGAGCACCTGCTCGACGATCCGCAAGGACTGGTACATCTCCTCGAAGCGGCAGAGGTAGCGGGCGTAGCAGTCCCCCTCCACCGCCACCGGGACGTCGAACTCGAACTCCGGGTACAGGCAGTAGGGGTCGTCACGTCGGAGGTCGTAGTCGACCCCCGAGGCCCGGACGTTGGGGCCGGTGAGGCCCCAGTTGACCGCCTCCTCCTTCGAGATCACGCCGATGCCCTGGGTCCGGGCCTCGAAGATGACGTTGCCCGTGAGCAGGGTGCGGTACTCCCCGAGCATCTTGCGCAAGAAGGGGATGAAATCCTTGATCTTCTGGATGGTCTCCGGCCGGATGTCCCGGGAGACGCCGCCGAAGCGCAGGTAGGAGTAGGTCAGGCGTGCGCCGCAGAGGTCCTGGAAGATGTCGACGATCCCCTCCCGCTCGCGGAAGCCGTAGGTGACGCCGGTCCAGCCGCCGAGGTCCAGGGAGTAGGTCCCCCACCAGATCAGGTGGCTGGCGATCCGGTTGAGCTCGGCGACGAGCACTCGCAGCAGGGCGGCGCGGCGCGGGACCTCGACCTCGAGCAGCCGCTCGACGGCCAGCACGTAGCCGAGGTTGCCGTTCATCGCGCCGAGGTAGTCCTCGCGGTCGGTGTAGGGGATGAACTGCGGGAAGGTGCGGCTCTCGGCGATCTTCTCCAGGGCCCGGTGGAGGTACCCGATGATCGGCACGACCTCCCGCACGACCTCGCCCTCCAGCCGGACGAGCAGCCGCATCACCCCGTGCATGGAGGGATGCTGGGGGCCGAAGTTGACCCAGAGGTCCTGGGACTCTAGGGAATCGGGCTCGGGCGCATACTGCTGCAGGTACATGGCTCAGCGCTCCGGCTTGTGGACCAACTGGGGGTGCGTGAAGTCCTTGCGCAGCGGCCACCCGACGAAGTCGTCGTCCATCAGGATCCGCTTCAGGTTGGGGTGCCCGAGAAACCGCACCCCGAACAGGTCGTAGACCTCCCGCTCGAAGAAGTTGGCGGCGTTCCAGATCGGCACCACGGAGGCGACCTCGGGGTCCGCGCGGGGCAGATCGACCTGCACGCAGAGCCGGTGTTTGAGCGACAGGGAGACCAGGTGGTAGTGGATCCGGATCCGCTCGGGCGGGTAGTCGACCCCCGCCAGGTTGGCGAGCAGATCGAGCTGCAGCTCCGGGTCCTGCCGCAGGGTCTGGAGGGTGGCGAAGAGGTCCGCGGGCGGGACGCGCACGGTGATCTCCAGGACCTCGCCGGCGGCGGGGTCGAGGATCGTGGCGTGGGGGAGCTTGTGCTGCAGGGTCGCGCAGTTCATCGCTCCTCCACCTCCGCCGGGGCCTGGCCGTCGGCCTCCGCGAGCTGCGCCCGCCGCCGGGCGCCGCGCTCGCCGAAGCTCTCGTGGCGGATCATCTCCTGCAATTGCATCAGCCCGTGGAGCAGCGACTCGGGTCGCGGCGGGCATCCGGGGACGTAGACGTCCACGGGGATGATCTGGTCGATGCCTTTGAGCACCGAGTAGCTGTCGTAGTAATAAAGTCCTCCCGACAGCGCGCAGGAGCCCATGGCCAGCACGTACTTCGGCTCGGGCATCTGCTCGTAGACCCGTCGCACCAGGGGGGCGATCTTGTGGGTCACGGTGCCGGCGACGATGAGCAGGTCGGCCTGGCGCGGCGAGGCGCGGAAGACCTCCATGCCGAAGCGGGAGAGGTCGTACTTCGGCTGACCGGTGGCCATCATCTCGATGGCGCAGCAGGCGAGCCCGAAGGTCACGGGCCACAGGGAGTTGGCCCGGGCCTGGTTGAACACCCAGTCGGCCGCCGCGACCACCAGCCCGCCGCCCGGCCACTTCTCCATGCGCGGCAGGACCTCGTCGTCGATCACACCCACTTCAGCACCCCCTTCCTCCAGGCGTACGCGAGCCCGAGGGCCAGGACGGAGACGAAGATCACCATCTCGACGTAGGCGAACACCGCGAGGCCCTGCTCCCGCAGCAACAGGGCGAGGGGGAAGAAGAAGATCACCTCGACGTCGAAGAGCACGAAGAGCAGGGCGAGCAGGTAGTAGCGGACGTTGACCGGGACGTAGCTCGACTGCTCCGCGGTGAGGTTGCCGCACTCGTAGGTGAGGTACTTGCCTGGCTCCTTACGCGTCGGTCGCAGGGCCCAGTTGAGCGCGAAGGTGACGAGGACCATGAGGACGCCGAAGACGAGGAAGAACCCGACATAGAGGTATTCGCTCAAGATCCTGACCCTCCTGCCGTCTGCCGACGGCGGCGCGGCCGCCTCCCTGGCAGAGTGGGGCTAAGCTAGTGAGAAAGCGCGGGGGGGTCAAGCCGGGATTGCCACGCGCCGCGACTCCGGCACGCCTTGCCGAGGGACCGGCAGCTAGCCGGCTTGGTGGCGACCGGCCGGCGGGTCGGCAAGGTGCCTTCATCCACCAGGCTCCGGCTGAAATCAGAGGTAATTCCGGGTGGCGACCGGCCTCCGCGCCGGTCGGCGAGGTGCCGGCGCGGAGGCCGGCACCCACCAGAACAGCCGGCACCCACCAGAACAGCCGGAACCCACCAGAACAGCCGGCACCCACCAGAACAGCCGGCACCCACCAGAACAGCCGGCACCCACCAGAACAGCCGGCACCCACCAGGCGCCGGTACCAGGCAGCAGGCTCCAACACCAGGCAGCAGGCTCCGGCAGCAAGCACCAGGCAGCCGGACGAGACCCCTGGGGCGGGGTACTGGTACTTTGGTATCAAGCAACCCGGAGCGAGGGCGGGATCGGGCTGCTACCGGCTCAGGGCTGGACGCGCGTCCAGGTGGCCGTGCCGGTCATGTTGGCGGAGCCGTTGCGGTTCTTGATGACGACCGTGCAATCGAGCTTGGCGCAGCTCGCGTCCTTGATCTGGCAGGAGTAGCTGCCGTTGTAGGTCAGGTCGCGGGCGGTGAAGTCGTAGTTGACCTGGTTCCCCGTGACGGTGACCGTCCCCGACCAGGTGGTGGTGGGAGAGGCCTTGTCGGAGCCCTTGCCCTTCAGCGCCCCACCGTCCGCGCTGATCTTGAGGATGGACTCGCCGGTCATGGACTTGCCGTCCGCGGCGGCCATCCCGCGCCAGGTCTCGTCCCAGGTGCCGACCATGTTGCAGCCACCAGCCGGAGGTGCGCCGGCTGCGGGCTCGGCCGCCGCCCCGGGCTCGGCCGCCGCTGCGGGCTCGGCCGCCGCTGCGGGCTCGGCTGCTGCCGCGGGCTCAGCCGCCGCCGCGGGCTCGGCCGCCGCCGGCTCGGCCGCGGCGGTGGGCTCGGCGACGCCGGAGCGATCGGTGGTGCCCTCCTTGCCTTCCCCTGCCGGCGTGCCGCCGCGATTGCAGGACCAGAGCAGGAGGCCCCCGAGCAGGGCCAGGGTGGCGCAGGCAAACAGGCGGTTCGTCTTGGTACGCATGGACATCACCTCTTGGGGATGGGTTGCTGCGGTTCCCCCACGAGCCGGCTCAATCTACCATGGGCCGGTGGTCGAGGGGAACCCCAGGACCAGGGGCTCCCGGCCGCCGACCGGGCGCGATGCCCGGACGCCGAGGCTCAGGGCTCCGGCGCCGGCGGCTGGCAGTCCCTGGCCGGGGTGACCTCGCAGAGTCGCTCCGGCACCCAGGGCTCGCCGTCCGCACGCTGCCGCAACCAGGTGAGCATCTGGGGCAAGGCCGCGAGCGCGCCGCGGGTGTGGCCCAGCCCCGCGCACTCCAGGTACTCGATCTGGTAGCCCTGAGCGCAGAGCCGCGGGATGTCCTCGCGCATGACCGGGGTGTAGACGAGATCGTCGAGCTCCGCGAAGGTCACCAGCAGCGGGGTGGAGCCGACGCGCGGGACGCTGGTCGTGGCGATGCTGTTCTCGCGCAGGTAGCAGCCCCAGGGGGCCAGCTCTTCCCAGCGCCCGGCGCTCCCCGAGGCGAGGACCGCGGCGGGGTACAGCTCCTCCAGCGTGTCGAGGTCGTCGGGGGGGTCGAAGCCGCACTCCGTCGCCATCAGCTCATCGATCAGCGAGGCGACCGGGAGCGGCCCGTCGTCGACCAGGACCGAGGTCATGTCCTCGGGATGTCCATACCAGGAGCGCATCGCGGCCAGGGCGAAGGGCAGGGTCTGGGCCGTCGGCCCCCAGCTCGTCGTCGCCCAGGTGGCCAGGCCGAGCAGATCGGTCGGTGGCACGGCCGCGACGACGCCGACCAGCTCCAGCTCGGGTGCGTAGTAGGGCTGGTAGCGCTCGGTGAACAGGGCCGCGTGGCCGCCCTGGGAGCCCCCGAGGATCACCACCTGGTCCAGCGCCGCACGCGGCGCGCCCGGCAGCCCCGTCAGGGCCTGGGCCGCGGCACGCAGGGCGTCGAGGCTGCCGAGCGCGGCCTGCTCGCCCACGAGGTAGGCCTCGAAGGTTCCGGGGGGCGAGGGCGCACCGAAGCCCACCATCCCGATGTAGTCGGGGGCCACGCCGATGAAGCCCAGCGCGGCGAGGACGGTCGGGGCGACCGCGCCCTCGAAGGGATCGCGGGAGGGCGCGCACTGATCGTTGAAGCCGCTGGTGCCGTGCAGCCAGAGGAGCGGCGCGGCCGCCTCACCCGCGGGCAGGCCCTGGGGGATGCCCACCGCCGCGGTGGCCTCGACCAGCCGGCCCCGATCCTGGGTGAGGTAGCGGAGCCGGAAGTTGCGGGCGCCGTAAGCGACCGGCGCGGCCCAGGCGAAATCGGTGGTGGCGAGGATCGCGTTGATCTGCTCGGCGCTCATCCCCGAGAGGGGCAGCTCCTCCCAGGCGATCACCGTCCCGGTCTGCCCTGGAGGGAGCCAGGCGTGAGGCACCGCCCCGCAGACCGTGGGATCGAAGGGCGGCGCCCAGCCGCCATCCCCGCCATCGGCCGCGCGCCCCCCATCCCCGCCACCGCCGCCGTCCCCTCCCCCGCCGTCCGCACCGGCGTCCGCGGGCCCCCCGCCGTCCCCTCCCCCGCCGTCCACACTGGCGTCCGCGGGCCCCCCGCCGTCCCCTCCCCCGCCGTCCGCCACGGCCCCATCGGCCGGACCGGCGTCCGCCAGGCCGCCTCCATCCACCGGGCCGCCGCCGTCGCCTCCGGGCCCGAGGTCCACCTCGCCGTCGGGCGGTGGCCCCTGGTCCGGGAAGGGGCGCCCCTGGTCTCGCGCCCTCTGCGCGTCGGCGGGCTGCGGCCCGAGATCGGCCGGACCGGCGTCCCCGCGGCCGAGATCAACATCCCCGCTCGGGCTGCTCGAGCTGCCCGTGCAGCCGAGGAGGCTGGAGCTGCCGAGGCCTCCGATCAGAGCTGAAAGGACCAGCATGTACGAACCAAAGGACCAAAATCCTGGCCCACCGCACCACGATGCGTAGACCTCCCGGGTATCCCCGAGGCTCCTGCGCCCCGACCAGCGTCCCCCCATCTGCTCCCCCTGTGGAGGCCGGGGGCAAGCCCGCCCGGCCTCGAACCGACGATCCGTGGACCAGGGCACCTTAGCGGGCGGGAGCCTTCCCTGTCCAGCGCCCTTGGAAACGTGACCGCGCTGGGGTAGTACAGCAAAAGACCGGAGACGGGCCGCCGCGCCGGCGAGCCCCGCGGGTCGGCCGGGGAGCGAGGGTAGACATGACCGAGCCAGAGCGCCGGAGCGAGGACCGTGGGTTCCGCCTCGTCCACGAGGACGACCTCCTGCTGGTGGTGGCCAAGGCCGCGGGGCTCGCCGTCCATCCGGGCCAGGAGCCGGACTCGGTGACCACGCTGCTCGGTGGGGGGCTCCAGCCGGTGCATCGCCTCGACCGGGAGACCTCGGGCGTGCTCGTGCTGGCGAAGACCCGGGACGCGGCCTCCTTCCTCGGCCGCTGCTTCGCCGAGGGCCGGGTCGAGAAGCGCTACCTGGCGCTGGTCGCCGGGATCACCCACGACAAGGGCGTGATCCGCCGCCCGCTGGTCACCGACGGCCAGCCCCAGGATGCGGTCACCCGCTACCGCACCCTCGCCTCGTTCCGGGAGGGGCTGCGCGCCAGTCTGCTGCTGGTCCGCCCCGCGACCGGGCGCCAGCACCAGATCCGCCGCCACCTCGCGGGCCTCGGCCACCCGGTGCTGGGAGACCACCGCCACGGCGACCCCGAGGCGAACCGCCGCGCGGCCCGGCTGCTGGGCGACCTGCGCCTCTGGCTCCATGCGGCCGCGATCACCCTCCCCCACCCCGCGGACGGACAGAAGCGCACCTGGTGGGCCGGGCTGCCCGAGGAGCTGCTCGAGATGCTGGAGGGGCTCGAGGCGCCGGAGCGCGTGCTGCGGACCTACGCCCGTCAGCCCGCGTCGCCGTCCGTGCTCGACCCCGGATCGTCCGGCACGGCGGACGGGTCTGCCGCCGCGGGGCGCGCCTCGCTGGCGCCGGGCGAGCGCTCGCCGATCCAGCGGACCGGGTGGCCGTCCACCCGCTCCTCGTAGGGGCCGACGAGGAAGAGCTGGCGGCCGAGGAGCAGGTGGTGGCTGCCGCCCCCGAGAGGGGTGAGGGCCCGGGAGCGCGTGTCCAGCATCAGCTCGAGGTGCTCGGCGCCGAGGTACTGCCGGCGGCCGTCCACGAGCAGGTCGAGCCCGCACTCCCAGAACAGCTCCTCGAGCTCGGCGAGCCCCGGCCCTGACTTGCGGGCAGGACGCGGCCGCCGCTTCGGGGGGGCCTTGGCCGCGGCCGGCGGGGCGGACGCCGCCTGGTACTTTTTGCCCTTCTCCTTCCCCGCCATCTTCAGCCTCCCTCGCGGTCGGTCGCGGACTCCAGGGCGATGGTACCATCGGCCCGGACGACGCCGCGCACCTCCTCCCCGTCCCGGACCCGCCCCTCGAGGATCGCCTGCGCCAGGGGATCCTGGACGTGCCGCTGGAGCGCCCGCTTCAGGGGACGGGCACCGAGCAACGGATCGTAGCCGAGCTCGGCGAGGGCCCGGCCCGCCTCGGGGGTGAGGGTGAGGCGGATCTTGCGCGGCGCCAGCAAGGCCCGCAGCCCCTTGAGCTGGATGTCGACGATCCGCTCGAGCAGCTCGCGCGACAGGGAGTGGAAGAGGATCAGCTCGTCGATCCGGTTGAGGAACTCGGGCCGGAAGTAATTGCGCACCGCCAGGAGCACCTGCTCGCGGATCGCCTCCTCGTCCCCGCGCAGCTCGAGGATCGCCTGGCTGCCGAGGTTGGAGGTCATGATGACGACGGTGTTCTTGAAGTCCACCGTGCGGCCGCTGCTGTCGGTCAGCCGCCCGTCGTCGAGGAGCTGCAGCAGGACGTTGAAGAGGTCCTGGTGGGCCTTCTCCACCTCGTCGAACAGGACGACCGCGTACGGCCGCCGGCGCACCGCCTCGGTGAGGAAGCCGCCCTCGTCGTGGCCGACGTAGCCCGGCGGCGCCCCGATGAGCCGGGCCACCGCATGCTTCTCCATGTACTCGGACATGTCGAGCCGGACGATGGCCGCCTCGTCGGCGAAGAGGAACTCGGCCAGCGCCTTGGCCAGCTCCGTCTTGCCGACCCCGGAGGGGCCGAGGAAGAGGAAGGAGCCGATGGGGCGCCGGGGGTCCTGGAGCCCGGCCCGCGAGCGCCGCACCGCGGCCGCGATGGCCCGGATCGCGTCGTCCTGGCCCACGACCCGCCGGGCCAGCTCCTCTTCCATACGCAGCAGCTTCTGGACCTCCGCCTCGAAGAGGCGGGAGACCGGGACTCCGGTCCAGTCGGCGACGACCTCCGCGACGTTCTCCTGGCCGACCTGCTCGGGCAGCAGCACCCGGCCGGCCTGCAGCTCCTGCAGGGTGGCGGTCGCCTGCTCCAGCCGGGAGGTCAGCTCGGGGAGGGTCGAGTAGCGGAGCTCGGCGATCCGGCCCAGGTCGCCGACCCGCGTCGCCTCGACCTCCTCCGCGCGGGACTCGGCGAGGTCCCGGGTGAGGGTCTGGATCCGCTCGATCGCCTCGCGCTCCCCCTGCCACTGGCGCTGCAGCTCGGCCAGCTCCAGGCGCGCCCCCTCGAGCTGGGCGACGACGGCCTGGTGGCGCTCCCGGGAGTCGGGGTGGGACTCCGGCCGCAGGGCGCGCTCCTCGACCTCCAGCCCCTGGATCCGGCGGGCGGCCTCGTCGACCTCGTCGGGCACCGACTCGGTCTCCAGCCGCAGCCGGCTGCAGGCCTCGTCGATGAGGTCGATGGCCTTGTCCGGGAGGGCGCGGTCCGCGATGTAGCGCCGGGACAGCTCGACCGCGGCGACCAGGGCGAGGTCGTTGATCTGCACCCCGTGGTGCAGCTCGTACTTCACCTTCACGCCCCGCAGGATCGCGAGGGCCTGCTCCGGGGTCGGCTCCTCGACGAGGATGGGCTGGAAGCGCCGGGCGAGCGCCTGATCCTTCTCGACGTGCCGCCGGTACTCGTCGGGGGTCGTGGCGCCGATGCAGTGCAGCTCGCCCCGGGCCAGGGCCGGCTTGAGCAGGGCCGAGGCGTCGATGGCCCCCTCGCCCCCCGCGCCGGCCCCGACCAGGGAGCGCAGCTCGTCGACGTACAGGATCACCTGCCCATCGGACTGCACGACCTCCTGGATCACCTGCTTCAGCCGCTCCTCGAACTGCCCGCGCAGCTTGGCGCCGGCCAGCAGCGAGCCCATGTCGAGGGAGACGATCCGGCGCCCCTCCATGCTGCGGGGCACGTCCCGGGCGACGATGCGCTGGGCGAGGGCCGACACGATCGCGGCCCGGCCGACGCCGGGCTCGCCGATCAGCGCCGGGTTGTTCTTGACCCGCCGGGAGAGGACCTGGATCACGCGCCGGATCTCTTCGTCCCGGCCGATCACCGGGTCGAGCCGGCCCTCGCGTGCCAGGGCCGTGAGGTCCCGCCCGTAGCGGACCAGCGCGGGCTGGCCATCGTCCGGGCCCGCGTTCTCGCTCCGGCTGCTCGCCGACCCGCTGCGGCCGGGGGCCGCGCCGGCGGACCCGACCGGGGCGGCCGCCGCACCGCCGCCCGTGGCCGGGGGCTGCACCCGCGCCCGCCCCAGCCGCAGCGTCTCCGGCGTGATCCCCACCTCCCGCAGCAGCCGCCCCACCGGCTCCCGCTCGAGGCCCGCCAGCAGGTCGAGCAGCTCGAGCTCACCCACCAGGCGGTCGCCCTTGACCCGCCGCTGCGCGGCCTCGAGCACCCGCAGGGCCGCCTGGGAGAGGTAGACCTCCTCGCTGGCGTAGGACCGCGGCTCCTGGCGCAGCCGCTCGTCGAGGCGGGCCAGGAGGAAGGCCGGCTCGGCACCGAGCAGCCGCAGGGCCCGGGCCGTCTCCGAGCCCGGGCGGTCGAGCAGGCCGAGGAGCAGGTGCTCGGGCAGCACCCGCTGGTGGTGCAGCTCGATGGCCAGCTTGCGCGCACGGGAGAGGGCCTCCTTGGCCGGTCGTTCGAAGCGCTCAAAAGGCATTCTTGGCTCCCTCGGGCAGCGGCTCGGGGCGGAGGACGGGCAGCACCCGGTGCTCCCGCTGCTCCTTGCCCCGCAGCACCTTCAGCTTCAGCTCCCGGCCCGGCGGCGCCAGCGCGATGGCCCAGGCCAGGTCACGCCGGCCCTCGACGGGCTGCCCCGCGACCTCGAGCACGACGTCCCCCGGCCGCAAGCCCGCCTGCTCGCCGGGCGTCCCCGGGACCAGGCGCCAGATCTGGGCGCCCTGCCCGCGTCGCAGACCCAGCAGCCGCTCGACCTCGGCCTCCAGGTCCTTGGCGGTGACGCCGATCCACCCCCGGACCACCCGCCCCTGGCCGATGAGCTGATCGAGCAGCGGCTTGGCCCGGTGGGAGGGCAGGGCGAAGCCGACCCCCCGCCGCTCCCGATCGATGGAGATCACCAGCCCCAGCACCCGCCCCCGGTCGTCCAGCAGGGGCCCCCCCGAGCAGCCGGGGAAGAGCGCGGCGTCGGTCTGGAGGTAGTCGTGATAGACCCGCTGGCCCTCGGCGCTGCGGCGGTGCAGGCCGCTCACCCGGCCGCCGGTGAGGGTCAGGGGGAGCCCGTCGGGGTTGCCGATGACCAGCACCCGGTCGCCGACGCGGGCCTCCTCTCCCCCACCGAGGGTCAGGGGCCGCACCCCCGGCGGCAAGGTGGCGATCTTCAGCAAGGCCAGGTCGGTCAAGGGATCGAGCCCGACGACCTGGGCCCGCGCCCGCTGGTTGCCGTCGAACACCACCCCGATCTTCTGGGCCCCGTCGAGCACGTGGGCCGCGGTCGCCACATGCCCCTGCTCGTCGAGCAGCACGCCCCCCCCCAGGGAGGCGGTGATCCACTGCGCGGCCGTGCCCGCGGTGGGCGTGCCCTCGTCATCGGTCGCGGCGAGGCTCGCGAGGGGCACCGTCGGCCCGGGCTGGGCCAGCCCCTGGACGGTGACCACCTGGGCCACCCCCGCGATGACCCGGCGATACAGCTCGCCGTCCGTGGGAGTGCAGCCCGCGGTCAGCAGGCCGAGGAGCAGGGGCCAAGACCAGGACGAAAGGCTCGAAGATCTGGCTCGCCGACCAGGGCGAGCGAACTTTGGGACCAGGGAGGGGCGGCCGGGGCTCACCCCGCGGCAGGGCGACCGGCAGCCCCCGAGGTGGCCTCGACGTACTGCAGGCGGAGATCGAACAGCAGGTTCTGCAGCAGGATCGCCTCGTCGTCGGTGAGGTTGCCCCGGGTCTTGTCCTCGAGCAGCCCGAGGATGTCGATGGTCTGGCGCGCCAGGGGCAGGTTCGCGGCGACGGCGCCCGTCTCCGGGTTGCGCGCCCGCCCGAGGTGGACGAACGCCGAGGTGGCCAGGGACATGAGGAAGGTGGTGAAGTCCATCTCGAACTCGGCTGCGGGGGCCGCGCTCGGGAGACCCTCGTCCTCGGCCGGTGGCGCCGGGGGGGGCGCGGCGACGGGGGGCGCGGCGGCGGGGGGCGCGGCCGGCCCGGCGGCCTGGGCGTCCGCGGCGACGGGCGCATCCGGCGCGGCGCCGGCGGCCTCGGCGGCCCGGCTCGCACGGCGGTCGACTACAGCGAAATCCTTGGAGTTGTCGGCCATCTTCCCACCTCGTCCGGTGTCGTCGCGGCTGGCGGACCTACTCGCCCTTGCCCAGGGTCTCGGCCTTGGCGGCCGAGTCCGGCAAGGATTTCAGGTGCTTCTCGACGTCGGCGCGGGAGAGGACCCCTTCCCGGAGGTTGCGCTGGCGCAGGCGCACGTCGAAGCGCACATCCTCCTCCAGGCGTCCGCCCCGGCGTGCGGCCTTGACCTTCGGTGCCACCTTGGTCGGTGCTGTTGCCACGATCGTCCCTCCTCGCGCTAGCGGAGAACTGCCGACGCGTGCTCCAGAGCGGCGAGCGGCTCGCCGGGGCCCGCGCCAGAGCCCATCGGTCGGGGCTCCTGCAGGCGCAGGATATAACGATCGCGCGCACCGCTGTCAATGCGGGCGACGGACGGCTGAGCCGCCCCACCCAGCAGACGGTCCTCTGCCAGGTCGGCATCATGACGGCCGCGGCGCACCTTCGACTGGCAAGGAGGGATCGATTCTGCTAGCTTGCCAGGCGCTCGCGGGCGGCACGCGCCGCGGTCCCTCTCCGGGCCCGGTTCGCCCTCCTGCTGGCGAGGGGGGGACTTGCACCGGTGAGAGGAGACCATGATGGCTGACCACGGCACCTACAAACCCGCGACCCAGACGATCCACGCCGCCCAGCACGTCGACCCGCCAACGGGCGCGATCGTCACCCCGATCTATCAGTGCTCCACCTTCGCCTTCGAGGACTGCCAGCAGGGTGCGGACCGCTTCTCGGGCAAGTCTCCGGGCTTCATCTACACCCGCATGGGGAACCCGACGACCCGCGCCTTCGAGCAGTGCATCGCCGAGCTGGAGGGTGGGTACGACGGTCTGGCGACGGGCTCCGGCATGGCGGCCATCTCGACGGTGTTCTTCACCTTCCTGTCCGCGGGCCAGCACGTCATCTGCACCAACTCCGTGTACGGCCCGACCCGGGTGGTCCTGGAGAAGCACTTCTCCCGCTTCGGCGTGGAGTCCTCCTGCATCGACACGGGCGATCTGGCCCAGGTCGAGGCCGCCCTGCGGCCCAACACCCGGATGATCTACCTCGAGACCCCGGCCAACCCGACGATGCGCATCAGCGACATCGAGGCCTGCGCCAAGCTGGCCCACCAGCACGGTGCCTTGCTGGTGGTGGACAACACCTTCGCCAGCCCGATCCTGCAGAACCCCCTCGCCCTGGGTGCGGACGTGGTGCTGCACAGCATCACCAAGTTCATCAACGGTCACGCCGACGTCGTCGGGGGGGTGATCGTGGCGGCCACCCCGGAGCTCTACAAGCAGATGCGGGGGGCGCTCAACCACCTGGGCGGCACCATGGACCCGCACCAGTCCTGGCTCGTGCTGCGCGGGGTCAAGTCCCTCGCGCTCCGGGTGAAGGAAGGGCAGCGCAACGCCCAGCGGATCGCCGAGTTCCTCGCCGCTCACCCGAAGGTGGAGTGGGTCAAGTACCCCGGGCTGCCCTCCTTCCCCCAGCAGGAGCTGGCCGAGAAGCAGATGCGGGGCTCCGGCGCCTTGATGTCCTTCGGGCTGAAGGGCGGCCTCGAGGCGGGCCGCCGGCTGCTCGACAACGTCAAGCTCATGACCCTGGCCGTCTCCCTGGGCGGGATCGAGACCCTGATCCAGCACCCGGCCAGCATGACCCACGCCAGCATGGGATCGGAGGCCCGCGCCGAGGCGGGGATCAGCGACGGACTGGTCCGCCTCTCGGCCGGCTGCGAGGACATCGACGACCTGCTCGCCGACCTCGCGCAGGCCTTGGAGCAGGTGTGAAGCGCAGCGCCAGCCCCG
Organism: Myxococcota bacterium; assembly: GCA_034005005.1. Lineage (GTDB taxonomy): Bacteria > Myxococcota_A > JAVEVO01 > JAVEVO01 > JAVEVO01 > JAVEVO01. The sequence goes on from JAVEVO010000022.1 coordinate 33,349, forward strand.
GCACGACGTAGTACACCACCCGCCGCACCTCGCTGAGCGAGGAGAGGATCTGCAGCTCCGAGGCGAGGGACAGCCGCTCGCCCAGCCGCAGCTCCACACCCCCGAAGATCCCCGCAGTGCCCCGCAGCACCTCCTTGTCGAAGGACAGGGCCGGAAAGCCCCCCTGCGGCGCGGTGTACGTCCGCTCGCTGCGCACCAGCAGCACCCCCAGCTTCACCCCGGCGAACCAGCCGAGGACGCCGACCTGCTGCGAGACGGTGAGGGGCACGTCCAGGAGCGCGCCCCAGCCGTACTCGTCGAAGCAGCCGTCCTCGGCGCCGAAGAGGGCCCCGTCGGCCGACGGGACGCAGCGGTCGTTGACCCCCGGATCGAAGAAGCCGGAGAGGGACAGCCCGAGAGCGAGCGCGACCGGAGCCTCGCCTTCGCGCAGCAGGGCTCGCCGGCCGTCGAGGCGCGCGCCGAGGGGGTACAGGAGCCCGCCGACGTCGTACCCCGAGCCGAGGCCGTAGGTGGCGCCGACTGCCGGCAAGATGCCCCGCGGCGAGGTCGAGGTGCGCGGCACGGGAGACTCCCGCCCGAGGTCGTGCCGAGTGTCCCGCGCCGGGATCAGCCCGGCCGACAAGGCGAACTCGCCCTCCGGCTGGATCGCCGCGGTGCGGAGCTCGCCGAGGGGCAGGCAGCCCGTGAAGGACGGCAGGAGGAGGGCCAGCGCGGCCGGCCAGGAGCACGCGAGCCGTGACCAGCGCCGCATGCCGGGCCGCGGCCGCCGCCGGCGGAAGAGGAGGACCAGCAGCAAGGCGCCCCCGAGCAGCCGCCCCGCGGCCGCCGACCCGGACCCGAGGCCGGGGAAGCCGGCCCCGTAGAGGATCCGCACCCGCACCGCCTCGTCATCGGCGGCACGCTGCAGGCGCAGCGGTCGGGCCAGCTCCGCCGGCGGCAGCAGGGTGCGCAGCCGGGTGAGGAACCGGGCCCCCGCCTCGCCGGGGACGACGCCGACAGCGGCGAAGGAGGCCGTCAGCGCGGGAGAGGCCAGGAGGGGCGCGGCGAACTCGGTCACCAGGGAGCCGGCGCCGCCCTCGGCCAGCCGGCTCTGCAGCAGTTGCTCGTACTGGGTGTCGAACGCCCGGCCCGACAGGTGCTGCGGCGGGTGCAGCGCGAGGGTCGCCCGGTCCGCACCGTGCAGGCGGTGCGCCGCGACGACCCACAGGATGAGGTCGAGCTCTCCGGCGACCAGGGGCTGGAAGAGCCGGAGGCCGACCTCGGGCGAGGCGGCGTCGTAGGTCACCGCCAGCACGGCCTGGCCCGGGGATGCGCCCGCGGGCGTCGCCGGGACCCAGGCCGCGGCGAACTGCCACCCCGCCCAGGAGTCCGCCGCGAGCAGGTCGGCCGGCAGGGCGGCGAGGTCGCAGCCACGGCCGGCCAGCCAGCCCGTGAGCTCCCCGGGGCTCGTCAGGATCGCCGGCTGCAGGTCCGTGGCGTCCTCCCCCCAGCGTGCGGTGCCGCCGCCGAGGGAGGGATGATCCTCGTCGTCCGTGCCACCGCACCCGCCCGCACCGATCCCCGGGTCCTCGACCCAGCGCGGCGCGGTCGCGGCGTCGAGCTCCCGCAGCAAGGCGGAGGTCTGCGGGAGGACGTCGCGGATCGGCCCCGGCACCGGGACCACCAGACAGCCGCCGGCCGGCAGGGGGCCGGACTCGCTGGCCGCGAGGAGCCGGGAGGGCTGTCCGGCCTCGCCGGGGATCAGCAGCAGGCGGGTCGCGACGCGTGCAGCCGACGCCGGCCCGGCGAGGGGATAGCAGGCGGCGCGGGCGACGGGAGTGAGGCCCAGCAGCAGGGCCAGCGAGGAGATGGAGACGATCAGCCGACGAGGCCAGGGGGACAGCACGATGATACCTCCGGGGGGAGGGTATCAGCCTTCCCGCCCGGGAGCAAAAAGTAGCCCGCGCGGCTCAGGGGAGCGGCTCGCTGGCTCGAGGACCGAGCTCGACCAGCAGCCCCCCCGCCTCCTCCCGGGTCGTGACCGGGCGCAGGCCGAGCAGCCCGGTCTGCAGGGCGACGATGACCGGGGAGAGCCCCCGGGGGAGGTCACCGCCCAGCAGGAGGACCTCTCCCGACTGCGCCCCGGCGATGCGGAAGGTGCCGGCGCCCCGCTCGGCGAGTCCGGCCACGAGGCTGCGGAGCTCGGCGAGGGTCTCCAGGCCCCGCACCCGCACGCGCAGCTCGCCAGGACCGGCCACCGCGCCGCGCGCTCCCTGGACCAGGGGCTGCAGCCAGCCCGCGAGGAGCTTGGCCGCCCGCTCCAGGGCCAGCAGGCTGGCGGCCGCAGCGTCGGGGGCGAAGGCCTGCTGCCGACGGGTCCCGCGCCCGAGGGGCCGCAGGGAGGTGTCCAGCAGGGTCGCGGTGAGCACCACCTCCACCCCCTCCTGCCCCACCAGCTCGATCCGCCCCAGGGACGAGGTCACGACCTCGCCCAGGAGGAAGAGGTGGGCTCCGGCCTGGCCGGCGAGAGCGGCCGCCGCGGTGAGGGAGAGCTCCGCGCCGCCCACTGGCGGATCGGGCCCGGGCGGGGGAAGTGGTGCGATGGTCCCGGTCTCCTGGTCGAGGACCTGCTGCAGCCGCGTCTGCAAGGGGCCAGGCTTCCCGCCGGCCTCCGCGCTCCACCAGGCCGGCTCCGTCCCGGCCGGTGGGCGGAGGAGGAGCAGGACTTTCGTCTCGGATGCGGCCGGTGGAGAGACGGCCAGGACCACGAGGCCCAGCAGCACGGCCAGCCCGCAGGCGCCGCCGCGTCGGCGGCCTCCGTCAACGCCCATGACCCTTGCCTCCAGCTCCACCGACCACGATGACCAGGTGGGCGACCCCGCGCGGGAGCGCCTGGGCTACCCGCGCCGCCTCGGTGGCCTTCACCTGCGGGTCGCTGCCCCAGGGGCCACCGCCGGGGACCGCCTCGACCCCGAGCACCGCCCCCGCCTCGACGTCGGCAGGCAGCGCGGTCCCCCGCGGCCAGTAGCGGGCCGGCCCCGCCGAGCGCACCAGGGCCTCGCCGCCGGGCCCCCGGAGCGTCGGGAGCAAGGAGGGGCTGGCGGGCGGGCGGCCCCGCGCGACCCGGACGAGGAGGAGCGGCAAAGCGGCGCTGGCCATGGCGGGGTCCACCGCGGCCGCGCGCGCCGCGGCCCAGCGGTCGAGGGGCGCGAGGACCGCCTCACCCGGGCTCAGGACCGTACCGTCGGAGAGCACCTGGGGCTCCCCCGGCACGAGCCCGGCCACCACTTCCTCGAGCGCGGCGGCCAGGGTCGGGGTCGTCGGCAGCAGGCTCCCCACTGTCGCCTCCCCGTCGACGAGCAAGGAGGCCAGGCCCGTCCGCAGCCGGTCCTGGGCGTCCTGGGCGGCGCGCGCCCGCAGGTCGCCCTCGAGCAGCCGCGCCTGGGGCGACAGGGTACGGGGCAAGGCCACCCCGGTCACCCGCACGGTGCGCGACCCGAGGTCGAGGTCGAGCTCGTCGAGGGGGAAGACGAGCGCGGCCCCCGGTGCCGGCGCGGCGCTCGCCGCCAGGGGGAGCAGCGACGCGACGAGCAGGGTGACGGAGCACGCGCCCGCGCACCGCTTGCGGGAGCACCCGGGGCCAGGATCGGGACGCGGCCGGCGAGCAGGAGGACGGGTCAGGGGGGGGAGTTCCACTGGATGTCGTCTCCGAGGGGATCTTGCGGGGTGGTGCCGGTCCGGGTCTCGGTCCGGGACAGGTCCTGATCGGTCGGGGCAAAGACCGGATCGGCCTCGGGCCCAGTCAGGAGCGGCTTGGCGAGCCGGTCGCCGGGGCCCAGCCGCTTCGCGTCGTAGCCAGGCTCGTTGGTGGGCCCGACCTCGACCTGCTGCCAGACGCGCTCCTCGTACGGGTAGGCGTCCAGGGGCTTGGCGTAGGAGACCCAGTAGGTGCCGGCCAGCAGGTGGGTCTGGCCGTCGTCGCACAGCCGCAGCGAGAGGTTGTCCGAGGTCTCGTCCTTGGTCCGGCTGACGCGCCCCTTGCTCTCCGGCTGGGGTGGGATCGTGCCGAGAGGCACGGTGTAGGCCATCCCGGCCTTGATCTCCACGGGGATGTCGAAGCCGTGCCAGCCGAGCCGATACTTGCCGACGAGCATCTGGATCATCCCGAGGTGGCGCGTGGCGTAGGTGAAGCGGGAGTTGGAGACGATGGGCATCGTCATCCCGTCCCGGTCGGCGTAGAGGGTCATCTCCGCGTCCCACCCCGAGCATCCCTGACGGGGTTGCTCCGCCTCGGGCCAGGTCTCGATGACGACGAAGCCGGTCTGGATCACCGTGACCTTGCCCGGGCGCACGACGTAGCGCTGCCGGGTCTGCCCCAGGTTGAACTTGCCCCCGGCGACGTAGTAGGTGCCGGCCGGGACCGGGATCAGCGTCCCGTAGGGCTGGGCGCCGTCGGCCGTGCCGCTGTCGACCAGCGCGCCGCTCTCGGAGAAGACGAAGATCGGCGCGGAGGCGATCCCGCCGAGCTGCGTACGCTGGCGGTCGCCGATGTACTTCTGGATGTAGAACCAGCCCCCGGGCGGTGCCTTCTGGGCGAGGGCGGGGCCGACGAAGAGGAAGCTGGCGGTGATGGCCAGCACGAATCCGCAAAGCCTGTTGTGCGCGCTGCTCACTGTCCCTCTCCCATCCGGGCCGGGGGAAACGCCTCCGGCAACGGGGGTGACGCCGGCAGAGGCAGGCCTCCGCCATCGACATCGCTCTCTCGACGCTCGCCACGTCAGCCCGGCGCGGTGCTCGTATCAGAGCATATCCCCTCGCCTTTCGCAAGGTTCAGGCCTTGGACGCTCGGCGACGTCACCGATTCAACAGCCAGCGACGCCGGGATCTTCCCACCCGGGTCCCGTGAATCTCCGGCTCGACCGCCTCGTCACAAGGACGGCCGAGGAGGCTCCCCCCGGGTCGCCGGATCTGCTATCCAGGGATTGGAGTTCGCCAACCAGGCCAGGAGGCTCACCGATGCACGAGACAGGCCACTCGATCCCCGCCCGCCGACCAGCACGCCGGCTGCGGGTGCTCGCGCTCGGGCTCGCGCTCGGCGTGGTCGGCTGCTTCGACTCCGGGGGCGACGAGCAGCCCCCACCGGTCCCCCTGGCCGCGCTGCAGGTGAGCTGGCGGATCACCACCTACAACCTCGCGTGCGACAGCGTCGGGCTGCAGAGCGTCCGGCTGGAGCTCACGGGCACCGGGCGGACGCCCTTCCAGCGCCAGGTCCCCTGCAGCCAGGGCTCGCTGCTGGTCCAGGACCTGCCCGCGGGCCCCGCCACCCTGACCCTCCACGGGCTCGACGCCGCGGACAAGACCACCTACCGCACCGCCGCGCAGGCCCTGACCCTGCGGGCGGACACCACGGAGGTCGTCGGTCCCCTGAACCTCGCCCGGCTGCCCGCGACCCTGCACGTCGACTGGGCCTTCGCCAACGGTCTGCGCTGCGGCAGCAACGGCGTCGAGTTCGTCGACCTGACGATCTTCGACCTGGACCTGCAGCGGGAGGTCTTGCCCACGACCCGCTACGACTGCGACGTCCTCACCCCGCCGGTGCTCGAGCTGGCGCCGGGCCGCCTCGAGCTGATCGCCTCGGGGATCGGCGGGGGCCGCGCCCTGTTCGCGGACACCGAGCCGATCACCCTCGCGGCGGAGCAGGAAGCCTCCGTGCTCCTGCGGCTGCAGGCCTGCCCGCCGGGCAGCGCCGGCACTCCGGGCTGCTGAGCGCCGCACCGCGCGATTCCTTGCCACCTCTGCTTACATTATCCTACATTGCAGGCGATGAGGTGGCTCCCTTCCAGCCGGCTCTGGATGTTGACCGGAGCCCTCGGGCTGCTCCTGCTGCCCCCCGGCGGCGGGTGCCGGCCCCACCCTGCTGCCAGCCCGCCCCTGTTGCCGCGTAGCTCCCTGCTCACTTACCACCTGCCGGTGCCCTTGGGCCTTCCCCGTCCACCGAGCCTCGCCCCTGGCCCGCGCGGCCGCCAGGCCGCGGATCCGGCGGCCGGACGGGCCCGCCTCGTGCGCCTCGCCCGCGCCGAGCTCGGGCGGCCGGCTCCCGGGCTCGGGAGCCTCGGGGCGCTGGCCTTCGTGCAGCGGATCTACCGGGCCGCGGGCACGCCCCTGGCGACCGCGGAGCTCCCGGACATCCCCGGGCTGCGCACCTGCCTGGCGACCCAGGGCCACCTGCGAGGTCCCCGCGCCCCCCTGCCCGGCGACATCGCCTTCTTCGACCAGACGCACGACGCCAACGACAACGGGGAGCTCGACGACCCCCTCACCCACGTGGCCCTCGTCGAGCGGGTGGAGGAAGACGGCACGGTGCACCTGATCCAGGCGCAGCAGGGACGGGTCGGCCGGCTGCGCCTCTCGCTGTCGCAGCCGCATCTGCGGCGGGCGGGGGACAAGGAGCTCAACAGTTACCTTCGTACACCAAAACGCGCCGATCCAGAGCGAACGCCCTATCTCGCCGGGGAGATGCTCGCTGGATTTGGTACTTTTCTCCTCTAGATGCGCCCGACGGAATTCTCGATCCGGGCCGGAGTGTCGGGCTACGCCCCCGGCGCCGGACGCTCAGCCCGCGGCGTGGACCTGGCGGCCGCCGACCATGACCCAGCGCGCCGCGAGCGCGCCGAAGGCGTAGGGGAGCTGGCGGTAGCTCGCGACAGGGAAGGCGGCGAGATCCGCGGCCGCCCCCGGCTGGAGGGTGCCCCGCTGCCCCTGCAGGCCGAGCGCCCGGGCCGGCTCCGCGGTCAGACCGGCCAGGGACTCGGCCGCGGTCAGGTGGAGCAGGGAGCAGCCGAGGGTGGCGACGAGCCAGGGGGAGAGGCACGGCGAGGTGCCCGGGTTGTGATCGGTGGACAGGGCGACGCGCACCCCGGCCTCCAGCAGCCGCCGGGCCGGCATCCGCTCCGGCTGATCGAGGAACACGTTGCAGGCGGGCAAGGCGACCGCGACGACGTCGGCCGCGGCGAGCAGCCAGGCGTCGCTCTCGGTCACCGCCTCGAGGTGATCCGCGCTCGAGGCCCCCAGCTCCACCGCGAGGCGCGCCCCCCCCGAGGCCGAGAACTGCTCCGCGTGCAGGTGCAGGGTGAGCCCCCGCTCCCGGGCGGCCAGCAAGACCTGGCGGGCCTCCGCGACCGAGAACGCGCCCTGCTCGCAGAACACGTCGCAGCCCGTGGCCAGCCCCTCCTCGGCCACGGCCGGGATCACCTCCTCGCAGACCAGCCGGACGTAGTCCGCCCGCCGCTCCCGGTACTCGGGCGGCACGGCGTGGGCCGCGAGCAGGGTCGGCACGAGGCGCACCGGCTGCAGGCCGGCCAGGGTGCGGACCACCCGCAGGATCTTCAGCTCGTCGGCCAGGGTCAGGCCGTAGCCGCTCTTGATCTCGCAGGTGGTGACCCCCTGGGCGAGCAGGCGCTGCAGGCGCGCCCAGGCTCCCCGCGTCAGCGCTTCCTCGCTCGCGCGGCGGGTGGCGCCGACCGTCGCGAGGATCCCCCCGCCGGCCGCGGCGATCTCCAGATAGCTCGCTCCCTGGCAGCGCTGCTCGAACTCGGCCGAGCGCTCGCCGCCGTAGACCAGGTGGGTGTGGCACTCGACCAGGCCGGGCGTCACCAGGCAGCCATCGGCGCGCAGCTCGATGGTCTCCGGCGTGCGCCGGACCGCCCCGGCCAGCTCGGCCTCGGGCCCGACCCAGAGGATCCGCCCGTCCGCCACGGCGATGGCGCCCCGGGGGACGATCCCCAGCGCCTCGGGCCCCGGCCGCCGGGGACCGGCCGCCGGAGGGACGGTGGCGACCTCGGTCGCCCCCAGCACGACAGTCTCGGCCACGGGAAGGTTGCCGTCGCTCATCCTCACCTCCTGCTCGCGGGGCTCTCGGCCTCCCGGGAGGCAGGGTAGCCGGATTGACAGCGCCCGGCGAGCGGTGGTAGAGCTACGGGGCCAACTCGCTGGAAATCATTCGATTTTCCAGCAGTGACCGGCTCCCCGCCGGTCCGAGGAGCAGGGAATGTACGGAAAGCTCAAGGATTTCATTGCTCAGGAGCTCACGAGCATCCGGAGCGAAGGGCTGCTCAAGGAAGAGCGGGTGATCACCACGCCGCAGGGGGCCGGGATCCAGGTCCAGGGCGGCGTCGAGGTCATCAACTTCTGCGCCAACAACTACCTCGGCCTGTCCAGCCATCCCGATCTGCTCGCGGCCGCGCGCCGCGGCCTCGGCGAGCGCGGCTACGGCATGTCCTCGGTGCGCTTCATCTGCGGCACCCAGGACATCCACAAGGAGCTGGAGCGCACCATCGCCGACTTCCTCGGCCTCGGCGACACGATCCTCTACAGCTCCTGCTTCGACGCCAACGGCGGGATCTTCGAGACCCTCTGCAAGGAGCAGGACGCGATCGTCTCCGACGAGCTCAACCACGCCTCGATCATCGACGGCGTCCGCCTGTCCAAGGCCATGCGCAAGCGCTACCGCAACAACGACCTGGCGGATCTCGAGGAGCAGCTCCGGGCCGCCCGGGGAGAGGGCGCCCGCTTCGTGCTGATCGTCACCGACGGCGTGTTCAGCATGGACGGGACCCTCGCCCGGCTGGGCGGGATCTGCGACCTGGCCGAGCGGTACGAGGCCCAGGTCATGGTGGACGACTCCCACGCCACCGGCTTCATGGGTCCTACCGGCCGGGGCACCCACGAGCACGCCGGCGTCATGGGCCGGGTCGACATCGTCAGCTCGACCCTCGGCAAGGCCATGGGCGGGGCCTCCGGCGGCTTCATCGCCGCCCGCCAGGAGATCGTCGATCTGCTCCGGCAGCGCAGCCGCCCCTATCTGTTCTCCAACTCGCTCCCGCCGGTCATCGTCGCGGCCGCGCTCGAGGCGTTCCGCATGGTCGGCCGGACCACCGAGCTGCGGGACCGCCTCGAGGCCAACACCCGTCGCTTCCGCGAGGCGATGGCCGCGGCCGGTTTCCAGATCCCCGCGGGCGTCCACCCCATCTGCCCGATCATGCTCGGCGACGCCCGCCTGGCCCAGGAGATGGCCCGGGACCTGCTGGCGGAAGGGATCTACGTCATCGGCTTCTCCTACCCCGTGGTCCCCAAGGGGCGCGCCCGCATCCGGGTCCAGATCTCCGCGGGCCACTCGACCGCACAGATCGACCAGGCCGTCGCGGCCTTCACCCGGGTCGGCCGCCGGCACGGCGTCGTCTCCTGACCTAGCCCCGCCCCCGACCCTGCCCTCGATCTCGCCCCCGACCCTACCCTCGACCTCGCCCCCGAGGCCGCCCCGCGGCCGCCTTTTCCCGGATCACCAAGTGAAATCAGCTCGCTGCGCGTGCCCGACGTTGCACGGAGTGCGGCCTGAGCTCTTGACTCGGCTGCCCTCTTTCGCTATCCACACCCCCGTCCGAAGCTGGAGGACGCATGATCGACATGGAAAGCCGGGTGGGTAGGCGGATCATCGGCCGGATCGAGCTGGGCCGTCCGCTGGAAGAGGCGTTGATCGGGGTTTGCCGGAAATACGCGGTCGAGGCGTGCGAGGTCCGGCTGACGGGCATCCTGCGGGATGCGGTCCTGCTCGTGTTCCGGGAGGAGGACGCGGAGTACACCGCGGCCTACCACGTCCCGGGCGCCTCGACCCTCGTCTCCTTCGACGGCGACATCTCGCAGCTCGGCAGCGAGCTGCTGCTCAACGCCAAGGCGGTGGTGGCCTGGGACGATCGGGGGTTCCCCCGGCTGGCCGCCGGCCACCTGAAGAGCGCGACGGTCCACTCGGTCGAGTTCGTGCTCGATGCGTTCGACGACGTCGTCCTCGAGCGGCGCTTCGACCCCGTCACCCGCCTCCCCCTCTGGAACGCCCTGTCGCGCAAGGAGACCGCCGACAACGGGTCCGAGGGCAAGCGGCCGCAGCCGTCGGCCACGAACACGACCAACCACGGCAACAAGCTGCTCGCCGAGCCCAAGAAGCGGCAGCCCGGCACCACGCCGCCGCCACCGGCGAGCGCGGCCGTGCCGACGCGGGCGCCGGTGCGGCCGCCCGTGCCCGCCACTCCGCCCAGCTCGTCGCTGCCCCGCCCCGAGCTGCCCACCCGCGAGGGGTCGCGGCTCGTGGTCTCCATGAGCGACGACCCGGAGACGGGCCCCGAGATCCGCGCCGTGCCCGACGACCGCGACATCGAGGTCGTCCGGCGTCCGGCGCGCAAGGGCGGCTGGGCCGACGTGGTCGCCCGGTCGCGTGAGCTCGAGGAGGAGGAGCAGGAGGACCAGGAGCGGGAGGAGGAGGAGGAGGTCGATCCCGTGGCCGGGGACATCCTCAACCACCCGAAGTTCGGTCGCTGCACCGTGCTGCGCAACGACGAGGACGAGGTGCTGGTGGTGCGCCGCCCAGGCGGTGGCACCGCGCCCCTCGCCCGTAGCCACATGAAGCTCTTGCGGACCGGCACCACCGAGGAGGGGAACGCGATCTACCGGCTCTCGGTGATCCGCCCGGTCTGATCCTCACGCTCCCCGGCCGCGACCTCCACCAGCCACCGGAAGAGCCCGCCCCCGGCCGGCTCCGCCTCTCCCAGCCACTCGGGGTGCCACTGCACGGCCAGCACCCGGGAGGCCGCCACGCTCTCCAGCGCCTCCACGAGCCCATCGTCCGCGGTGGCCGCGACCCGCAGCCCCGCACCGGGGAGGCGGACCCCCTGGTGGTGCGCGGAGGAGACCGGACACCGCTCCCCGTCCACGAGGCTGGCGAGCAGGCTCCCCGGCTGCACGGTGACCGGATGACGGTGGGTGAGATAGCGGGTCCCGTCCCGATGGGGAACGGGCCCGGGGCGCTGGGTGGGGAGGTCTGCCCAGAGCGCGCCGCCGGAGGCGACGCACACCAGTTGCAGGCCACGGCAGACCCCCAGCACGGGGACGCCACGCTGCCGCGCCTCGGCGAGCAGGGCCAGCTCCAGCCGGTCCCGGGCCGCGTGGAGCGCGTCGCCGGGCCCGGGGGCGTGACCCTGGCCTTTGGCCGGACTCGCCGCGGCCGTCAGGTCCTCCCCCCCCGAGAGCAGCAGGCCGTCGATGCCCGCCAGCAACTGCCGGGCGCGCACCGGCGCGGCGCGGAGGTCGGGGAGGTCCACGGGCAGCAGCAGCGGCGTCCCGCCGGCGCGCCAGACCCCCTGGACCAGGGAGCGGTCGCAGTACTCCAGGGGCAGCCCGGGGTAGAGGCCCTCGTCGCGGGGGGGCTGGACGTTGCAGGTGATCCCGATGGCGGGCGGACGGCGGACTGGCATGGGGCTACGCTCCGACGGTGATCGTGCGGGAGGGCCGCCGGGCTCGACTCCCGCGGGGCGAGGGTGCCCGGGCCGCTCAGCGACGTCAAGCGTGCGGGCTCGCCGGCGCCCTGCCCGCGGCGGGAGCCCCCCTCCGGCCGCCCCTCGCTTGACAGCGGCCGGATCCATCCAGAGAATGCGCCCCATGGCTGTCTTCTCCCCATCCCGATCCTGTCGGCCCCCGGCCACCAGCTCCAGCGCCGCACGGCTCCTCGGTGTGGGGTTGTTCGTGAGCGGCGCGCTGGCGTCCCCGGCCCGTGCTTCCCAGAGCCCGCCGCCGGCCGCCGACGCGGTCGCCCCGCCGGGCGCGGGCCAGCCCACCGGCCTCCCCTCCCTGCCCGCGTCCCCGCCGACCGAGCTCCTCCCCACGGAGGGGATGGCCCCCCTCCCCCCGGCCGCCGCCTCCCCGGTCAACCCCGCGGAGCCTCCGGTCCCACCCCAGCCGCCCCCAGCGCCCGCCACGGGACCGCCGCCGCGCCTCGTCCCGCCCCCGCCCCCCTCCCCCTCGCCCTACCTCTTCCGGGGGATCGACCTCGCCAAGATGAAGCTCCGCGACGGGCGCTACCAGCAGAAGCTGCCCGACGGGACGACCGCGATCTTCACCCTCGAGCCGAAGCTGCAGCAGCGTGCCGAGCGAGCCCTGAAGCGCAGCAAGAGCATCCACAGCGGGGTGGTGGCGCTGGAGCCGGCCACGGGCCGCATCCTGGCGTGGACCGGCAGCTCCCAGGAGGTCCGCCCCCCCTGGAAGATCCCCGGGAACGCCAGCCCCTACGCCGCGAGCACGTTCAAGGTGGTCACCGCCGCAGCCCTGCTCGAGACCACGCCGGTCAACGAGCAGACCACCGTCTGCTACAGCGGCGGCTTCAGCCGGCTCAGCGACAAGGACGTCGTCGGCGACCCGCGCCGCGACCACACCTGCGCGCCCTTCCGGTACGCGCTGGCCCGCTCGGCCAACGCGGTGTTCGCTCGCCTGGCCTACCAGCACCTCGACCGGGCGACGTTGCTCCAGTACGCGGAGCGCTTCGGTTTCGGCGACCGCCACGCGAGCCTGCCGTTCCCCGTGGAGCCGAGCCGGGCCGACCTGCCCAGCGACCGGGAGAAGATCGAACTCGCCCGGGCAGCGGCCGGCTTCTTCCACACCTACCAGTCCCCCCTCGAGGGGGCGGTGATGATCGCCACGGTCGCCAATCACGGCCTGCGCATGCAGCCGCAGTTCGTCGACCGGCTGCTCGCCGCGGACGGCAGCGTCCTGTTCCAGGCCTCCCCGGTGCCGGTGGAGCAGGCGATCAAGCCCGAGACCGCCGAGCGGCTCACCCGGCTGATGGTCCTCACGACCACCGCGGGCACCGCGCGCCAGCGCTTCACCCGCCGCTGGCGCCACCGGGAGATCGAGGTGGCCGGCAAGACCGGCAGCCTCAGCCGCCAGGCCCCCTTCACCCACTACACCTGGTTCGTCGCCTACGCGCCGGCCACGGCGCCCCAGATCGCGGTCAGCGCCCTCGTCGGCAACGGCGCGCTCTGGCACATCAAGGGGCTCGACCTCGCGCGGGAGGTCCTCGACTCCCACTTCGGCGGCCCGGATCGGGACGAGGTCGCGCCCCGCCGGGCCGCTCCCCGGAAGCGCCCGGCCCGGGTACCGCCCAAGCCACGGAAATCGAACAAGAAATAGCCCAACAGCCCCCCCCCCGCTCCCGGGACCGCGGCGCCGGTCCAGGGGTGGGCGCCGCGCGGCCAGGGCCTGACCGCTCAGACCAGCCGCTTCACCGCACCGAGCTTGTGGCCGTAGGGGGGGAAGCGCAACCCCGTCTCGATCGCCAGGCTGCGTCGCAGGATGGAGGTGGGCCGGGTCAGCTCGTCGAAGCCGGCCCGCCCGTGGTAGCGGCCGAGGCCGCTGTCGCCGACGCCGCCGAAGGGCAGCTCGGGGTGGTCGAGCTGCAGCAGGGTGTCGTTGACGCACGCGCCGCCGTAGCGCAGCCCGTCGAGGACCTGCGCGACGAAGCCCTCGTCGCGGGAGAAGACGTACAGGGCGAGCGGGGGCGGCAGCGCGCGGACGATCGCGAGGGCCTCGGGGAGGTCGCGGTAGCTCAGCACGGGCAGGATCGGCCCGAAGATCTCCTCCTGCAGCAGCGCCGAGTCGAGGCGGGGGCGGTCCACCAGCGTCGGCCCGAAGAAGCGGGTCGCGGGGTCCCGCTCGCCCCCCCAGACCACCGGCTGCCCCGCGAGCAACGCCTCGAGGCGGGCGAAGTGCCGGGCAGAGACGATCCGGGCGTAGTCCGGGCTCTGGCGCGGATCGACCCCGTAGAACTCCCGGAGCACCCGGCCGGCCTCGACGAGCAGCCGGTCGTGGATCCGCTCGTCGACCAGCAGGTAGTCGGGCGCGACGCAGGTCTGGCCCGCGTGGAAGAACTTGCCCCACAGGATCCGCTGCAGGGCGCGCCGCAAGGGCACGTCCTGGTCGACGAGGCAGGGGCTCTTGCCGCCGAGCTCGAGGGTCACCGGCGTCAGGTGCTCGGCCGCGGCCCGCATGACGAGGCGCCCGACCGCGGGCCCGCCCGTGAAGAAGATGTGGTCGAAGGGCAGGGCGAGCAGGGCCTGCGCGGTCTCCACGCCCCCCTGGACGACCGTGACCAGGCCCGGATGGAAGACCTGGCCGACGAGCTCGGCGAGGAGCCTCGCGGTGTGCGGGGCGAGCTCCGAGGGCTTGAGCAGGGCGCAGTTCCCCGCGGCGAGGGCCGCGACCAGGGGAGCGAGCACCAGGTGCAGCGGGTAGTTCCAGGGGCCGAGGATCAGCACGCAGCCCGCGGGCTCCCGCCGCACCTCGGCCTGGTCGAAGGGCTGGCGGGCCCGCCAGGAGGGGCGGACGGGCTCCAGCCACTCGGTGAGGTGGGCTCGCGCGTGGTCGATCTCGTGGCGGACGACCGCCAGCTCGCTCGCCCAGGCCTCGAGCGCCGGTCGCGGCAGATCGGCCTGCAAGGCGGCCACGAGCGCGTCGGCGTGCCCGGTCAGCAGCTCCCGGAGCGCGGCGAGCGCGGCCAGCCGGCTCTCCCGGGAGCGGGTGAGGCCCTCGGCGAAGTAGCGCCGCTGCACCTCGAGCCGCGCGGGGAGCTCCGTCAGGGGGGGGCCGGGCTCGCTCACGGCGTCGCGCCGGCGGAGGGCCCGGGCGCGCCCGGCTGGGCGCCCTCCTGGGCGAGGATCCCCTCGGCGCTGATCACCCCGGACTGGATGATCGTCGGTAGCCCGCTGCCGGGGTGGGTGCCGCCGCCTGCGAGCCAGCAGCCGGCGAACTCCTCGAACTTGTTGTGCGGGCGCATCCAGAGCATCTGGCCGACGGTGTGCGCGAGGTTGAAGACCGCGCCCTGGTAGACGAGCTTGTCGGTCTCGAAGTCGGCGGGCGTGACGACGCGCTCGGCGACGATGTGCTGGCGCAGGTCCGTGAGCCCGGCCTTCTGCTCGAGGATCCGCAGGACCCGCTCCCGGTACTCGGCCTTGGCCTCGGACCAGTCGATACCGCTGCGCCGGTTGGGCGCGGGCACCAGCACGTAGAGGGTCGAGCAGCCCGGAGGAGCGAGGGTCGGATCCGTGCGGCTGGCGTTCTGGACGTAGACCGAGGGATCGTCCGAAAGTTGCAGCGTGTCGGCGATCTCCGTGACGTTCTGCTTATAGTCCTGCGCGAACAGGATGTTGTGATGGGCCAGATCGTACTGCTTGTCCACGGCCAGGTACAGCATGAAGCCGGAGCAGGAGAGGCCCATCTTGCTCAGCTTGGCGGGCGTGTACTTGCGGGCCGCGGTGTGGGGCACCAGCCGGGTCATGAAGGTGCCGAAGTCCGCGTTGACCACCACGTGGTCGGCCCGCACCTGCTCGCCCGAGTCCAGCTCGACGCCCACCGCGCGGCGCCCCTCGAGGAGCAGGCGCTTGACGCCGGTGCCGAGGTGCAGCCGGGCGCCGTGCTCCTGGGCGACCTTGGCCATCGCCGCGGTGATGCGGTTGAGCCCGCCGATGACGTGGTAGATGCCCCCCGAGTGCTCGATGAAGGAGATGATGCTGAAGGTCGCGGGGCACTTCCACGGGGACATCCCCAGGTACTTGGCCTGGAAGGTGAAGGAGATCTTCAGATCCTCGTGGTCGAAGTAGCGCCCGAGGTGGTCGAAGAGGCTGCGGTGCGCGTCGAGGTAGGGGATCGCCCGCAGGAAGCGCTTCGAGGCGTAAGCCGTCAGCTCGTCGTAGGGGACCTGCAGGCAAGGCAGCACCCGGTCGTACTTGCGCTGCTCGTAGCTCATGTAGCGGTCGAAGCGGCCCGACTGCCCCGGGAAGAGCCGCTCGATCTCGGCCTTCATCCCCGTCGGATCGGTGGTCGGGTAGAAGGAGCGGCCGTCCCCGAAGCGGAGGTGGTACATGGGCTCGATGCGCCGGATGTCCAGGTACTCGTGGACGTCCCGGCCCGCGGCCCGGAAGGCGTCCTCCAGGACGTCCACCATCATCAAGAAGGTCGGGCCGAGGTCGAAGGTGTAGTCGCCCAGATGGATCGCCGAGGTCCGTCCTCCGACGTAGGGCTGCTTCTCGAAGATCTCGACCTCGAAGCCGTGCTTCGCCAGGACCATCGCCGCGGTGCCTCCGCCTGGTCCCGTGCCGACGACGATCACTCGTTTGCTGGCCATCGATCCTCCCTCCGTCTCGTTGACTCGGCGGCGCCCGGCAGCGTCGCCCGCCCATCTCGCGTGGGTGCGGCTCAGCCCTCGGCCGCCACCTGCTGGGCGATCCGCTCGGCCACCTGCTGCCCGCAGAGCACCACCATCGGCGTCCCGCCCCCCGGGTTGACGCTGCCGCCGACGAAGTAGAGGTTGCGGTACAGGGTGCTCTGCTTCGGCGCCTTCATCGAGAAGTTGCGGTTGCGCTCCGCGACGACGCCGTAGATCGCACCGCGGTTGGAATAATACATACGCTGCAGGTCCTCGGGCACGAGGACGTGCTTGACCACGGTGTTCGCGCGCAGCCCCTCGAGCCCCATCCGCTCCAGCTTCTCGTAGACCCGCTGCTCGAGGGCCGCGTACTCGTCCGGGGTGAAGGGCACGTCCTGGATCGCGGGGATGTGCGGCAGGATCTTGATGATCTCGTGGTCCGCGGGGGCCAGGTGGCCATCGGTGCGGGTCGGGCAGACCAGGTAGATGGTCGGGTCCTCGGGGAGCCGCTTGTCGCGGTGGATGGTGTCGAGGTGGCCCTTGACGTCCCGGGAGAAGAAGAAGTTGTGGTGCTGGAGCTGGGGGTAGCGCTTCTTCACCCCGAGGTGGACCACCAGGCCCGAGGCGGCCGGCTCGCAGAGGTGGCGCAGGCGCCGCAGCCGCTTCGCGTCCACGTCGAGCAGCCGCTCGTAGGCCGGGATGACCTCCATGTTGGAGACGACGAAGTCGGCACGTACCTCCCGCCCGTCCAGCAGCCGCACGCCCACGGCCCGACCGCCCTCCTCGAGGATGCGGGTGACCTCCGCGCCGAGCCGGACCTCGACCCCGAGGTCGGCCAGCAGCCGGCCCAGCCCCCGGGCGAGGGCGTACATCCCGCCGCGCACGTACCAGAGGCCGAAGCCGAGCTGGGAGTACTGCAGCAGGTTCATCAGCCCGGGCGCGTCGTAGGCGGAGGAGCCGACGTACTTGATGAAGAAGTCGAGCATGTCCACGAGGTGCGGCTCGCGCACGTGGCGCACCACGCCCTCGTGCATCGTCGCGAAGAGATCGATCTTGCGGGGGACCTCGAGCAGCTTGGCGTCGCGGACGATCTCCCGGACAGTGTCCGCGCCGTTCTCGAGGAAGTGCCGCTCGGCGAACTCCCACATCGTGCGGGAGTGCTCCATGAACGACCAGTAGCCGGTGGCCGCCGGCCCGAGCTTGCGCAGCTCGGCCTCCATCAAGCGCATGTCGGAGTGCAGATCGAGCGTGACCCCGTCCTCGTAGAAGCAGCGCCACTGCGGCTGCAGCTCCTCGAACTCGACGTGGTCTTCCATCCGCCGGCCCGCCCGCTCCCAGAGGCGCCGGAAGAGGTGCGGCAGGATGATGATCGACGGCCCGAGATCGAAGGAGAAACCTTCTGTTTCCAGCAAGTTGAGCTTTCCGCCGAGGTGTGCGTTCTTCTCGCAGACCACGACCGCGAAGCCCTTGCTGGCCAGGGAGATCGCCGCCGAGATCCCCCCCAGCCCCGCGCCGATCACCACGACTCGCTTGCCTTCGTTCGTCGCCACGGCGTCCCTCCCCGTGTGGCCGGCCTCTCCCTCGGCAGGGGTGGGCGCGGCAGCGAAGATCCGTCATGGCAGTATGCCAGGAGGTGGGTGGTCCGTCTACGGGCGCGACCGGCGCAAAGGCCGATCGCCACCCCGATTGCCGATCGGGCCCTGGATCCAGCTCACCAGTGGAGGCCGCCCGCCGCGCCCATGGACAGGTCCCCGGCTTCGGCCTATGGTCCAGGGGAACCAGGAGGACCACCGTGCAGCGACTCGCCCTGTTCGGGAGCCTCGGCGTGCTCTGGCTCGGGATGCCCGGCTGCGGCGGGGGGGCGGGGCCCGCGCGGGCCGGCCTGGTGGACGCGGCCGACGAGGACGCCGACCTGGCGGTGCGCGACGCCGGGGCCATCGCCCGCGCGGACACCGACCTGCCGGAGGTGGGGCTCGATACCGGGCGAGCCAGCGACGACGCGGGACTGCGACGGGACGCCGGCGACGGTGGCCGCGAGGTCGCGGATGCCGCTGGAGCGGATGCGGACGCCACCGGCGAGCCGGCCGACGGAGGGCCGAGCGAGGACCTCGCCCGGCCGGAGCAGGATGCACGGACGGCTGCGGACGCGGGGCCGGACGATGACGCCGGCCGGGCGGACGGGGGTGCGGACGCCAGCGGCCGGGACGACGGCGGGAGCCTCCCGGACGGGGGCGAGGTGGTCCCCTGCGTCGCCGGCGCTCCCCCGGAGGACCTCCCCGCGCGGGTGATCTTCCGCTCGCCGCGGACGACCTACAACGCGCGCTGGTACGCCGCGCTCCACGAGGGGCGGATCTGGGTCAAGCCCAACGAGGAGCGGGGCGAGGCTCCGGGACCGTGGACGCTCCTCGGGAGCGGGCTGCCCGAGGGCGGCGGCCTCGGCCGCTTCCCGCCACCGACGGAGATCGTCGAGATCTCGGGTGACGGCACCTGGCTGCACGCGATCTCGGCCGCAGGGGTGTTCTACCGGGGCACCGACTTCACCGGCGACATCCACTCCTCGTTCCGCTGGTCGGACTCCTGGGGCCACCCGGCCGCGCTGGGGTCCGGGATGGAGATCGAATTCCCCACGACCCACGGCTGGGCGGTCTCGGACTCGCAGCGCGCGGGAGTGCACCACTACGAGGACCGGCTGGGCACGATCCACGACGTCGGGATGGGCGTCGCCCACGTCTACCGCAGCGGGCCGGCCGGGGAGAGCCTGATCTTCAACGACTGGTGGCTGCCCAACGACTGGAGCCGCCAGATCTGCCTGCCCCGCCGCGGGGTCTTCCGGGTCGAGAACCTGAGCGCCTCGGCCTCTACCGTGTTCGTCGTCGATGCGGCGGGGGAGATGTTCACCCGGCTGTACGACTTCGACACCTCGGGGGAGAACCGCACCCTCGAGTACTCCTTCCTGATCACCGCGGCCACGGGCAACGTGCGGGCCCTCCCCGCGGAAGACTGGCGCAGCCAGCCGCCCATCGTGGACGGCCAGATCACGAGTCGGATCACGATCTTCCAGACCGGTCAGGGGAACGCCGCGCGCACCCTGCGCGTCGAGGGCGTGCGCCAGGGGAAGACCGGCTTCTTCCACAAGGGGATCACCGATGCGGCCTGGGAGTTCACCGAGACCGGCCTCGAGGTCTGCGGCCCGTTCCTCGACCCCGCGCGGGTGGCCGATCGCCCCCCGGTCGCCCCCGCGGACTTCCCCCTGGAGGGGACCCTGACCCGCAAGGACGTGACCGTCGGGCTGCGGCTGCTCGACTTCAACATCGTCTGCTCGCCGGCCCGGGCCTTGCTCCTGGTGAACGGGCAGCCGGCCACCGTCGCCGGCCAGCCCCTGGAGCTGGCCTTCCACCACGTCCACACCTTGACCCTCGAGCGCCGCCCCCGGGACTACTGGGAGCGCGGCGAACCCGCGGTGATCCGCGCCGCGCTCCTGGTCCCGGAGACCCTCGACCGGATCGACGCGCCCGAGGCCCGCCAGCAGGTCCGGGACCTCTTCGAGGATCGCCGGGGCGTCAACTTCCAGGGCGAGACGACCGCGGCGCACATGACCCTCGAGGAGATGACCTGGCTGGACCCCCTCGTCGGCGTCGTGCCCGGCAACGAGAAGGCCGACCCCGGGAACGCGCTCGCGCTGGAGGCGCGGCGGTGACCAGGGGGCGGGGAATCACCCGTCCCCGTTGACCCGGCGGCGGGGCAATCGTAGCCTGGGACGGGGTGGATCCACGAGGAGGGTGCCTTGTCCCGCATGGCGACCGTGATGCTCCTGACCCTGCTGCTCTCGGGGTGCACCGCGGAGGAGCCCCGCGAGGTCCGGTTCAGCGCCCGCTCCCCCGACGGGCTCACCCTGCGCGGCACGGTCTTCGGCGCGACCCTCTCCGGCACCCGGGGGGAGCCGCTCGGCGGAGTGCAGGTGCGGCTCTCCGGGGGGGCGGCGACCACCAGCCGGGCCACCTCTGCCGCCGGGGAGTTCGCGTTCACCGACCTCGCCACGGGCGTCTATCGGGTCATCGCCGAGAAGGAGGGCTACCAGCGGGCCTTCTCGGAAGAGGTGGCGCTGATGCCCGGGCCCACGGACCTGCCCGACGGCACCACCGTCACCGTGGACCTCGACCTGCGCAGCAACCCCGTGCTGCTCGCGGTCCTCCCCCCACCGGACAGCACGGTGGTCGCCGAGACGGTGATCCCGACCCTGCTGTTCGACGAGCGGATGGACCCCACCACGGTCAGCGGGGAGCTCTGGTGGGTGGATCAGCAGGGGGACGTGGACCGCCGGGTGTCCGTCGTCGAGAGCTGGGACGAGCCGGGCACCACCCTCGCCTTGGCGCCCCGGGGGCGGCTCCCGGTCGCGAGCCGCTTCGAGATCCGGCTCACGGGCAACCCGCGCATCCTCGATCTCGCCGGCTTCCCGCTCGACCTCACCGGCGCCGGCGGCGGGCTGACCCAGAGCACCTTCACCTTCACCACCGCGGCCGGTGGCCTCCCTGGCCCCCCCACCGGCCTGGTCGTCGCCGGCGTCGGCGACCGCCCGCCCGCGGAGCTGGACTGGGCCTGGCTGGCCGTGGCCGAGGGTGGTGCGGCCGCGGTGCCGGTCCACCTCACCTGGGTTGCGCCCACGGGCCTGCCCGGCCCGGAGGGCTACCTCGTGTACGCCTCCTGCGGGACCGGACCGGTCCTTTTGGCCGATGAGATCGGCCTGGAGACGGCCTGGCCTGGTACTTTAGGTGGTCTCGCAGGGCTGCTCCATGGAGCGGGGCCGCTCGATCCGGTGGGGCGCGGCAACGTGCCCGCGGTGAGCTGCCCGCTGAGGCTGGAGGTCACGGCGTTCAATCGCGACGGCGAGTCTCCGCCGGCCGTGGTGGAGCTGCGCGACGGGGTGGCCCCGGCCGTGGTGTGGGCCGGTCGGGACCTGCCTGCGGCCGGGCTGCCCGCCATCCCCGACGGCGGGGCGGTCTACCTCGGCTTCTCGGAGCCGGTGCGGCTCACCGCCAAGGCCGCCGGTTTCCAGGTCACCGCGGACGGGACCCCGGTCGCGCTCGGCGCCGCGGAGCTGGCCTGGCCGGGCGGCGCCCAGCTCGTCGGCGACGCCGGGGTCGGGAGCGTCGTCCGCTTGACGTTCGCCGGGCCGCAGGTCCCGGGGGTCGACCTCACCGTCGAGGTGCGGGGCGGCGCGTCCGATCTGCTGGGCAACGTCCTGGAAGCCGAGGCGCCCGGCGCGAGCTACGGTCCCTTCCCGCTGTGACCCGGCCTCCTCCCGGCCGTCGGCGGTGGGGAGCCGGCTGCCTGCTGGCGTTGGCCCTCACCGCGGGCTGCACCGAGGACGGGCTCCTCCCGCCGGAGCCCGACTCCCGGACCGGGCTGGCCGGAGCCGCCCAGCGCGCGGCCGAGGTCTCGGGCGTGCCGCGCGACCTGCTCCTCGGGCTGGCCTGGCTGGAGACCCGCTGGGGCGCGGTCACCCCGGCGCAGAGCCGCTGGGGTGGCCTCGGGCCCCTCGCGCTCCGTCCGGCCCACCAGCTCCGGGCCGCGGCCCTCGTGGGGGAGCCCCTCGCCCGGCTGGAGGCCGACCCGGGGCTCGCCCTGCAGGCGGGCGCCCTGCTCCTGGCCGAGCTGGCCCGGCGCGACTCCCCCGATGGGCGACTCCCCGAGCAGCTCGCGGGCTGGGCCGGGGCCGTGGCCGCGCTCGCCGCGCCGGGCGATCCCGAGCTGGGCCGGGACCAGGCCCGCCGGCTGCTGGCCGTGCTCCGGGAGGGCCGCGTGGGCTTCGGCCCCGGCGGCGAGCCCCTCGAGATCCGCACGCACGACGAAGAAGACATCGGAATCCCTGATGATCCTGTCATCGGGACCCGGACGTGGGCGCTCCAGCCCGACTACCCGCCGGCGATCTGGCGTCCCTCCCCGAACTACTCGAGCCGCAACGGCAGCGCGGTGACCCACGTCGTCATCCACACCTGCCAGGGCGGCTACAACGGCTGCGTCGGCTGGCTGCGCAACCCGGCCGCCAATGCCTCGGCGCACTACGTCGTCTCCTCGGGGGGAGAGATCTCCCAGCTCGTGGAGAACCGCTACAAGGCGTGGCACGCCCAGTGCTACAACCCCTTCACCATCGGCATCGAGCACGAGGGCTTCGTCGACGACCCCGGTCGCTGGTACACCGACGGCATGTACCGGGCCTCGGCCGGCCTGGTCCGCTGGGTGTGCGACCACTATGGCATCCCCAAGGACCGCAGCCACGTCATCGGCCACGTGGAGATCCCGCGCAACTGCAACACGAACGGCCACACCGATCCCGGAAACGGCTGGGACTGGGACCGCTTCATGCGACTGGTGCGGGGCGAGGCCGACGACGGCGACGGCGACGGCGTGCCCGACGACCGGGACAACTGCCCCGGCGTACGTAATGCCGATCAGCGCGACGACGACGGGGACGGCCGGGGCAACGCCTGCGACAACTGCCCTCAGCAGGGCAACGGCGGCCAGGCCGACCGCGACCGCGACGGCGTGGGGGACGTCTGCGACAACTGCCCGGATCACGCCAACGACGGCCAGGCCGACGGTGACCGCGACGGCCGGGGCGACCGCTGCGACAACTGCCCCCGGCAGGGCAACCACGACCAGGCCGACGGGGATCGCGACGGAGTCGGCGACGTCTGCGACAACTGCCCCGACGCGGCCAACCCCGGCCAGGAGAACCCCGACCGCGACCCGCTCGGCTCCGCATGCGACGTGTGCCCCGACGTCGCCGACCCGGACCAGGCCGACCGGGACGGTGACCGCACCGGGGACCTGTGCGACAACTGCCCCGATCGGGCGAACCCGGGACAGGCGGACGCGGACGGCGATGGCCAGGGCGATCGGTGCGACAACTGCTCGGCTGCGGCCAACCCCGACCAGGGCGACCAGGACGGGGACGGTCCGGGTGACGTCTGCGACAACTGCCCGACCACGGCGAATCCGGACCAGGCCGACGAGGACGGCGACGGCCCGGGCGACGTCTGCGACGTCTGCCCGACCTCGCCCGATCCCGCGCAGCACGACCTGGACGGAGACCGCCGCGGGGACGCCTGCGACAACTGCCCGGCCCTCGCCAACCCGGACCAGGCCGACTGGAACCGGGACGGCCACGGTGACGTCTGCGATCCCCGCATCGACCGCCTCGAGCCGGTCTGCCTCGACCCCGGCGCCACCGCTCCGCTGCGCCTGGTGGGCGCGAACTTCGCCCCGGGGACGTTCGCCCGGCTCGACGCGGGCCTGCTGCAGCGCTCCCTGACGTTCGTGGACGAACAGACCCTCGAGCTGCCCGGCGCCGGCGCCCTGCTCGCGGGCGATCACGCCGTGGAGCTGGTGCGCCCCGATGGCCTCGCCACCCGCTTCCCCGCGGTCTTCCGGATCGGCGGCTGTCTCACGGACCGCGCCACGCCGGCGCAGGCCGAGCCGACGCACCGGCGTGGGCAGGCCGCCTCGGCAGCAGGAGCGCTGGAGGACGGGTGCAGTTGCCGGGTCTCCGGTACGCCCGGTCCACCGGGTCGGGAGGGGCTGCCCGGGCTCGCGCTGGCCTTGCTCGCGATCCTCTGCCGCACGCGCCGGTCCCGGTGAAGGGACCGGACCTCCCGGGGGCGGCAGGTGGTTCATCCCGGCGCCCCCCACCACGAGCCGGCGCGTCGGCCCACCGCCCCCGACGAGGTGCGGCCACCCGCTGGTGGTTGACACCGCGACCGCTTCCGCCATAGCATCCGTCCCCTGGAGTGAGCGAAATCGTCGCGCCGGGGAGGACCATGGCCGATTCCAAGAGCTGGGGATCCAAGTTCGTGCGCCTCTTCGTCGAGCAGGAAGGGAACGAGGAGCACGCGTCCGCCGAGTCCGACGCGCCGCCCGTGGACCCGACCCTCTCCGACGAGGAGCTGATCGCCCGCTACGCCTCGAGCCCGGCTGCGGCCGCAGCCCCGAGCGCGTCCCCGGCCGCCCCGGTCGGCGCGGTCGGCGCGGTCCCGGCCGCACCGGCCGACTTCCAGGCGGTGTACGCGGCGGCCGGCATCGACGAGCTGACCCGGGACCGCGTCGCGAAGGCCCGGGAGCTCTTGCTCTCCTTGCCGGCCGGCACTCCCGTGGCGGTCCAGCGGGCGATCGTCGAGGCCTCCCTCAAGGCCTTCGGCTTCCCCACGGAGTCGATCCTCGCGGGCGGGCAGGCCGAGATCCAGGCCCTGGCGCAGCACGTGACCTCGGGCCAGACCAAGCTCGACAAGCTCCTCGCCGAGGGCCAGGCCCGGCTCGAGGAGCTGAGCCGCGAGATCACCGAAGTCCGCAAGATCATGGAAGAAGCTGTCGCCGAGCAGTCCGCGCGCCAGGCCTCCTGCCAGCAGGAGGAGGGTGCGATCCGCTCGGTGCTGGGCTTCTTCGGCCAGGGGGCGTAGCCTCGCTTCCCCCCCGCACAAGGAGACGCCGATGGCCGGGTCCGGATTCTTCGCCCGCTTGAGCAACCTGTGGAGCGGCTTCGTCAGCTTGTGGATCTCCGACGTGGAGAAGGCCCACCCGGAGATCGCCTACGAGAACGCGATCGGCAGCATGGTCGAGAAGTACACCCGCCTGAAGAAGGCGACCGCGGCCATCATCCGCCGCCGGGGCGAGATCGACGAGCGGCTGAAGACGGCCAAGAAAGAGCTGGCCCAGACCGACGCGGACCTCGCGGCGGCCATCGAGACCAACCAGGAGGACCTGGGGATCATCCTGGTCCAGAAGAAGAACCAGCTCGAGACGACCATCGCGGACCTGCAGACCGAGTCGGCGCAGGCGGTGCGCGACGCGGAGAGCGCCAAGGCCTCCCTGCTGCAGGTGCAGACCGAGATCCGCCGGCTGAAGGCCGAGAAGGACGAGATGCTGGCCAAGATGGAATCCGCCCAGGCCCGGCTGCGGATCCAGGAGCAGCTCGACGGCCTCTCCGTGGACGCGGAGGTGAAGGCCCTGGACAACGTCCGGCAGCACATCCGCAACCAGATCGCCGAGGCCGACCTCGGCGCGGAGCTCGGCGAGAACGACCTCGATCGGAAGCTCGCGGGGCTACGGCAGACCTCCGGAGAGGCGACCGCCCGCTCCCAGTTCAACGAGCTGCGCGCGGCGATGCAGGCGAAGAAGGCCGCCCAGGGCCAGAAGACCCTCTAGCCCGGGCGCCGCGCGCACCGAATCCCTCGATATCAGACAGGATCCGGAGGAACCGTCATGAAGCTCACCCCCCTGGCCAAGGTCTTCATCGCGCTCGTCGTGTTGGCGGTGATCGGCTACGTGGTCTACGCCCGCTTCGGGGATCAGCTCCGGGAGTGGGCGGGCAGCCCCAAGCCCCCGGTGGCCGGGTCGGGCGTCGCCGGCCCGGCGCAGCCCGGGGCGACCACCGGGATCGGCAAGGCGGACTTCACCGGCGTCGCCGAGGCGCCCGCGGACCCGGGCCGCGCCGGGGTCACCGGGGTCGCCACGGCCAACGTCGGCGAGGGCAAGCTGGGCCGGACCCTGGTGGTCGGGATCAACACCTGGGCCGGCCACGCGCCGGGGATCGTCGCCAACCTCGGCCTGGAGCCCAACCCCGCGGGCCTCTACAAGACCCGCTACGGCCTCGACGTCAAGTTCGTGCTGCTCGACGACCCCGCGGCCAAGCTGGCCGCGTTCCGCAAGGGCGACATCGACGTCATGTGGGACACGGTCGACTCCTGGGCCCGGGAGGCCTCGATCCTCGCCGAGTCGGGTGAGAAGGCCAAGGCCATCCTGATGCAGGACTGGTCACGGGGCGGCGACGGCATCGTCTCCCTGAAGACCATCCGCTCCATCGAGGACCTGCGGGGCAAGAAGATCGCCACCACGCTGTTCACCCCCTCCCACTGGCTGCTGCTGTACATGCTCGCCCAGAGCGGGCTCACCCACGAGGAGCGCAACGCGCTGGAGAAGGACTTCGTCGTCACCACCGACGCGCCGGCCGCGGCCGCGGCCTTCAAGGCGGGGCGGGTCGACGCGGCGGTGACCTGGGAGCCCGACCTCTCCGGGGCGGTCGAGGCCCGCGGCGACGAGGCCCACATCCTCGTCTCCACCGCGGCCGCGACCAACATCATCGCCGACGTGCTGGTCGCCCGCCAGGACGTCGTCGACCGAGCCCCGACCACCCTGCGCGACTTCGTGCACGGCTGGTTCGACGGCATCGACCAGATGAAGAGCGACCCCGCCCAGTCCAACGAGATCGTCGCCCGGGAGCTCAAGCTCGACGCGGAGACGGTCTCGGGCATGCTCTCCGGGCTGAAGCTCACGCCCTTCGCGGACAACGCCCAGTTCTTCGGCCTGACCACCGCGAAGTCCCACTTCGACACCCTGTTCAACTCCGCCTTCGTCATCTGGCGCAAGAAGGGCGTGGTGACCCGGGTCATCGACGCCAAGGATGCGCTCGACAGCCGCTTCGTCGCCTCCCTGGCCGCGCTCTACCCGGGGCAGCAGGTGGTCGAGGCCGCGCAGCCCGTCGCGCCCACGGGCACCGCCACGGTCAAGCCCACCGACCGGGCGATCATCAACAAGCAGCTCTCGATCCACTTCACGCCCAACTCGGCCGAGATCATGCCCGGGTCCTTCTTCACCCTGGACGCCCTGGGCGAGACCATGGTCTCCTTCGGCAACACCTACCTGCGGGTCGAGGGCAACACCGACTCCACGGGCGCCCGGGCCCTCAACGTCGCGCTCTCCCAGCAGCGGGCCGCCGCGGTGCGCGACTACCTGGTGAAGAACTTCGCGATCCCCGAGTCCCGCTTCCAGGCCATCGGCCGCGGCCCCGACAACCCCATCGCCGAGAACACCACCGAGGCGGGGCGGATGCTCAACCGGCGCACGGACATCAAGGTCGTGCTGAGCGCGGAGTAGCATGAGCGCGGCAGCGTCCCAGCCCCAGCCCGTGCCGAAGCCCTCGCCGCCGGCCCCCGCGCCCACGCGCCGCACCCCCTTGTTCGCCCTGCGACAGCCCCTGCCCGCCCGGCCGGCCCTGATCCTCGGCCTGATCCTGCCGGTGCTCGTCCTCGGCTTCTGGGGCGTGGCCTCCTACGGCGAGCTGGTCCGCCCCTCGTTCCTCCCCTCCCCTACCGAGGTTTTACGCGGCACCCTGCAGCTCTTCTTCGACCATGGCCTGGCCCACGCGATCTGGATCAGCACCCTGCGCATCCTCGCCGCGTTCGGCCTCGCGGCCGCGGTCGCCCTGCCCCTCGGGCTGGCCATGGGCGCGTTCTCGCCCATCAACCGGCTGTTCGAGCCCATCGTCGCGCCCCTGCGCTACATGCCGATCTCGGCCTTCATCCCCTTGCTGATCCTCTGGTTCGGTATCGGGGAGAGCCAGAAGGTCGCGTTCTTGTTCCTCGGCGTCTTCGTCTACCTGCTGCCCGTGGTGGTGACCGCGGTCCGCTCCGTGCCCGAAGAGTACGTGCAGACGGCCTACACCCTGGGAGCCGGCCGCTGGCAGGTGATCCGCACGGTCCTGCTGCCCGCGGCCCTGCCAGACATCTTCGACAGCTTCCGGGTGATGAACGCCATCTCCTGGACCTACATCATCCTCGCCTAGCAGGTGAACCCGGGCGGCGGCCTGGGCTACGTGGTCCAGCTCGCCTACACCCACTCCAAGCCGGCCTGGTCCTTCGCCGGGCTGCTGGTCA
>JAVEVO010000175.1:0-14028 GCA_034005005.1 Myxococcota bacterium
CGGCTCGCGGGCAGGACGAGCACGGCCCCGCGCCACGACCCCGCGCCGACCCCGCGCTCGACACCCTGGCAACCTCCGGGCTATCTTGACCGGGTAGCGAAAGGGCCTTGAAAGATCCTATGCGCCGAGACCTGGTCGGCTCCGGTGGACCTCTCAGCATCCGGTACCTGTGTGGGTGGGGTAGAGACGCTCCGCTGGATGGATGATCGGATTCGCGTTTATTACAGGAAATCCACTGGCCGAATCGGAGTGTTTGCTAGGATCTCCGGTGGATCCTGGACAAGCTATGGCGAAGCGCGAGCCGTTGATGGAGCATATCTTACGTCGTACAACATCATCTCGGCCACGGTGAATAATGATGAAAATTGCAGCGGATTGCCCTGCATCTACGCGATCTTCATCGACTCAGCTGACTACTCCCTGCACGTAAGCCGGTATGACCATGCCACTATGAGGTGGACCAACAGGGATGCTGCACTGGGGATGGTCAGCTCGTTCAAGTCCACCAACAAGGTCGGCTTCCTATATCACGCATGGTTCCCGGACACTCAGGGGCGTTACTGGCTCTCTTGGCGATCCCATTCGGGCTCCAATGATCTCTTTTCCTCTTTCACACGCGCTGCTACTCTCGGTGGGAGCGGCACCTTCGGCATCCGGACATTCCACAACTACGGATGGACCGGTTCTCTGCGTGGAGTCGACCTCATGGCCGACGGGTACAAGATCCGTGGGGCCGACATCACAACCCGGAAGGATGAGGACGGGAATCCATTCGTCGTTGCCCGCGTCTGGCAAAACGTCGACGGCCTTTACAACTGGGTCGTCGCTGATTCCAACGACTGGCCGCAGATGCGGGACGGCATCTGCGCGTCGCTCGCTCCGGCCAGCCCTTGCCCGACCTGCCTGGTGGTGTCGCCACCGGATTCGACTGGCTCGGACCCGGAGCCGACGGATGAAGATGGCAACCACCACTACACGTATTGACCGCGGTGCGAAGGGAGCAGATCGCCGGCAGGTCGGAGTGATCAGACGGAGAGAGCGGTCCAAGCCGCGGCAGAACCCGGACACGCCGGGCGGCTGGCCGCTGACGTTCAGCTGTTGCCTACTCCTGCTCGTCGCCCTGGCCCCGGCGAGCTGCATCTGCTCCTCCGACGACGAGCCTGCGGACGGCGCTAGCGACGGGGGCATCCGAGAGGACTTGGAGCAGGCGCCGGATCGGGACGTGGCCGGGGACGAGGAGCTCGCGACCGACAGCGGCGAGCCGGACGATGGCCGGCCGCCGATCGTCCGGGGCGACGCTGCGCTCTGCGGTCCCTGGCCCTCGGCGGTCGCCCCGCTCTTCAACGGGCCGGCTCCGCCGCCGGGCCCGGCTCGGCTGGTGTGGATCCACGCGAGCGGTCGCCCGGCCCATGCCGAGTACCCGCTCGTGCGCGAGTCCTCGGTCAGCGGCCCCGCTGTCCTGGGCGCCCACGGCGAGCTCTGCGCGGCCAACGTCGGTAACCTGAACAACCCCGGCTGCATCGGCGCGGACGGCCGGACGACCTGGATGGCCAACCTACCCAGGACCTCGATCCTGGCCGGCCCCGTGACCTGCCCGGACGGCCGCCTGCTCTGGCAGTACGGCGAGGACGGCCGCCTCTACCAGGCGTACCCCGGCGAGGAAGCCGAGTGGGTGGCCGACGCATGGGAGGGGGTCGTGGAGCGCAGCGAGCGGCTCGTCGTCGGGCCGGCCGGCACCTTCGCGTTCACCGGCCGGACGACCGATGGCGAAAACGGCATCCAGTGCCGCTCGCGCTGCGGCGGCGGCCTGCTCTGGCAGGCCCCTGGGGAGATCAGCCTGATCGCCGCGAGCAGCGCGGGCTACTACCTCCACTACTCTAACTGTGTCTGGCTGGTCTCCGCGGTCGGCGAGGTCCGCGGCTCGATTTGCCCGAGCGAACTCATCCCGATCTGGCCGGTGGAGCAGGGGCAGCTCCTGCTGAGGGCCTACATCGCCGGGGGGAGCCTGCTGGCCTGGACCGACCAGGAGCTGACCGGCGCGATCTCTTGGCAGTCCTTCGGCTGGACGCCGAGCAGCGCGCAGGGCGATCTGCTCGCGGGCGTCGAGAAGACGTTGCCCGACTACACGGCGCTGCTCAGCTCTGCGTTCGTCGTGCGCCGCGGCGAGGCCGGTTGTTCGATCCCGCTGCGGGGCGACGAAAGGTCCATGGGTGAACCCATCCTGCTTGCAAACGGGGTCATCCTGCTGGTAGCCAACGTAGGTGATGCAACTACCTACTTCCTGCGCGTCTCCGTTCTCGATTCTGATTGCAGCCTTCGCGAAGAGTTGCAGTTGCCGGACGTTCGAGGTGACTTGAGTACAACGATGCTGATCGCCCCCGGCGGTCTGCTCTATCTGCTCGGCTCCGTGAAGACCGACGAGAACCTACCGACCTACGCGGTCATCGCCATCCAGACATCCTACAGTCCGGCCACTGCGGGCTGGTCCGAGCCCAGGTTGGCGAGAAGCGGCACGCCCTTCGGTGGTGCG
This sequence comes from Myxococcota bacterium, assembly GCA_034005005.1. Taxonomy (GTDB): domain Bacteria; phylum Myxococcota_A; class JAVEVO01; order JAVEVO01; family JAVEVO01; genus JAVEVO01. Next base: position 2,531 of record JAVEVO010000175.1, read on the forward strand.
GCCTCGTGGGACATCTACCTCGCGGACCAACCGTTGCAGGAGGCAGGCTCCGGACGGTGAGCCGGAGCCCGTGGTGAGTTGAGTCCCGTCAAGTGGTGTATGAGCTTCTCGGCCCAGTTCCATGCTGGTCCCCTCTCCTGTCTCACCTCACCCGGCCATCCGCTCGTCCTGTAGCGTGAGCCCTCGGCCAAGCGCCTTGTTAGCACTCACCCCAGACAAGGTCCGACCACGCACGTTCCCTGCGGGCGCGTTCCGCCGCTGATCTCGCCGCTTCAGGATTCCCTTGTCGCGACGCGAGGTTCCTTGCCTTGGCCGGGCGTTCCGTTCCCGGCCTTCCTCAAGGCAGCGGGAACGGGAACGGCGAGCAGCCCATCGTGCCGGATGAGTTGTCCCGCGGCCTCGAGTGCCGCGAGCGTCTCGCCGAGGCGCTCGTTGCGCACGCCAAGGCGCTCGCGGAGGGTCGCCCGGGGGAGGGGCTGTTTGGCGAGCACAGCGAGGACGCGTGGCGCAAGGTCTTGCGTTGACTGGTGTTCCTCGTCGGCCCCGGCGTCGCCGAGGAGCTGGAGGTGCGGCTGGGGGGCAGTCTGGAGTTCGACCGCGACCGGGGCGGGCCCGGGCATGGCCCGATGCTCGGCGTGGAGGACGAGCCGTCCCTTCTGGCGGAGCAGGTAGAGGTTGCTGTCGGACCACGCGTGGAGGTCGCCGGAGCCTCTGACATGACCCCCCGCCGCCTTCCCGCCCAGCCCCACCTCCGCCGGCCTGGACTGCGGGTGATCGCCTGATCCCTCCCGCACACCGCCTCGTTCTGATCCAGACCCCTGTTGTGCGACACGCTGCGCCCCCCTCTGCCGATCGCCGGGAGCGCGGGGCGGTCACGGATCCGGGCCACTGTTGACCAGCACCCGAACCCGGTCGGCGCGTCTCCAGTCGGGGAACTACCCGATTTCCCTTGCATCGTCGGTCCGCTTGCGATCGTATCCTCGCCATGACGGACTCCAAGCTGCCGCTCCCGACCACACCCGACCTCCTCGAGCTCCACGCATGCCTCTCCGCTGACTGCTGGGAGAAGCGCCACCAGGAGGCGCTGGCGCGCATCCAGGTGGTGCAGGCGTTGCTTGCCCGCTGCGGGGAGTTCAAGCCTGGCCGTGCGGACCTCCGCGCGGTGGTACCCCGGGAGGACCGCACCAACGCGCTGCGCTGGTGGACGCGCCACCAAGAGGGCGAGGGCGAGCCGTGGGAGCGGCTGTTCGACCGTCGTGCCCCGGAGCCGCCCTGGGAGACGCCTGCGGCCTGGCGTGCGGCCGTGGAGGTGCTGGGTACGCAGGACCCGGTGCCGAGCTGCGAGCAGATCCGCACCGCGTTGGTCCGCCGCTTCGGTGAGGTGGCACGGCTGGGCGACACGACGATCCGGGCGATCCTGCACGCTGCCGGGCTGGTGACCTCGGGCCCGGTTGCGCCACCCAAGGAGAAGGTGGTCGAGCTGTCCGGCGGCGGCGGGCTGGTGCTGCTGCTGGCCGCGGCGCGGGAGACCGGGGCGACCGAGCAGATGGCCGAGGCGGTCTCGCAGCTTGCCCGGCGGCAGGTGGCGCCCGCGAACGGTGGTCGACCCGAGGCCGGCGGGCGGGACGAGGCGGGCCACTTCACCGCGGAGTACAACCAGTTCCGGCTGGCCCAGCTCGAGGAGCAGGACCTCCCGTTCTTCCGGAGCGTGACGGAGGCCCGGCCGGAGAAAGACCTGACCCGGCTGCGCCTCTGCCGGCTCGCGCCGCTGACCCTGGCCAACCACCTACTCTGCTTGACCGCGCTGCCGCTGGTGACCGAGCGACGGGGCACGGTGGGGCTGGACGGCCCGGCCGGCGCCTGGCTGGCCGCGCTCAACAGCGTCCCGTACCGGGCGAAGACCCTCGAGAAAACGCTGGAGGAGCTGAAGTGGCTGGGTGCGGACGACGCCTTGTGGTCGTGCCACGCCCAGCTCTGGCTGTCGGTCAGCGCTCGCTGGAGCGCGGGGGGCTCGGACGCCTGGCGCCAGCTGGCGCTGTACGTGGATGCGACCAACGACCCGTGGTGGACGCAGCGGTTCGCGACCTGCGGCAAGGTGAGCCGTACCGGGCGAGTGCAGCCGAGCCTGCAGCGGGTGGTCGTCAGCGCAGGGCCGGGCGTGCCGATCCTGGGCGAGGTGATCTCGGGTCACCGCCACCTCGGCCAGGAGCTGACGCAGCTGCTGGACCAGGTCGACCGGGCGGCGGGCCCGGGCCAAGTCCGGCGGATCACCGTGGTCGACGCAGAGTGCTGCTACCTGGAGCTGTTGCACGGCTTCGCCGGGCATCCCGCCCGGGACATCGTCACCGTGCTCAAGGGGGCGCTCGGCCACGGCAAGGAGCTGCTGTCGCCCGGACCCTGGCAGTCCTTCCGGGAGCGGGACCAGCTGCGGGAGGGCCAGGTCGTGCTGGGCACGGGGCCCGGGCAGCAGGAGCTGACGCTGCGGGTCGTCGAGATGGCGCGGCCGGACAGCCGACGCCCCCAGCCGACGCGGTTCGTGACCACCGCCGCGGTCGAAACGCTGAGCACCCGTGACGTGGCCGAGGCCTACCTCCACCGCTGGCCGTACCAGGAGGACCTGTTCCGGCGAGGCCGGGACGGCGCAGGGCTGGAGCGCAGCGGTGGCTTCGGCGCCCACGCGGTCACGCACGTGGCGGTGATCGAGAAGCGGGAGAAGGCGCAGCGACGTCTCCGCGCGGCCGCGCTGGCGAGCGCCGAGGCCAGCGGGGCCGAGGCCGACGCCGTGCTGCAACAAGCCGAGGCCGAGGAGCGCGTGGCCCAGCGCCGAGCCCAGGGTGAAACGCTGGACGGCCGCCACCAGCTGGGCGTTCGTCTGGCCGAGCAGCGGCTGACCGAGCGCCGTCGGGAAGCCCTGGCCGCGCGTCGCCAGCAGGAGCAGGCCCAGCAGGAGCTCGCGCGGCTCGAGTCGACGCCGTCGGAGATCTTCGTCCGGGACACCGCGCTCGAGTCGGTTTCCACCTGCTTCAAGCTCCTGCTGCTGGCTCTGCTCGAGTTCGTCTGCCAGGAGTACCTCGACGGTCGCCGGATGACTCCCCGCCTCTTCATCGAGTCCCTGGTCCAGCTCCCGGTCACGATCCGCCGGTCCAGGCACCAGGTCGTCTACGAGGTCGCGCCCAACCCGCGGGACCCCGAGACCACCGCACTATTGCGTCAAGCCCTCGATGTCGTCACCAAGCGCAAACTGCTGCTGGACGGAAGAACCCTGGTGGCCAGGCTCCGCGAGCCCGCCGGGCGGTCCACGTCGAGCTGAGGCGCGGTCATAGAGGGCGGGGGGTCCTGACAGACCAGCCTGAATGCTGCCGTTGGAACTCCGGCCGGAGTCGAGTGGCCAGCCGCTGCAGCTGGCCAAACGGGCGGCGGCGGAGCCGGACGCCCAGATGAAGCCCCTTCGGGTGTGGCCGGTCTTCTCGTCCCATTCAGTTCACCATACGGAAACCCCGCACCAATGGCATTTTGTGGGTTATTTTGTCCAAGGAGCGAAAATGTGTAGATGGATCCTATGCCCCTCAATGACACTCCATGGCGCCTAGACATGTACCTTGCGGGGAACTGTGTCTAGTGAGCCTGAGCCTGACATATCATCGTGAGCAAACTACTCGGGCATCTCTACTGCATCTTCGGCCTTCGCAAGTTCTTGTTCGTATGCGCCGATCATTTGCTCATTTGTCAGGTTACAATCGTATGGAGTTCTTGAGCTTGCCACGTAGCAATTGCCATCGATTTGGAAAACACAATTGCATACTGCTCGGTTGGCAGAACAAGAGGCCATGCGGATTTCGTCATGATAGTCCGCGGTGTTGTCGTTTTCAATTCTTCCTGCAAGATCCGCACAGACATCTGAACATCCAGAGTCTTGCGCGTCGGGATCGCATCCCGGATATTCCTCTCGGCCATAGATGCAGTGGCGATTCCGCCCATAGTATGCGCACTCTTCGTTCGAGCTACCAGCCACTGTCACGTTTTTATTCTCGCTGATGAAACAAAGGCATGGGTTCTGCGGGCTCTTGCCAGTGACTGGCGCGACTATGCCCTTGTACTTTTCGCACTTGCTGTCCGCAAATTGCATCGGGGACGCGTTTGAAATGGGCACTTGGTAGACCAGTTGCGGGCAGAAATCTCCGCAATCACCATCGTTGTCGCATGCATTCACGCCCGTTTGCTGCCTGCCCGCCTTCTCCGTACCAGCCGAGCAGCCGCAGATTAGTATGAGGAAGTACACACTTGTAAGTCTTGCCCTGCGCATTTCAACCTCCTTCGGATTGCTTCTCCACCCCACCAACTCTTCAGTGAGGCTATATGATTTGTGTTCGGATATCAAGTGCACATCGCGAAACTCCATCATGTCAGCGACTTGCCCCTCCTAAAGCTCCCCTTGGTGCAGGAAATCCTCCGCCAGACGCCTTGGGTGCCAAGCAGGAAGCTCATGAGTCGGAGGGTGCATTTCAGGTAGAGCCGATTCAGTCGCCTTTACTCGCTCTTTCCTATCGATATTCGGTACGTTCTCTGGATCGATGCAGCGCGACTGCAAGTGTATGTTGCCGCGGTATCCAGTAAGATTGCCGATGATTTCACACAATGACTTCTCGTCGCAGTCGCTATGACTTGCGCACTGAATCTTTGACGCCATCAGACATCTGTCCAAGACGCAGCTCTCGCCTAGTTCACAGTCAAAATCCGCTGTACACGGACCGCAGTGCCCTTGTTTGCATGCCAACGCCAGCCCGCAGTCTGAAGACCGGCCGCATTCAGGATGAATATTAAGGTCTACTAGAAGGCCCTGCCATTCATCCGGTGAGCGAGGGAAATATTTTGGCGATTGTCTGCGTTCGACCGCCACTCCAACATCAGATGGAGCACGAGGTAAAATACTCTGACCAAGCAGCGCAGTTTCCGATGGTGTCAGCTGGCCTCTTGGCTGATAGGGTTGCCTGGTGAGCACCTTCGAAGGTTGATTATCAGTGGACTTGGAGATATATGATACTTCCTGCTGTTGAGGGCCTACGCCGAAGCCGTTAACTCCCAAGTAGATCAGAATACCTGCCGAGAGTCCAGTAATGCCTAGCACAAGAAACCGTCTCTTTGTCATGTTCCGAGCCAAGATGTTTGCGTTGCTTCCAGTGGAAGAACTGAGCCTTTGAGCTGCAAGTTCTCCCGGTATTGTTTTGTTTCTTCCTTAGTCGCCAGGTGGCGAGCAGTTTGCCTGGTACACTGCTGTACTGTCTATGGCATATGCGGAGTTGAGGAGATGATACTTATAGTCAGTGACGGATCTGCCATCTTCGTCCGTAATTTCCCACTGATAGCCTGGAGGAAGCCAGTGCCATACTTCGTCCCATGGTTCGTTCTTTTCGTGGTTGTTGGTTCCACCCCCATAGAATGTGATGTTTTCCACCATCTTCCACCAAGCTACGTTCATTCCATCGGCAGATGCATTGTCGTAAATGTCCCAAAGATAGCGCATGGCAGTCAATGGCCACCTGTTCTCTTCTGCGTCTACATTGCAGTTAGGGTAACTGCTCGATTCTAGGTTATGATAGTTCGTGTTGCATGCGGTCGATTGGGCGACCAGCCCGCAGACATGCGGATCGGGACTGATATCCCAGTAGAATGCGGTCGCCGCCAAGAAAGTTGCGTATGCTTCTTCGAACTGAACCGAGCCATACTCAGGAGTTGTGTAGTTCCAGCCGTCATTGCCGCCATATTCATAGGACGCAGTGAAGTCAAACTCTTGGTTCTCGCTACCTACATAGGAAGCAATATGTCCCATTTCATGCATTACGCGAGCGATCGGGCTGTATGGGGTATTTGCATTCGTATCCAGGTATATTCGATTGTTCCATCCTTCAGCACAACTAGTAGCGCATTGGCTACTGTTGAACCGGATCTCAACGTCAGAGAAGCGACTTCGCATATAGCCGGAATAGTAGAGAGAACTCCACATCATCCAGGCGGACCAGTATACGTTCAAGTTCGGACGGGGCGAAGCACTTGTACCATAGTTTATGTTTCCCCATTGCTGAGGTGAGGCAATCGTAGTGCCATCTACTAAAGAATTGGGATTTGATTGAAACTGGAGGGGATTACCGCTTGCGTCGTCGAGGTGAAACCTCTGTCCAGCGTGAGCAGCGTACCACACAAAATGTCCGTTTGTCGCCCCGGAAGAGGAGATCCAGTGGATGAAGAAGAATCCATCCGTATCTGTTGTAGTTGTGCCTATGTCGTTGTGATTCTCATCATGCAAAGTTAGAGTTATCTCCGGCACACCAGTGTACCCGAGATCATTGTATGTATAGAACGCTCCGTTGCATGGAGCCCTTCCAGCAGGACAAAACTGTCCGTTCGCATTATAGAAACGAACGCGACCGGTTATGTATCCGGATGTTGCGTAGGCCACTTGAGCGGTGAACATCGAGCAAGCGAGAATTGCATACAGGATTGATCTCATTTTTCCGTCTCCTTACCGCCTTCAGCTTTTTGTTCCTCCAAGTTCGCCCTGCTGTTGTTATAGTAATCATCGGGTTCGAGGTAGATAAGTTCGTTTTGCGAGACTTCAAAGTAGATATCGTGGTAGCTGCCTGTGTCGTTGCCATCTGTTGCTGTCATCGCTGCAGCAATGACAGTGTGGTAGAACCCATTAGGCAGTCCTGCACCGCTTATGACCTGTGTCTGGATCAACGTCTCATTGCTTGGGAGCTGCTGTACCTCCGACACTACGGGGCCGCTCAGCGTTTGCCCAATATCGTTCTGCAGGAGAACTGCGTATACCAGAGAAGCATCATAAGGTCTCTGATTGAGGAAGGTAAGAACGATTTCCAAGGATTCTCCATCCCTATCTTCCGTAATGGCGACTGGCTCGCTTCGCACTACCAGGTCTTCATCCTGTGCCCCACCCGGAGATGGCAGGTGCAGTGTTCTCACCTTGACTGGAACGCGTATCATCGCTTCGCCCTTCCCTCCGAAGAGGAACAGATCCTTTCCGAAGGACGCTGCGAATAGTCCGACCAAGCCAAAGAGCGCGAAGAGCAGAAGTTCATTTCTGGGAAAAGGCTTTCTCATCTGAGCTCCTTCGGGTCTACCAAATCGGTCCTCTTGCGAGGCTGGCTCGTTGGTCCTGATGCATGGCTTGCCAACTGGCACGTTGCGTGCATGCAAGACCGATTCTATCCTTTCTCTGCGCAGCTCGAGGGGCAACCCGGGCAGGCCCTTACCTTATTTGAACGGTAGTAGTTTCATTGGCCTGCGAGAGTCACGGCAGAGCATGTCGGACGGTAGAACGGGTCGTCGTCCCGCATGCCTGTCTCAAGTTCGAGGGTCGGGCTTCCCGTTATGCTATGGACGAAGGCGACGACCTTCACGTCGGTGAAGGCCTCAGCGTTGATGGGGTTCGACCTTCGGACGTGTGTGATTTTGCTTGAGCTGCTCACCGTCACGACGTCCTGCACGTGCATGTAGCTGCCCATCGTATTCTCCTGCGCCCCCGTCTCCGAGCGCTGTGCTAGGCCGCGACACCGGTGCTTCTGTCCCGACGTCCAATAAACTTCTCCAGTATAGGTGAGGGGTAGGACGACGTCAACAGTTAAGGGAAGCCTGCTCGGGTGTGGCCCACGTAGTCAACGGGAATCCGACCCCTGCGGCCAATAATTCTCAACAAAGTTGGTGGGTTGCAGGCCGATGGCGGGCGAAGCCGTCGCAGGACTAAACGCGGCAAGCTCGTCGGGCCCGGGGCCGCACCGGCGCTCGTCGTGGTCACCATTCATCCCCCAAATCGCGTTGACTACGTGGGACACACCCGCCTTCTCGGCCCGAGATCACCGTGATTCGTGGGTAGGCGCAACGATCCTGCGCGAGCTTGGTCATGTAATTCATTTTGGCTCTGCAGGTCGGGTGGCGGCCAAACGGGCTCGTACTCGCCAGATTCTTTGGGGGGAGCGATATGCCTGGCCACGCCGCGATTGCTTCTACGCATCGTCTTTTCGCGAAGAATCAACCTGGGACATCCTCAGCCAGCTCCGGCCGGAGCTCCCGCTGGCGCGCAGCCACCGACTCGCTCCGCACCGCTATGCCGCTGGGAGCCCGGCACATGGCTCCGTGGCACCCGCTAGCCACTACTCACCAGAAGTGACCAGGCGTAGGCGAAAGTAGCGACCATCAAGCGGGTGAGCCCAACAGCCGAATCTGCGGCGGCAGGCCGCTTGATCGTTCCTATGCCTGTATCTTGTGGCCTGCCGACCGCAGCATGAGAATGTTGGGATCCCCGCCATAGAGCGGCGGGCTTTCATTGAGGGAAGCTTCAACCTGAGAGCAACAGACCAGCCTGACAGCGGCCGTATGAACTCCGGCCGGAGTGGAGGGGCCAGCCCCACCAGCAGGCAAACGGGCGGCGGCGAAGCCGGCCGCCCAGCTGAAGCCCCGGCAGACGTCGAGGCCCGGTGTCCTCTCGTCGTGCTGGCGGGACTCGAGAGTGGAAGCCCTTGTTTCTCTTCCACTATTCGATTTGTCTGCTGTTTGATCTTAGTGGCGAGCCTGATGACCACCAGTGCGATCCGGCGAAGCCGGCAAGCAAGAGCACAGCGCTTCAGCTCCGTTGGGGCCCATGGCCAACGAGCCAATGGGCTAATTCTCTGACCTCGCTGCCAGTGCGGTTTCCTTGTCTGCCTCGAGGTTTAGGTGCTGGCCCTTGTGTGCCTGCCGAGCCGAACCGATAGCCTGGATCTGCGACAGGACTGCCGCCCTTGCTCGAGGTCGCGCGACTCGGCTGTCCGCCAGCTGCGCTGCTTGGCGACCGCCGCCGCGAGGCTTCGCACGTGCTTCTCGTGGCCGTCGAGGTCTGTGCAGCGACCAGGACGAGCGACTGCCAAGGTGACCGAGGCGTTGGTCTGCCGAGGTCTTCGTCCGGGCCGTCCGCCCACGCGCCGGGCGGCGGCGGCCGGCAGGGATCAGTCGACCAGCCTGCTGGTGAGGTGTGGTCTCGTTCGAAGCCAAGATCCCGACAGCGAACGATGCAAGCCGGCGAAGCCGGCGAGCACGAGCACGACACTTCCGGCCGACCAGGACCTTGCGGGGCAATATTACGAAATCTGCATATATTCTAGATGGTCGTTCTCGGGTCTGCCCGTTCTCCACGGGGAGCGCGAGCGCCCCCGCACCGGCTTCCCCCCTATCGCGCTCTCCCGAGGCGGCCTGAGGCGTGACCAGCGGCCCATGCTCCGGTCCGGTGCTCCCGCTGGCGCGCAGCCACCACCTCGCTCCGCACCGCCGGGCCGCGGCGCGCGGCGCCTGGCGCCGGGACTCCGCTCGCGGCACCCGCTAGCCACTACTTACCAGAAGTGACCAGGCTTAAGCGTAAGAAGCGACCATTAAGCGGGTGGTCCCAACAGCCGAATCTGCGGCGACAGGCCACTTGATGGTTCCTATAGCAGTATTGTGTGGCCTGTCGTCCGCAGGATGAGAATGTTGAACATGGCCGCTTCGCGGGCTCCCAGCCCCCCTCCCCAACCCGCCCTCGACTGAGCGAAAATGTCCTCCGCTCCGCCCCTCATCTTGTTCACAACCCGGGGCGGCGCGGAGGAGGACTGACATGGTCGGACTCGACGATCGCATGGAATCGGACCTGCGTCTCGCGCGGAAGTCGGACCGGACCGTGCGCTACACCCACGTGAGGGCGGACCTGCTGGCCAAGCTGCCGGACCCGCTGGCCTTGCTCCTGAGCGGCCAGGCCGGCTAACCCGGGCGTGGACTGCCCCCGGGCCGACAGCGGGCCGGGTCAGACCGAGCACAAGCCCAAGGTCGTCGAGGTCCTGCGCGCCGGACTCGACGTCTGGAGGACGCGGCATCGGCCTTCCCCGGAGCAGGCCCGCTATCTGGGAGACCTCGACCGCTGCCGCACGGCGGCGCTCGGCGGCCACCTCTACGTCTGCGATCAGTGCCACGCCGAGCTCCCGGTCTACAACGGGTGCCGCAACCGTCACTGTCCCAACTGCCAGGCCCTCGCGCAGAACGAGTGGATCGAGCAGCGTCGGCAGGTCCTGCTGCCCGTCGGGCACCACCACGTCGTCTTCACGTTTCCAGCCCAGCTGCGTCCGCTCGCCCGGCGCCATCCCGAACGGCTGTACCGACTGCTCTTCGATGCCGCCGCCGAGACCCTGTCGCGGCTGGCCGAGGAGGCGCTCGGCGTACGCCTCGGCATCACGGCCGTGCTCCACACCTGGAAGCGGGACCTCGGCTTCCACCCGCACCTCCACTGCATCGTCACCGGCGGTGGGCTCAGCCTCGACGGTGCCAGCTGGCTGCCGCGACCGCGCTACCTCTTCCCGGCGAAGCGGATGAAGGCGGTCTTCCGCGCCGCCGTCCTCGCTCACCTTCATCGCCTCCAGGCGGCCGCGCAGCTGGGCCTGTCCCACGACCAGTGGGTCGCCCTGCTTCGCTCGCTGCCGCAGAAACGGAAGTGGGTGATCTTCACCGAGCGCCCCTTCGGCCGCTCCACCCACGTCCTGGAGTACCTCGGGAGGTACACCCACCGGGTCGCGATCTCGAACAGCCGCATCGTCTCGGCCGCGAAGGGAATGGTCTCGTTCACCACCCGGGACGGCAAGGTCGCCACCCTGCCCGCGCCTGTCTTCCTGGACCGCTTCCTCATCCACATCTTGCCGTTTCGATTCAGGAAGATCCGACACTACGGACTCTACGCGCCGGGCGCCGCCCGCCTCCTCCGGGAGAAGGCCCGGCGGCTCCTCGGCCCGGGGGACCTCGTTACGGAGCCCCCGGACGACACGCAGACCGTCGAGCCCGAACCGGTGGCGCCCGACCCGGCGGACGAGACCGTCGAAGATCTCCTCGCGCGACTGAACCGCCATGCGCCGCGCCGCTGCGCCCACTGCGGAGTTGAGGGGACTCTCCGCTACGCCCTCACTCTCGATCGGGTCAGCGCTCGCCGATGTCGGCCACCCCCATCATGAGAAGCCCTCGCCGTGACTACCCCTGCGACACGACCTCGGCGCCCTGGGCGCTGTCGGATACCCCTGTCCTTACGAGGAGTTTTGACTCTGAAACCTGCCCAGAGCACGACCGCAACGAGCAGCGAAGGGCCCACTTGACCCTCCAGCCCGGCCCGGGACCGCTCCTCGCCGACCCGACCGACGACCCCGGAGTGAACCACCCAGGCCTTTTCCTGTCATAGGCCCACCGAGGTTCAGCGGCCACGTTCAACAGTGGATAGCGGTGCCGAGCGGGTCCTGCCCCAGGTCCGTCTCCCGGGCTTGCACCTCTATCCCCCTTCTTGACGATCGCATGGAATCGGACCTGCGTCTCGCGCCTCCGGCCAGTATCGGGCGGGCCCGGCTGTCCGCCCTACCGGACGCGCTCGTCCGGGCCACCGGACAACGGGTCGCCGGGGCCAGCGCCGCCGAGCAGGCACGAAGGCACCTCACTGAGCGCAGCTG
>JAVEVO010000176.1:0-13913 GCA_034005005.1 Myxococcota bacterium
CCCGCCCCCTCGCCCTCGCCCTCGCCCTCGCCCTCGCCCTCCCCCGCCCCCTCGCCCTCGCCCTCGCCCTCGCCGCCAGGGCAATCGAGCACCTCCGCCCCTTGCTTCGTGAGGGTGAAGGCATCGATGAGCCAGCGGTTCGCGGGGTCGTTGCCGAAGTTCTGGGCCGCGGTGGCTCGCGCCTCCACGTTGAGCCGGTTGCCCTGGACCTCGAGGGTCAGGTAGTGGTGGTCGCCCGCGCACACCCGGGAGCCGGGGGTCCCCTGGCACAAGATGGCCGGATCGACGCCGACGAGCTCCAGGAGGTCGAAGGTGAAGGCCCCCGCACCGCCGGTGATGACGTAGGTGGTCCCCGGCGCGCCCGGGCCCACGGGGACCGCCAGATCGCCCGCACCGCCCCCCGCGGAGGGCGCGAAGCGCTCGTACCAGTGGTTGTGGCCGGCGATGACGAGGTCCACGCCGTGGCGGTCGAAGACCGGCACCAGCGCCTCGTTCTGGGATTGCTCGTTGGGCGGGTGGAGCATGCCGAAGACGTCCCGGGACGAGTAGGGCGGGTGGTGCAGCATCACCACCTTCCACGGGCGGGGGTTCTCCGTCAACACGCGGTCGAGCCAGCCGGCCTGGTCGCCGAAGGGGATGGCGCCGCCCATGAAGCTCATCGTGGACAGGGCGACGACGATGAGCGGGCCGTGGGTGAAGTAGTAGTAGTCCTCGGTCTGGGTCACGTCGTTGCGGCCGAGCGCGAAGAGGATGTTGTACTGCGCGGCGTCACCGTCGTGGTCGTCGTCGTCGTGGTTGCCGATGGTCGAGAGGAACGGCGCGTCGGGAAAGAACGGCTCGGTCATCTCCAGCAAGTGCTGCCACTGCTGGGGATCCTGCCCGTCCTTGACGAGGTCGCCGGTGTTGAGCACGAAGGCCGGGCCGAAATCCAGGGCCTCGCCGAGGATCGGCGACCAGTTGAGCGAGGGGCCGTAGTCGAAGTTCGAGCGATTGTCGCCCAGGGCCACGAAGCGCACCAGCTTGCAGGGATCCTCGGAGGATGTCCGGAACGTCTGGTCCGCGGACCAGTCTCCCTCGCTGCCCGCGCGGTAGTGGTAGGTCGTGTCCGGCTGCAGCCCGGCCAGCTCGACCTCGTGGACCCACTGCCCGCCACCCTCCCAGAGCTGCGCCGTGCCCTCGGCCCGCAGACCGTAGCCGGCGTCGAGGCCGTACTCGACGACCGTGGGCCGCTCGTCGGCCGTGTTCCAGGCCACGGTCATCCGGGTCGCGCTGTCGGGGTGGCTGTAGGAGAGCCGCACCGCGAAGGGCGCGGCCCATCCCTCGGGCACGGCGAGCAGGGCCGGCAGGAGGAGGGCCAGGGTCAGGGCGATCCGGCGAGGGCACGATGACATGAGATCCCCCCCTGCGCATGGTGACGGCGCGTGGGTCCAGTATAGAGACCTCCGTGACGCCGGGCCACCCTGCCCCTTCGCCCCGCCCCTTGAGTCGCCTGCCCGCTCGTGCTACCGGAGGTCAAAGCGGCCCAAGCGGAGAGGATCGTTGACCAGGAACCTGCAGGGTGGCTCCCGACTGGCGTTCATCGGCCTCTGGGCCCTGGCCCCCCTGCTGGCCTGCGCCTCCCCGGCGAGCCCGGCGGAGGCGCCCGTGGCCGCGGCGACGGACGGGACGCCCCCGCGGCCGGCAGCGTCCCCGGCACCGCTCCCGGCCGTCGAACCTGCGCCAGCTCCCCCAGCGAACGTCACGGAATCAGTCGCTCAGGTGGTCCCATCTGACCAGCCTGCCCCCCCTGCTCCACCTGGCCGGCCGACCGCCCTCGACGTCCCGGGGTTCGCCCCGGCGTCCCACGTCGGCCCAACCCCGGAGGCCGGGGCCCCGCCCTGGCCAGTGACCTTCGTACTACACGGCAACTTCGACCGCCCGGAGTGGGAGTGCGAGTGGTGGCAGGAGGCCGCGGCCTTCCGGGGGTGGGTCCTCTGCCCCCGCGGGATCCGCACCCCCTGGGCGACCCTCGCGGAGGACCGCTGGACCTACGGCAACCGGCAGACCGTCCGTCGGGAGATGGATGCGGCCCTCCGCGCGCTCCAGGAGCGCTACCCGGGCCTCGTCCACACCGAGGGCCAGGTCCTGGCGGGCTTCTCCCTGGGCGCCATCCACGCGCCCACCCTCGCCGAGGAGTCGCCCGGCCGGTTCACGCTGCTCTTCCTCGTCGAGGGCGGGGTGGACAAGCTCACCCCGGCCCGGCTGGCGAAGCTGCGCCGGGCCGGCCTGCGGGGTGTCGGGCTGGCCATGAGCGCCCCGGGCTTCCGCAAAGCGGCCCGCCGCGTCGCCGCGGCCGCGCGCCGCACCGGGCTGCCCGTCGAGCTGGTGGAGATGCCCGGTGCGGGCCACAACTACGCCACGGACTTCGGCCCCCGGGCCCGCCTGGCCCTCGAGCGGCTCCTCCGCCCGGCGCCCCCGACGAAGGGACCATGAGCGCCCTCGACCTCCAGCGGCTCCAGCGGCTCTCCGCCGAGCTCGAGGCGGCCCTGCAGGAGAGCCTCGACCCCTGGGCCGGGCCCTTGTTGCAGCAGCTCCAGCAGACCATGGCCCGCGTCCGGGCCGGGACCCTGACGCAGCCCTTGAAGCAGGCGCCGGGGATGCGCCACTTCCTCGAGAGCGACCTCCCCGGGGACGAACGGGTGCGCACGCTGTACCACGCCTGGTGTGCGGCCGTGGAGGGCCTCCCGCCCCCATGAGCTCACTCGTGCCGCAGCGCCTCGATGGGGTCGAGACCGGAGGCCTTCTGCGCGGGGTACATGCCGAAGAAGACGCCGATGCCCATGGCGACCCCGAAGGCCAGCAGGATGCTGCTGCTCTCGATGGCCGTCTCCCAGCCGGCCACCGACGAGACGAGGCGGGAGCCGCCGACGCCCGCGGCCACCCCCAGCAGGCCACCGATGCCCGAGAGGACCACGGACTCGACGAGGAACTGGAAGAGGATGTCCCGGCTGCGCGCCCCGATGGCCTTGCGAATGCCGATCTCCCGGGTCCGCTCGGTCACCGAGACGAGCATGATGTTCATGATGCCGATGCCGCCGACGAGCAGGGAGACCGCGGCCACCGCGGCCAGCAAGGCGGTGAAGGTGTCGGAGACCGCGGACGCGGACTCGAGCAGCTCCTTCTGGCTGCCGATGGTGAAGTCCGAGGCCGCCTCGTCCGCCAGGCGGTGACGCTCGCGCAGCAGGGCCTCGATGTCGGCCTGGGCGCGGTCCATCTGGTCCTCGGTGACGATCTGCACGCTGAGGGTGCGCAGGGCGTCGGTGCCGAAGAGGCGGTCCTGCGCGGTCGTCAGGGGGATCAGGATCTGGTTGTCGGGGTCCCGGCCGCCCCCCTGGCCCTTGCTCTCGAGGGTGCCGACCACCTTGAAGTTGTGCCCCCGGACCTTGATCGTCTGCCCCACCGCCCGGGTGTCCGGGAAGAGGTTGGTGACGACGGTCGCGCCCAGGACCGCCACCTTCTGGCTGTTGCGCTGGTCGAGGTCGTCGAGGAAGCGCCCCCGGCGCAGGGTGTAGTTGTTCACCGTGGCCCAGCCCGGCGTGACCCCGAGCACCGTGGTGTTGGTGTTCTGGGCCAGGTACTTCACCTGCACGTTCTGGCCGAGCTCGGGCGCGACCTGGACGACCCCCTGGACCCGGGCGAGGATCGCCTCGGCGTCCGCCGCGGTGAGGGTCTCGACGTTGCTCGCCCGGACGGGGCCACGGCGGGAGAAGCCCGGGCTGACCACCAGCAGGTTCGTGCCGAGGCCCTTGATGGTCCGGGCGACGCTGGCCTTGGCGCCCTCGCCGATGGCCACCATGACGATCACCGCGCCGACGCCGATGATCACCCCGAGCATCGTCAGGGCCGTGCGGGTCTTGCGCTGGGCCAGGCTGCGCAAGGCGATGCTGGTGAGCTGCCGCATGAGCCGGAGCTGTCCACGAAACGTCATGAGGCTGCTCCGGGCTGCCCGGCCGCGGCGGCCGTGGCCGCGGGCTGGCGCCACTGCTCGTCCTTGACCAGCGCGCCGTCCTTGAAGGCGAGGATCCGCTCGGCGTGCTCTGCGACGTCCCGCTCGTGGGTGACGAGCACGACCGTAGTGCCCGCCTTGTGCAACCTCTCGAAGATATCGAGGATCTCTTCGCTCGTCTGGCTGTCGAGGTTGCCCGTGGGCTCGTCCGCGAGGATCAGGGGGGGCGCGGTGATGATCGCCCGGGCGATGGCCACCCGCTGCCGCTGCCCACCGGACATCTCGGTCGGCCGGTGGCCGGCCCGGTTCTCCAGCGCGACCTGGCGCAGGGCCTCCCGGGCACGCTCCTCCTGGCGCTCCGCGCCGGCGTAGATCAGCGGCAAGGCGACGTTCTCCAGGGCGGTGGAGTGGTGCAGCAGGTTGAAGCTCTGGAAGACGAAGCCGATCTTCCGGTTGCGGATGCCGGCCAGGGCGTCGTTGCCGAGGCCGGAGACGTCCTCCCCGTCGAGCTCGTAGTGGCCGGCCGTGGGCCGGTCGAGGCAGCCGAGGATGTTCATCAGGGTGGACTTGCCGCTGCCCGACGGCCCCATGATCGCGACGTAGGAGCCCCGCGGGATGTGCAGGTCCAGCCCCTTGAGCGCCTCGACGGTCTGGTCGCCCATCTGGTAGGTCTTCTTCAGGCCGGTCAGCCGGATCATCGCAGCCGGCTCCGGCCGGCCCCGCCGAGGTTGAGCCCGGGGACCGCCCCCGGTTTCTGCTGCCCGCTGGCCCCGGGGCGTGCAGTCCCCCCGCGCCGGGCTGTGGGCAGCTCGATGCGCGCCCCCTCCGCGAGCCCGGCGCGGATCTCCACCTGCCGGTCGTCCGCGAGGCCCACCTCCACGGGCACCGCACCCTGCCCCTCCACCACCACCTCGGTCTTCCCGCCTTGCTGGCGCAGGGCGCGCCGGGGGATCAGGACCACGTCCTTCGCCTCGCCGATCTCGATCTCGACGTTGGCCGAGAGCATCGGCCGCAGCAGCTCCCGCCCCTCGCCGGTGATCTCGACGGTGACGTCGAAGACGGTGACGTTGCTCTCGACCTTGCCCTGGGGGGCCACCCGCAACACCTTGCCGAGGAAGTGCTTGCCGGGCAGCGCGTCCGCGGTGATCCGGGCGGTCTGACCAGCCAGTACTTTCGCCACATCGGCCTCGTCCACCTGGACCAGAACGTACAGGCGGCTCAGGTCGGCCAGGGTCAGCAGGGTCTCGCCCCCCGTGGCGGTGCCCGCGGTGATGACCTGCCCGGGGTTGACGATCCGGTCGAGGATGGTGCCCGCGGAGGGGGCGTAGATCTTGGTCTCGGTGAGCCGGTCCTTGGCCTCCTCGAGGGCCGCCCGGGCCTTGAGGATCTGCGCGTCGGACACCTGCAGCTCGCCGGTGAGGGACGCGACCTGGCCCCGCAGGGTGTCCACCGCCTCCCGGGAGACGAGCCCCTTGGCGAGCAGGGCCTCGTCCCGCGTGCGCTGCGCCCGGGCGAACTGCAGCTTGGACGACAGGTTGCCCTTCTGGGCCTCGGCCATGCGCAGATCGGCCTCGGCCGCGGCGACCTTGCGGTTCTCGATCACCGGGTCGATCTCGATGAGCAGGTCGCCCTTCTCGACCCGGGAGCCGACCTCGACCAGCACGTTGTCCACGGTGCCCGAGGCCTTGGACTTGATCTCGACGACGTACTCGGGCTGGACGGTCCCCGTGGCCGAGACGCTCACCACCAGGGTGCCGCGCGTGACCTCGACGTACTCGGTCGCGGGCGCGGCCGTCTCCGGTGTGGACCGGGACTGCGACCACCAGTAGACGCCACCGCCGGCGGCGGCCAGGATGAGGAGCGCGATCACGATCTTCGTCTTCATGGGATCTCCGTGCCGTCGGGACGGAGCTTCAGCTCAAAGAGCAGGATCCCCGCCGCCACCTTGAGGTCGACCAGGGCCCGGGCCAGCTCGGCGAGCGCCTGCTCCTTGCCCAGCCGCTCGGTCACCGCCTCGGCCTGGACCGTGGCCAGGACGTGCGCGGTGATCTTCCCGGCCTTGTAGTTCGCGGTCTCGGTCTCGAGCTTGCGCTCCGCGAGGACTGCGGCCTCCTCGGTCAGCCGGAGCTGCTCGCGGGCCGATTCGACGGCCCGCCAGGCGAGGTTCAGCTCGAGCGCGAGCTCCTGGGTCGCCTGCCGCTCCTGGGCCTGGGCCCGCTTGACCCGCACGCCCGCCAGCTCGCTGGCGACCGCGGCCGCGGTGTTGTCCAGGGGCAGGGAGAGGGTCAGCCCCGCGGACCAGGTCGGCGAGTCCATGCCGTAGCTCGCCCAGTAGCTCTCGCCCCGGCTGCGCGCCACCTCGTCGTCGCCGGCCGGGCTGCCCGAGAGGCCGCTCAGGCCGAGCCCGGCGACCAGGTCGAGGCGGGGCAAGAGCTCGTGCTCGGCGATCCGGGCGCTGAGCTCCTCCTGGCGGATCTGCTGCACGAGGAGCCGGTAGTCGCTGCGGCTGCGCTGCGCCTGCTGGAACAGGTCCGCCAGCACCCGCTTGGGGGGCGTGCGCCGGGGGTTGCTCACCGGGACGATGGCGGGCGTGTCCTGGGAATCGGGCGGCGACAGGCCGATGAGCCGCGCCATGCGGTCCCGCACGTTGGCGACGTTCTGCTGGGCGAGGGCCAAGGCGCGCCGGAGCTGCTGCAGGGAGTACGCGGCCGAGTGACGCTCCGAGGCCGCCAGCTTGCCCGCGGCGATCAGGGTCGTGGTCTCGTCGAGGGTCTGCTCGGCCAGCCCCACCGCCAGGGTGTCGATCTTGACCTTGGCCAAGGCGGCCCGCAGGTCCCAGTAGGTCTTGTTGACCTCGGCCGCGACCAGCTCCGCCTGGCGCTCCAGGGAGGCCTCGGCGATCTCCCGGGAGAGACGGGCCTCGAGGAGGGGCGCCTCGTTGATCTCCCGGCTGCGCCCCTGGAGCAAGGGCTGGCGGGCGGTGAGGTTCAGCCCCGCCTGGTAGGCCGGATCGAGGCCGCCCCGGCTCCCGCCGCCGTACAGCGCCGACGAGGTGAGCCCGGCCTCGAGGGTGGTGCCGTAGCGCAGGGGCTTGCTGACCCCCACGTACCCTTGCAGGTCCGTGGTCGAGGTCGGGCTGAGCCCGGCCCGCGAGGCCGAGATGCTCCCCGGATCGCCAGCGATCTCGGTGCGGGCCGTGAGCTGCGGGGCGAAGGCGGCCTCCGCGGCCCGCTCCCGGCCGTCGCTCAGCGCGGGGTCGAGGCGCGCCTGCTGCAGGGCCAGGTTTTGCTGCAGGGCGAGCTTGACCGCCTGCTTGGGGGTCAGGGGGATCTCGGGTGCCTGGCCGGCCTCCGTGGTGGCCGCCGCCCCCGGGAGGGGTCCGGCCGCCGGGGCCGGCGCGGCCGGCGCGGCGAGAGCCGGGGCCGCAGGGGCGCCTGCCGCGGCGGGCGGGGCCGAGACCGGGGCCGGGGGGGATGCGGCGGGCGAAGGCGGGGCGCCGTGCACGGGAGCCGGCAAGATCAGCCCGGCCAGGACGACCATCCAGATCTGTGAAGGAAATCGGCGCAGTAGCAAGAGCAGCCTCCTCAACGGCGCAGCATACACCCGCAAGGTGGCCGGCTCAACCCGCAGAGGTCACTGCTGCCCGACGGTGACCGTGCCGAAGAGCCCGTCGCGCAGCACCTGCCAGGTGCTGCTGGCCAGGTCGAAGCGCCAGACCCGGGTGTCGTAGTGGAAGACCTGCGTCCCCCCGTCCAGGGTGAGCGCGGTGCCGCCGTGCAGGAGCACGGCCGAGTCGGCGACGAGCACCGAGGCGTGCCCGGCCCGGACCCCCGGATGCGTCGGCCCGACGTCCAGCACCGTCGCCGTGTGATCCGCGAGCCCGTACGCGACCACGTCGTCGAAGTAGGTCCCCATGGTGGCGTCCGGCCGACCGGCGAAGATCAGCAGCCGGTCGTGCTGCCGGTCGTAGTGCATGGTGTGCGCGGCGCGCGCGAGGTCGGCCCGCGTGTCGGCCAGGGTCCACTGGTACTTGCCCTCGGGCGTCCGCACGAAGTAGCGCAGATCCCCGAAGTGCGTCTCCGAGGTGCCGATGCCCCCGCCGAACAGGTAGCACCGCCGCCGGACCGGATCGATGGCCAGCGCCGCGCCGGAGCGAGCCGCCGGCAGCTCGCCGATCATCATGTCGATCTGCTGGAACCACGCCTTGTTCTGCGGATCGTAGACGCTGACCGTGTCGAACTCGTGGAACAGGTCATTGCTGCCGCCGAAGCGGTAGGTCAGCGGGTATCCCGGGATCACCTCGCCGGTGGCGGTCGCGGCGCCGCCGTGCGGCAGCGTCCCCACGCCGCTCTCCCAGGTCCCGTTGGCGAGGTCGAAGATCACCTGGGAGGGCACCACGGGGGTGGCCTCGCCGTTCTCGACCATGGTGAACCCGCCCGTGACGATCAGGGACCCCGCGCCCCCGAGGCTGGCCTCGTAGTGCAGATCGTGACCAAAGCTGGGTCGATTGGTACCAAGGATCTGCCAGGGCGTGAGGGGGTCGGCCAGCTTGTCCAGGGGGATCGCGAAGAGGATCCCCAGGGTCTCGAGGTGGCCGTCCGCCCGGAAGGAGCGGCCGCCGTAGAGGTAGACCGTGTCGTTGACGACGATCAGCCGGTGGCCGTCGAGGATCAGCTCCTCGGGGCGCGGCCCGACCGGCGGATCCACGGCCAGCCCCGCGACCTCGAACGCGGGCTGGTTGACCGCTCCCTCGCTGCTGGCGGTGCAGGAGAACGCGAAGGGCCCGGCCACGAGGGGGCGGAAGCGGACGAGGAGCGCCTGGCGCGTACCCGGCACGAGCTCGGGGATGGTGAGGGTCGGGCTCCAGCCCTGCCCGTCCAGGGACAGGGTGGCCTCGGGCGAGGAGCAGCTCACGGTGGTGTCGCTCAGGGGGCGGTCCCCGATCACCCAGAGCTCGTTGCCCTTGCTCGGGGGCCGCGCCCCGACGAGGAACTCGCCGAGGGTCAGGGAAGGCTGGGCGAACGCCAGCTCGAGGGGCTTCACCTCCTGATGGCCGACGCATGCAGGGATCTCGATCCCGTCGATGATCACGACGTAGCCACCGTCGTCGCACTCCTCCGGGGTGGCCTCCCGGATGGAGACGTCGGCCGACTCGCCGTCGGCCCCGTTGCAGACCGCAAGGGGCGGGCCGCCGTCGACGCTCAGGGAGATCCCGCCGTGGGCACACTGCGCCAGGGTGGCCTCCGCCACGACGATCACCGGCAACCGGCCATCCTGCCCGTCCTCGCCGTCCTCGCCATCCGCGCCGTCCGCGCCGTTGCAGACGGTGAGGGCGGGCTCGCCGTCCACGAGCACGGTCTGCCCCCCCGCGGGGCACGCGACCGCGTCCGCCGGGACGACGCTCAACACCGGCGAGGCCCCCGGCTCCCCCGGCGTGCCGTCCGCCCCGTTGCAGACCGTCATCGCCGCCACGCCGTCCACCTGGACCACCTTGCCGCCCGCGGGGCAGGCCGCCTCGTCCGCCTCGGTGATGGTGAGCACGGGGGCCTGGCCCGGGCTCCCCGCGGGCCCCGCGACGCCATCGCAGAGCACCGTCGAGGTGGACGGACCGCCGTCGCCCGGGTCGACGACCACGAGGAGGCCCCCGGCCGGGCAGCCCTCGAGCTGGGCCCGGCGCTCGATGGTGACCCGGGGACTGGCGCCGGGATCGCCCGCGGGGCCGGCCGGTCCCGCGGGACCGGCGGGACCCTCGGGCCCCTCCGGACCGGGTTCTCCCGTGGCGCCCGGTTCGCCGTTGCAGATCACGGTCGGGGTGCCCTCGCCCACCGTGACCACGATCCCCCCGGCGGCGCACTGTGCCGGGCTCGCCGCGTCGACCCGCACCCCGACGAGATCTCCCCCGTGCTCGCCGGCCGACCGACTGCCATCCTCTTCCTCACCGCAGGCGACGAACAGCAGGGACAGACAGCAGAGCACGAAGATCGCGAGCGGGACCTTGCCGTTCATGGACAGACTCCAGCCAGAGATGAGGAACGCAACGCGTCGAGAGTTGCAAATACGCAACAATTTTGCAACCGATATCCTCGTCTGGATGGAGAAGACGCCCGCTAGCGCGCCACCTGGAGCAGGATCGTGCCCGAGCCGCCGTTGGAGGTGACGTCGATGCTCCCGCCCACCGCATCCTCCCCCTCGGGCAGTCGGCTGCGATCGATGCGCACGGTGACGGTCTGCTCTCCCGTGGTGACCGCGCCGGTCTCCGGGTCGAGCTGGGTCACCCAGGCGTCCGGGCTGCTCAGGGAGAACTGCAAGGGCTTGGTCGGGTCGCCCCCGTTGGCGATCCCGAAGCTCGCCTGGCTGTCCCCCGCGGGGATCGGCAGGATGAGGCCGGAGAGGACGAGCTGGGGCCCACGGCGGGCCAGCAGGATGTCGGCGACGGTGTTGCCGCCGGGCGAGAGGCCGTAGACGCTCACCGCGTTGTCCGCGTACCCGGGATGCGACGCGGTGATCCGGTAGGACTCACCCACGACCAGCCCCTCTTCGAGGCGATAGGCCCCCAGCGCGTCGGTGGTGACCTGTCCCGAGACGGGCTCGGTCTGGATCAGGGCCCCCGCGACCGGCGCGCTGGTCTCGGCGTCCAGCACCCGCCCGCTCAGGGAGGTCGCAGCCACCGGCTCCAGGAGGATGTCGGCCGCGGTGTTCCGGCCGGCGTGCAGATCGGAGACGACGCTCGTGCTCGTCAGGTAGCCTTCCCGGGAGGCCCGGAGGAAGAGGCAGAGGCCGACGCTGAGCCCCTCCTCGAGCACGAAGGCTCCCGCCTCGTCCGTGAGGGCCTCGCTGGTGGCCGGCTCGGTCTGGATCAGCACGTCGGCGAGCCCGGTCCGGGCCACGGCATCGAGCACCCGGCCGCGCAGGACCGGATCGGAGGTCGGGTCCTCGTCCTCCCCGGGGTCGCCGCAGGCCAGCAGACCGAGGCCGCCAGCAAGCAGGGCGAGCAGCGTGGCGATGTGCGACCGCATCGACGAACCCTCGCGAACGTGCCGGGGAGGACTCTAGTGTGGCCCGAGGAGCGGGTCAATCCACGGCTGCGGGCAGCCCCGAGCTCTCCAGCAACAGCAGGATCACCGCGCCCACCCCGTACGGCAGGTCGTCCTCCTGCCGTACGGCCGCGTAGACCTCGAAGCCTCCCGCGGTGGTCGGCCCCGAGGTGCCGGTGACCACGGGCCGGCCCTGCTCGTCGAGCCGGACGCGGTCGACGACCCCGGCGCCGGCCCGGCGGACCGCATCCAGCACCCGGTCCGGGAGGTAGCCGGCGCGCCAGCCCCGGGCCAGCCCCCAGGCGATCAGGGCGCTGGCGCTCGTCTCGAGGTAGATCTCGCCGGGGCGCTCGAGCACGCTCCACCAGAGCCCCGTCGCCGGGTCCTGGGTGGCGAGCAGGGCCTGCACCTGCCGCGCCAGGAGGTCGCGCAGGAGGTCGTCCCGCTCGTTGCGCGCTCGCCGCACGCGCAGGTACTCGTAGCCGGCCGCGGTGACCCAGCCGTTGCCCCGCGCCCAGTGGACCCCGGGATCCTGGGGGAGGATCCAGTTGTGGGCGTGCCGGAACAGGCCGCCGGGGTCCTGCAACCGCTCGCTCAGCAGGCGGAACTGGAAGGAGAGCTCGTCGAGGGCCCGCACGTCGCCGGTCAGCTCGCCCAGGCCGGTCAGCACGCTGCCGTGCATGAACAAGGAGTCGATCCAGAGGGTGATCCCTGCCTCGTCCCGCACGCCGAGGTGGTTGATGCCCCCGGCCGCATCGCGGGGGATGGTGTCGAGCAAGAAGGTGCGCACGTCCGCGACGAACTGCTGGTCGGCCGGGGCCCGCTCGTCCTCGAGCAGGGCCAGCGCGACCAGGGCGGGCACGGCGTTGTCGGGGCTGGTGAACCGGACGCCCTGGGCCAGGTGGTGGTCCAGGTAGGCCCGCAGGTAGTCGCGCCAGACGGCCTCGCCGGTGACGCGGTACAGCTCGACCAGGCCGCGCAGCAGCACCGCCTCCTCCCAGTTCCAGGCGAGGGTCGTCGCCGGGTGCACTTCGATCCAGCGCTCGGCGATCCGCCGGGCGAGCGCCACCTGGGGGGAGCCGGGATCCCGGCGGGCGGCGTGGCAGGGCCGGTCGGGCGGCCCGTCCGGTGCGCAGGCGTCGAACGGTGGGGGATCGCTCACCGTCCGGAAGAGCTGGCGAGCCGGGTGCGCGAAGTCCAGGCGGAGTTGCTGGCCGTACAGGTCGAGGACCGTCCGGGTCTCGCCGGCCGCCTGGGAGGCGAAGCGGTCCGCCCAGCGGGGGAACGGCCCGAGGTCCACCGGCACCTCCGCCACCGTCAGGGGACCCGTCCAGCCGACCTCGACGAGGCCGGCGGAGGGGCTCGTGAAGCGGACCCGGCCGTCCACCACCTCCACCGGCGCCTGGCGGAGCGCCTCGACGAAGCGGTCGAAGGACCCTTGCTCGGGCTGGCTGCCGAGCTCCACGAGGTAGGTGTTGGCCGGCCCGTCGGCCGCGACCAGGTCGTGGTCGCTGCCCTCGGCCCAGGCCGAAGGCAACTGGGACCAAAGCGCCACATAGGCCTTCCCTTTGCGACCAAAGAACCAGTGGCCGTCCTGCCACACCTCGTCGAACGCGGCCCGCGGGAAGTAGGCGTGGGTGTGGGGGGCGACGAGGAAGGGCTCGACGAGCGGGACGTCGGGCCGCACGTACTGGATCACCCCGACGTTCCGGTGAAAGGTCGCCCGCGGCAGCCAGCAGCCGATCCACGCGCCGCCGAACTCCAGGCCGCCCGCGCCCTCCAGGTTCTGGGTGCTGCAGGAGAAGCTGGTGAAGACGTAGGCCTCCCGGTCCAGGGTCGCCTGCCAGAGGTGGGTCTGGGCCCCGAAGCTCCCGGGGTGGTAGTCCTGCGCACCCGAGAGCTGGTAGTGGGGGGTGCGCCAGGTGTAGGTGCTCATGGCCTGGAGCGCGATGCCCCGGGAGACCGGCGCGACCTCGGTCGCCAGCTCCACCAGGCCGCCCGAGTCCCGCAGGGACTCGAGCAGGGTGCGCACCAGCGGGGGCAGGTCGCCGAAGAGGAAGCCCTCCCAGAGGTCGTACTGGTCGAGCAGGGCCACGGTGCCCGCGATGACCTCCGGCGCGGCCAGGGCGACCATCCCGGCCCAGACGACCACATCGGCGGGGTCGTCGTAGCCGATGCCCCAGCGGGGCCCGTCCGCGACGTCGAAGCCGTCACGCTGACGCCGCTCGTGGCGGACCCGGGACACGGTGGCGAGGTCCGCCAGCAGGGGCGCCGGGACGTAGCCGTCGCTGGTCGCGAGGAAGGCCCCGCTGAAGTTGGTCCAGGAGCCGACCTCGCCGAGCCCGGTCGTCAGCCACGCGAACTCCCGGGTCGAGTCCCGCAACCCCCCCACCGTGTGGTTGGGGTAGGTGCGGCCGTGGACGGTGGCGAGGTAGCCGGCGAAGGTGTTGCCGAGCAGGTCGAAGGCCAGCAGGTCCAGGACCATGGCGGCGCGGGTGCGGACCGCCGGGTCGTCCGCGAAGTCGGCCAGGTTGACGAGGGCCGGGACGTCCTCGTTGAAGTAGACGTTGGAGTGCCACTCGGAGAAGCCGAAGCGGCCACGCAGGTCGAGCCAGCGCGCCACCAGCGGCCGGGCGTGGTCTGCGTGCTCCCGACCCGTCCGGCCGTCGTTGGTGAAGCGAGCCTCCGGGAAGAGCTGCCCCATGAGCAACTCACTGGAATGAAAGAGGATCTGGTGATTCTCGCTCCAGTAGCACATCTGGTCGCGACCCGGCTCGTCGAGCCAGTACTTGAAGCCCAGCAGGGTCGCCTCGATCCGCAGGCGCAGCTCCTCGTCCAGGGCGCCCGTGCGGCGGTCGAGGAGCAGCAGTCGCACCAGGGCGGCCACGTGGAAG
>JAVEVO010000177.1:0-13888 GCA_034005005.1 Myxococcota bacterium
CAGGCCAGCCACGCCAGGCCAGCCACGCCAGGCCAGCCCACGCCGCGCCAGCCTCGCGCACGACACCCTGGCAGCTTCGGGCTACCTGGATCAGGGGAAGAAAGGGCTTTGAAAGTTCCTATGCGCCCGGGCCGGAGCGGGAGGACCGTGTACGATGTCTCGCTCCCTGAGGCCCGGCGAGCAGCCGCCATGCCGGCGGCCTACGGCGCAAGGGATGAGGAAGTGTCTCCTGGCTGCGATCTCCTTGTCTTCGAGGACGGTGACGATCGCCTTCCGACCGGGTACGAGGTCAAATCGCGCAGAACCGACGGCCCGATCGCCTTTGAGTGGACCCCGCGGGAGCGGGACGCCTGCCAGCGGGCCGGGAGCACGTCCCCCGACCCGCGCTGGCCGCTGGCGCGCTACCGCGTCCTCGTCGTTTCGCGGCTGCTGGCCCAGGGCGAGGCTCCGGCTCTCGTACTGCTGGACGGCGAGGAATGCCTGCAGGGCGCCGAGCCGACCGCGTTCAGGGTGCGAGCCGAAGCGGCTGGCAGTCCCAACGGGAATGGACAGTGATGGCTCAGGCACACGGCCTGCCGCAGGTTGCTCGGTGACCCGACCACGGCCCTTCGAAGAAGGCCTGGCCTCCGGTGATCTGCGGCGACTCCTACACGATGCCATCGCTGGCAAGGTCGTCTCGCTGGGACGAGTCCGCCGGCTCGAGCGGTGGCTTTCCGAAGCGGGCACCCCGGACATCCTCCTCCAACTCGAGATCTCCCAGGCAGTCATTTGCGAGATGATCTATCTGGCCAGGGGCAAGGAGCTTCTGCGCTGGATCGCCTGTCTCTGTCGAGAGCAGCGGGTTGGAACCCGTACGACCCCGGAGAAGATGGCCTGCTGGCTGCGCGAGCGGCCGCACTACCAGCGCGAGAACCAACGAATCCGGTGCTGCTTCGCTGAGTTCAACGCGGTTCGGTCTGTCTCCGTCGCCGCACATGTCCGCGACGGGAAGCGGATCTGCGAGCACCGGCGCTACCTGGGCTGCGAGCATTTGCAGGGACTTCCGGTGGAGCAGTGGCCCCCGATTGTCGGTGAGGTCGTCAGGGCCTTGGTGAACGGAACGGTGGCTGCCAGAGGCGAGGCGTGATGGTGTCCGCGACGCCAGGGGTGGTGCGCCGAGTAGACACCTTGGACTTCCCGGCCAAGAGGGCCGAGGCCCTGCTCTCCGACTCTGCCGGATCGCTATGGAGACGCTGCCTGGCTGGCACCCCTGAGCACGAAAGGCTCCGCCATCTTGTCCCTTGACAATATGCGTCAAGACATCTAGTCTCAGGACAAGATGGATGCCAAGGGACCAAGCATGGAACTCCACTCGTTTCCCTACTCTGATGTCAATTTCTCTTACGATCCGGGACCATTCCGGGATCTCGCCGGGTCGGACCTCGGCCGGGCTCTCTGGACTTTCCTGATCCAGCCGCAGGTCCTGCACGCCATGGTCGTGGCAGTCCGGTTGGGCGCCGCGCCCGTCGCCGCCATCTCGGTCGACTTGCTCGCCGCGTTCGGCAACGGGGATGCGGCCATCCCCGCGCGGAAGCAGTTGGAGCAGGGGCTGGGCGAACGCTTCCCGGTGGAAGTGAATACCTCCCTCGACCAGGTCAAGCGCCTGACGGGCCACATGATCCGCCAGATCCTCCAGGCGCTCGGCTGCGTGCTGCGCACCAAGAACAGCCCGGCGAACGATCGGACAGGCGTCTTCTCGACCTCGGCTCGCTACGACTTCACGGATGGTGGGAGCCCGCAGTGAGGGTCCGGATCCATCGCGGAGCGCACGAGATCGGCGGCAGCTGCGTCGAGGTCGAGGCGCAGGGCAAGCGAGTGCTGCTCGACCTCGGCCGCCCGCTCGATGCAGGGCCGGGTGCCCGGGTGCCGCTGCCGCCCGTGGACGGGCTCGACGGCCGATCCGATTCGCTGCTCGGCATCCTACTGTCCCATCCGCACTGTGACCATTGGGGGCTGGTGCCCGAGGTACCGCAGGCAGCCCCGATCTACATGGGCGCGGCCGCCTCCCAGATTCTGCGGGAGGCCGCCTTCTTTGGGGCAGGCCCCTTCGAGGTCAGGCCGGCAGGCTTCCTCTCGGACCGTACACCCTTCGACCTCGGTCCGTTCCGCATCACGCCGTACGCAGTGGATCACAGCGCCTTCGATGCCTACGCCTTGCTCGTTGAGGCGGACGGCCAGCGGCTCTTCTACACCGGCGACTTCCGAGGCCACGGACGCAAGGCGGCTCTCTTCGCCCGGCTGCTTCGGGAACCCCCCGATTCAGTCGACACGCTGCTCATGGAGGGGACCCGGGTACTCAAGGCCGGGCAAGACCTTGGCGCGTTGGCGACCGAGGTAGACGTCGAGCGCGACCTCCAGGCCTTCCTGGAGGAGCAGCCAGGCCCGGTGCTCGTGGCCATGTCCGCACAGAACATCGACCGGCTGGTCTCGGTGTTCCGGGCCTGCCGCTCCACGGACCGGACTCTGGTGGTCGACCTGTACGCGGCCGCTGTCGCCAGGGCGACCGGCCGGGCCACGATCCCCCAGCCGGGCTTCGCTGGGTACCGGGTCTGGGTACCGCAGCGGCAGCGGGTGCTGGTGAAGGAGGCCGAAGAGTTCGAGCGCGTCCGGCTAGGCGGAGCGCGCATCTTCCCGGAGGAGTTGACGCTAATTCGAGATCGTTCCGTCTTCCTCTTCCGCCCAGGCCTGGCTGCCGAGCTCGCGCGGGCCGGGGTGGTCGAGCATGCCCGCCTCGTCTGGTCCCTCTGGCCCGGCTATCTGCGACCGCCCCACGACGCCCGGATCCGCCCCTTCCTCGACCAGCATTGTATCGCGCCCGTGGTCCTGCACTGCTCCGGCCACGCCACGGTCGCGGATCTCCGGCGGCTGGTCGGAGCCCTCCGACCCAGGCGGGTCGTGCCGATACACACCCTTGGACGGGACCGCTACCCGGACCTCTTCGCAGACGTGACACAGGTCGACCTCCACGACGACGGCGACTGGTGGGAGGTGCGCAGATGAGCCATCGAGACGACATCGCGGCCGCTCTTCAGGCCGAAGGCACGCCATTTCGCGCCGACGGGAGCGGGCGCTCGGCAACGGACAGGACACTCTGGCTCAGCGCCGACCTCGTCCGCTGCCCGGCGCGCGAAGGCATGCCGACCGTGTTCGTGGCCGACGGCTTCAAGTTCTGCTGGGATGCGGTGGTGGATGCTGTCCACTGGGTGATCCACGACGGCCTGTTCGGCGACGGCGTCCGTATCGCGGTTGCGTATGATCTGGCCATGGCCGATGCGACCGACCGGGATGCAGCGGCGGCATCCCGGACAGTTCGGGAAGCCATGGCCACGCTCGCTGCCGCAGTAAACCAGCCGCAGGTGGAGCTCGCTACGTACACGCTCCAAGGAGGGCAGCTCACCGTGATGCCTGCCTCCTGGCCGCTGCCGAGCTTCGGCCCGCTGTCGGCCTGGGCCGCGATGTACCGCTCCCGGGGCTCGGCATCGCTCCCTCTGATCGGGCAGAGACTGCTCACCGCCCTGGGGTCGTCGGTTCCCTCGTTCCGGTGGTACCGGAGCCTCTCGTCGTCGAGGTGGTCCGGCCGCGTCGCGGGGTGGGAGTTCTGTCGGCTGGATCGTTCTGGCCAGGCGATCGAATTCCGGGACTACCGGGGTCGCCAGCACCTCGCCATCCAGTCTTTCCGGAACAGCCCGGCGGACCTCTCGGCCCTGGCACACATCCTGGATGACGTCGCGCTCCGTCGCGCCAATCCCCGGGACGAACTCGGCTCCACCAAGCTGGAGCACCTCCTGGAGTCGGGCGCCTGGCGCAGCGCAATACCTGTCCAGCCCCGTCTCCCTGCCCTCGGGCGCCCTCTGCTCAGCCCCGTCGTTGCCCCATCCGATCCTCCCTTCCAGATGCCGGCCCGGTACGGGGCGCTTGATGATCGCCGCTCGATCGATGTCGTCATGCAGGACGGCCGAGGGGTGCCCTGGGTGGTGGAAATCAAGGTGAGCTCGGGCAGCCAGGGCCAGTACTACCGACACGCCATCGCCCAAGCCCTGCTCTACCGGGAGTTCGTCCGCACGGCGAGCTCCCTGCACTCCCCCCTGACTACCATCGGCATCATCCACCCGGCAGACTGCCAGGCAGCGATTGCGTTCCCCGAACTGGAAGGTGGCTTCGCTGTCGCGCAGGGCATCCGCAGCCGACTCCTGGACACGGCTGGCCTTTTCGGTGTCGGGGTCGCCGAGCTCGATCCCTGGAGCAGCCTCCATCAGGCGTGCATGGTCTAGAGCTTCGGTCCCACTTTTCCGCCGGCCGCAGCGACGACGAGTCCATGCAGGCCCTCGCACTCGGCGATCCTGCGGCACACGAACTCGCTCCGCTCGTCCTGTCCGAGCGACTCCCAACCCGCCGGTGCGCTCACGGCCAACATCACCCTGGTCGCCAGCTCCTCGGGCAGCTCGCTGTGGAGGTAGGCGAGCGCATCCTCGGCGCTCCCGCACACCTGACGATGGCCGTGGCGCGCCTCCGACCAGTCGGCGGCGAGGAAGAGCAGCCACCCTTCGAGGCGATGCATGAAGCTCTCGTACCGCGCACCGGCCAGCGTGTCCTCGCTGAGCCCCTCGAGGTAGCAGCTGGCGTGGTCCTGGGTGAACCGGTGCTTCGGAAACCCCCGCCGCTCGCCGGAACCGGATGGGCCAACTGGCGGCGCTGCTCCGCGGCGCAAGCAGCCTGGCAGGCCCGGCGGCGCCTTGGTCCACAGCTGCTCGCTCTCGGCGAGCCGCCTCGCCGGGATCTTTCGGCCCTCGCTGCCCCGCTCGCGCGCCAGGCCCCGGATGTGGATCAAGTCCTGCGAGAGGCGCAGCGCCTCGAGCCACAGGTCGAGCCACGCCGGAGATGAAGGATCGGCGTCGAGGAGCCGGTAGAAGCCCGCAATCAGGGCCCGCTTCGCCGCCATGGTCGAGGGGTGGACCTCGCCCCGGAGCGACCCACGGTTGCGCCGGTCGGGCGCGTACAGGCAGCCACGGGTCAGGAAGTTGGCGCGAGCCTCGGCGAGCGTCCACGGAGCGTTGTCCGTGCCGTCGGAGCTCTGATCGGCCTGCGCGTCGTCGCGGCCGTCGTCGCGCCAGAAGCAGACGACGCAGAAGTCCGCGTAGCCTCTGCCGTCGAGGGCGGGGAAACCGCAGCACGGGCAGGAGAAGCGAACCGGCTCGTACCAGTGGTGGTGGTAGAACTCGTCGAACGTGAGGTTGCGCGCCGGCGCCAGCAGCGCGTCGAAACGCAGCCGGCGCACTGCGAGCGGCTCGTCCCGGTGCTCGCCGAGGACATCGACCGTGGAAGCGGCTGATCCCCGCTTCAGGCCAGTTCCTTTCATTGCCTGTTGCTCCCCTTGCTCTACTCCCCGAGCACCCGGTAGCGACGCTGCTTGCAGTCGACTTCCAGCGCGACCAGGTTCCCCGGGTATCCCACCTTGTTCAGGCCGAGGCAGGGCACGCCGGCGACGGTCACGTCGAGGCGGGTGTGGTGGTGTCCGAAGAAGCAGACCAGCGGCCGCGTCGCGGCGATGGTGTCGGCCAGTCCCTGGGCCTCGCTCACGACCCGCCGCCAGACCGAGCCGTCCTTGCGGCGCCAGGCGAACTCCACGCCGGCCGGCGCGTCGTGCAGGAGGAGGAGGTCGAGCTGCCCATGCGCCCCGAGCCGCTCGACTTCGTCATGGGTGAAGTGGCGCTGGGCGTGGCTTTGCAGATCGCGACCGCTCCGGGCGTAGTCGGACGGACCGTGGCAGCCGCCGATCCCGCCCACCCGGCAGCGGCCACCGGCGGCCTCGATCTCCAGCACCTCGCCGTTCGGCAGGTAGGTGAGGCCGGGGAGCAACTCGAGCCGACCCTCCTCCCGGCGCTGGGCGAGCCAGCCGAAGTCCTCGTGGTTGCCCTTGATGAAGACCGTGGGCCGCGGCACCGCCCGCTGCTCGGCGTGCCAGGCCGGGAAGTCGCCGGCGCCGTCGTGGTTGCGCGTGGCCTTGTCGACTCGCTGGGTGTCCGGCCAAATCCCGAAGTCGCCGACGTGCAGGACGCGGTCGAACCGGACGCCGAGCTTTGCCTCGAACGCCAGGACGTCGGCGTAGAACCGGTCGAGGGCGCCGTGGATGTCGCCGGCCGCGCAGAGGATCATGGGTCTTCACTACCGAACAATGAGGGCGTCGTCCAGGCCAGGGAAGGGCCAGGGGCCAGGGACGTGACAGCGTCCAGCCCTGAGCGCCTGAACTTCCCATGTCCCCTGGTCCAGGCGCCGCGGCCAGGCCCCGTCTTGCCAGCAGAGCGCGGTGGCGCTAGGCTGCAGGCTTGAGGTATGTAGGCTGTAGGCGACTACGCCATCAGGCCATGACGCCAACAACCATTGATTTTTCTAGGGATTTCCAGCTAATGCCGATCAAGTACAACGACGTCGTCAAGCTGCCCAACGGGGCGCAGTTTTACACTGCCGACCTCCATGTTCACACCTATGGTGCATCTCCATGCGTCAGTGACAAATCTATGACCGTTGAAGCGGTGATCGATCAGGCGGTTATGTCTGGTATCGGTGTAATGGCGATTTCTGATCACAATACGGTGAGGAACACTGAGCGCAGCCTAGAGTACGCGCAGAAGTATATAGGTCAGCTCCTAGTTCTTGCCGCAGTCGAGGTTTCGACTGCCAATGGCCACATTCTAGCCTTTTTCGCTCCAGAAGCACTGCACCAACTTAGCAA
Organism: Myxococcota bacterium; assembly: GCA_034005005.1. GTDB lineage: Bacteria > Myxococcota_A > JAVEVO01 > JAVEVO01 > JAVEVO01 > JAVEVO01. The sequence continues at coordinate 6,770 of JAVEVO010000177.1, forward strand.
CTTCGTTGGACGGATCGGCATTGTCAAGCCCGGGACTTCCGATAGCCACACGACGATGTCAATGTCCGACGTGGCCACTGAAGCATACCGCCTCGACGGCATTTGTCTCGCCGCCCACATCGATCGCGACAAGACTGGATTCGAGACGCTGGTGTCCGGCTATCCAAACTGGAAGAGGGACATTATCCTGAACGCTGGCATCGTCGGTTTGGAGGTCGACGACCCCGCGCACTTGCTCTGGTACAGCACCGACGACGAGGTGACGCCGGAGGGCGCCGAACGCAAGAAGTTGATCGAGCAGCGCTCGAAGTCGCCGGGCGCTGCAGCCCGCGCAGTGCTCGCGCACGTCCAGAACTCGGACGCGCACAGTCTCCAAGACTTCATCGACGCCCAGCAGAAGCGGTCGCTGACACGACTCAAGATGGACACGCTCTCCTTCCAGGGTTTCCGCACGGCACTTGCTGATCCCGAAGCGCGAGTGCGGGCGGTGGCAGAGGTACCGCCAGCCATCCCCAAGATCCTAGGAATGCACGTCGAAGGCGGATTCCTCCATGCGGAGACGTACCGGTTGAGCGACAACCTGACGTGCTTCATCGGCGGACGGGGCACGGGCAAGTCGACGGCGCTAAGATCCCTAGCCTATGGCCTCGGCGCCCACGATGGCATTGCCGACTATGACAACTGTCCGGCCACGATCGTAGTGTACTGCCGGGACGCACAGGGCATCGCCTACCGGTATGAGCGCATGCGGGGCTCCGAGGAGCCGAGCGTGCAGGCGTGGGAAGGAGGAAAGACGATCGACGCTCCGCCGGACGTCTTCCGAGTCGAGTACTACGGCCAAGGCGACTTGGCGCGTGTGGCCGAAGACCCGCTCACGAAGGCGCACCTCCTCCAGGAGTTCCTCGACCGACACGCCCACCTCTCCGACCTAGCGTCGAAGGAAGCCGAGGTGCTCGGTCGGCTTGAGCAGAACGGCTCCCTTCTTCGCCCGCTCGAAGTGCAGGAGGCTACGCGCACGAACAAGGACACGGAGCTCAAGGCCTGCGACAAGAAGCTCCAACTCGCGGAGGAGGGGCAGCTCAAGGCCATCGCTGCACGCCAGGCCGCAATCGGCGCCGAGAAGGGCCTCGCCAAGACGCTGACCGAAATCCGCGACTCCTACTCGCGCGGCATCACGCTCGACCCCTTCTTGCGGAACTATGACGCTACGGCAGCGGGGGCCGGTACGCTGACCGGCGACGCAACGTCCGAAAGGCATCTCGCCACCGTCAAGGCAGCGATCGAAGATGCCAACCGAGGACTCAAGGAGTTCGAGGCGCAACTTGCTTCGCTGCTTCGGAAGGCTGCCCAGACACTCGACTTCGAGTTGAAGGCCCTTGTTCTGCATCACCGGCAACTGGAACAGGGCATCGCCCAGCAAGTCGCTGACCTTCAGAGAGCAGGGCTCTCCGCGTCGCTCGCCGACCACAACAAGGTCGTCGCGAGGCGGAGCGCTCTCGCTCGGGAGCTGGCACAACTCGACCAGAGGCTGCCGGAGCTCAAGAGGCTTCGCCAGGAGCGTGAAGAACTGCTCGCAGATTTGGCCGCCGGTCGCGCTGAACGGTCCACTCGTCGAAAGGACCAGGTGAAGGTGATCAACAAGCACCTGGCGAAGGCGATCGACGACTACACTATTGTTGTGTACTACGACGACAAGGGCCTCGTAGGTAGGTTCCGCGAGTTCATCGTCGAGGAAATGCGCGGGACCTACTTGCAAGAGGAGGCGGCGCGGCGTCTTTGTCTCGCGACCACGCCGCAGGAACTGGCGAGGCTGGTCGCTACCGGTAACGTCGGTGACATCGCAAAGCTGGACGGCCTTGGCGTCGAGATGGCCGGGAGGCTCTGCGAGCGTCTCTCGAAGCTCGACGTACTGCATAGGCTCCAAGCGCTCGACAAGCCGCCCTGCCCGATCATCAAGGTGGTGACGAAGGGCGGCAAGTCGCAGCAGATCCCGGTGAACCAACTCTCGGACGGCCAGAAGCACACGATCCTCCTCACGATCGCCATGCAGGCGGAATCGGAGGTTCCCCTGGTCATCGACCAGCCTGAAGACGACCTCGACAACGCGTTCATTTTCTCAAGCGTTGTGAGGATGCTCCGAGAAGTGAAGGAGCGCCGCCAAGTTATCTTGGTCACTCACAACGCCAACATCGCGGTGCTGGGCGACGCCGAACTCCTCTTCCCGATGCGGAGGAATGGCGACCGGGGCAGTTCGTTTGACGCCGGTTCAGTCGACAGAGCGGCAACCAAGCGAGCAGCGCAGGCCATCCTCGAAGGAGGAGAACTCGCCTTCTTGCGCCGCAAGGAGATATACGGCCACTGAAGCGACCGCCTCGGGCCCAGTACGCCGCCTCGCCGGCTCCGCCACCGCCTTGCCAGTGAGGGCCCGGTCGGCTGCGGAGCCTGCATCTCGACCAGCGCGACGGCTTCCTCCTGGCGCGCAGCGCACGCCCTGCTCCAGCTTTCGCCGTCGAACTTGATGAACAGGGTCGACCGCGGCACCGCCCGCTGCTCGGGGTACCAGGCCGGGAAGTCGCCGGCGCCGTCGTGGTTGCGCGTGGCCTTGTCGACGCTCTGGGCGTCCGGCCAAATCCCGAAGTCGCCGACGTGCAGGACGTGGTCGAAACGGAGGCCAAGCTCCGCCTCGAACGCTAGGACCTCGGCGTAGAGCCGGTCGATGGCTCCGTGGATGTCGCCGGCCGCGCAGAGGATCATGGGGTCTTCAGTACCGAGCCAGGGCGGCGGCGTCCAGTCCCGGAGAGGATGCCGAGTCGGCGACGAGGAGATCCGCTGGGCGGTCGAGGACACTTCCCCCGCTGTGTGCGCGAGATCGCGCTGCGGCTGTTCGGGGCCATGGTCGCGGTCGGCTCGACACCCTCACCGACGTTGCGACCGAGAAGGAGTACAACCCGTTCCTGAGGGGGGTCTGATCCCCGAGCCTACGGGCAGACGAGCCGGCCCACCTCGCAGACCGGGAACGGAAGCTCGACGGGCACGTCGTCCACCATCCCGTTGCAGTCGTCGTCCATCCCGTTGCAGATCTCGGTGCCGGTGCCCCGCGGCACGCACCATTGCTTCGCGCACGCGTCGCCGATCCCATCGCAGTCGGTGTCGGTCTGATCGGGGTTGGGATCCACCGGACAGCTGTCGCACACGTCCCCGACCCCGTCCCAATCTGCGTCCTCCTGCCCGGGATTGAAATCGCGGGGGCAGTTGTCGTCGCCCAGCAGGACCCCGTCCTCGTCCGGGTCCTCGGCGCACTCGACCGGGTCCCCCTCGCAGTCCGGGTCGCAGGCCTCGCCCAGGCCGTCGCCGTCTGGGTCGGCCTGGCCCGGGTTGGACAGGAACGGGCAATTGTCACACGCGTTCCCTACTCCGTCCCCGTCGCAGTCGGACTGGTCCCCGTTGTCGATCTCGGGACAGTTGTCGCAGGGATCCCCCACCCGGTCGCCGTCCGCGTCCGGCCATCCCTCGTCCCGCTCCCCGTCGCAGTCGTCGTCCCGCCCGTTGCACTCCTCCTCGTGGCCTCCGATCGCATCCTCGCACACGACCTGGCCGTCCCGGCAGTAGAAGCCGCCGTACCGGCAATCGCCCCGATCGATCCCGCACAGGACGCAGCCCAGGCCGTGCATCTCCTCGTCGGTCCGGCCGTCGCAGTCGTCGTCCAGGCCGTTGCACATCTCGCGCGCCGGGAAGACCTGCCGGAGGCAACCGGACCAGGCCCCGCTGTGGCACTCGCGCACGCCGCGGCTGCACTCGCCCGGAGCAGGGAAGAGGCAGCTCAGCTCCTCTCCGGGCCGGCACGGAAGGCCCGAGACGTCCGCGCCGGCTTCCGGGGCGGCGAGGTCCGGTGGCTCGATCGCCACGTCCGAGGGCCCGGACGCGTCGGGCCTGGAGGCATCGGGTCTGGAAGCATCGGCACAGGATCCGTCCGGGGTGGAGGAATCGGGTCTCGACGCGTCGGGCGGGGACGCGCCCGTGTCCCGGGCCCGGTCGCCCATCGACTGCAGGCAGCCCGCGATCGCGATCGCGCACGAGAGCAGGGCAAGGGACAGGTGGCCGCGCATTCTGGTCGCTCCCATCGATGCCTTCATTGTAGAGGAGGAGGTGCTGCCGTTCCACAGCCCCGGGGCCGGTGCGACCGGGAGCCGACGAGGACGGCGGCGCGATCGTGCAGGCGCCGACGAGGACGGCGGCGCGATCGTGCGGGCGCCGAGCCCACGTGCCGGGCTCGGCCCGGCTCGGCCTGGGAGGTCCCACCCTGGTTGTTCGCGAGCCGGTCAGCAAGCGGGTCGCAGGCCTGCGGCGCCACCGGCGGCGGGGCTTCGCCGAGCGGTCGGAGCTACGGGCTATCCAGCGAGGGCGCCGGAGCGGAGCTCGCCCCGACGAGACCGGACTCTGCCCCTCACCCCCGCGGCAGCCCGAGGGTGCAGCGGCATTGCTTGGCGATGGCGCTCCGGAGCCGCGAGATCGATCGACGGGGTGTCGCCGTGCTGGTCCCAGTGGGCGTGGGCTGCCGCCGCCGCCTCGAAGGCGATCGGGGTCGGCTTCCGCGGCGCGATCTTCCCGGACGGGAAGCCACGCCCGCCATCAGGGCCTGGCCAAGTCCGATCTTCCCGAGCGGGAAGACGCCGCCGACGGCCCACAGACGCACCCGCTCCTGCCGCTCAGGACACGAGTGCTTCGATATCAACCACTTGCGGAGATCGAGCCTGTAAACCCGAGATCCGAAAATAGTTAACCACCCCTCCAGCGTCTCAGCCCCCGTCTGAGCCCCCTCAGAGCGCGTTCTCGGCCCCAGATCCCCCCTCCGCCCCCGCCCCGCGTTCTGTGCCCCGCCGGCCGAGACGCCGCGCCCACCCCCGACCACCACTCGAACTCTCCGGATTCAGGCCAAGAAACACGAAAGCCCCGCCGGATCACCCAGCGAGGCCTTCCTGTGAACCTGCGGCCACCACCGACTCGTGGTGTCCAACTCTGGCTCAAATACCATCTGCCTTATGCCTACCTGTAATCAAATGCGGGCTCATGTGGGTAGAACGTGGTTTTTCCTTTGCGATCGACAAGTTGCACAAGGACGGCCCCGTTAACCAACGGGTTCCGGCTTTGCAGGGCAAAACGCGGGGTCTCGCCCTGTCGACGTGGGACGCTACCGCGAACTCCCCTGCGATGGAGAACCGGCTCTGGGCGGCAGCCTGCCCTGCTACGTCACCGACCGGGTTGATCCCGGGGGGGGCGCCCCAGCGTTCAAAGCTTGTCCTATCGTGGGGTTGCGCCAGTGCGATTCGTCCCGGGATGATCTCGCGGTGTTCGACAGGAACACCGTCTGCTGGCTCAGCCCTCGTCTGGAGCTTCGAGCTCCTCGAGCTGGCGCTCGACCTCGGTCCAGGGGAGGCGGCGCCCAGTCTCCCGCATCCGGCCGTACGCGTCCCGCAAGGCGGCGACGGTGATCACTCGCTCCTCGACGAGGCGCCTGGCGAGCCACAGCGTACCCCGCACCTCGACCCGCTCGGCTTCCGCTGCAAGCCGCAGGTGCCTGTCGCCCGTGACCAGGATGCCGTGCTCCTGCTCGGCGAGGGCGAGCGCGGTCAGGTCGATCCGGCTCGGGCGGCGGTACTGCTCCGCCAGCCGGGCAGCACGCAGGACTGCCGGCGCACCCAGTTCGAGCACCTCGAGGCCGAGCTCGAGGAGGTGCGCCGAAATGCTCGGCGGGGATGCCGCCAATCATCACGTCGGTCAAGCGACCTAGGTCATCGTAGAGATAGGCGTATTCCGTCGCCACGGGGAGGCCACCCACGCAAGGCCGGGCCACCTCCGTCTTCCCCTCGATGCGCCCGTTAGGTCCGCGCTGCAGATCGTAGCTGTAGAAGACCACGTCGTCGAAGGCCGCTTCGAAGTGCAGGAGTTCGCCGAAATCGTTGTACTCCGTGTCGGTCGTAATGGAGCCCAGCCCGGTATGGGTCACCAGCCCGACCACGTGGTTGCGTACGATGGTCAGGGTAGCATCATCGACCCCATCGCCGGTGTACTCGATGTGCGCGTTCGATGTCAGCCCATCGTCATCCAGTTCGAAGGTCGCTATCGTCCCGCCGAACGCAATGGTCGCGGGGGTGAAGCTCAGAGGTGCATGGCCGACCTGGAACCCGGTCGAGAAATCAGTGGTAGACCACTGCTGCCCGGTGAACAGCGGCCCCTCAAGGGACGAGGTCAGGGTCACCTGGCCGCGCGTCTGTTGTGTGATCCGGCCGGTCGCCGCGTCGTAGGTCGGCACGACGGCCACCTCCCCTCCCTCGCCGTTCGACAGCCGCAGCCGGTCAAGCCGACTGCTCCCTGGCACGTATTCGGCGCTCACCCAGTGTGATCCGGGGAAGTCGATGCCCGTCAACCGCCGATCTCCATCGTGGATGAATGTCTGGACCTCATTCGCACCGGGAGCGTCCGGCGGATCGTAGCTCGCCGGCAGGTCCAGATCATCATAGCCGAGGACGTGCTGCACACTTTGCTGTACACCCTCAGCGTGTAGCCGGGTGACAGATATCAGGTCACCGTTATCATCATGACCAAGATCGAGCTCAGAGACCGTCTCCCACGTCTCGCCCACCTCGTTCCATTTCTGTAGCCTTTCAGTTTCCACGAATCCACGGGCATCGTAGCCATAGGTTACCCGCTGGTCGCTGCGGTCCTGCCGTGCGACGATGCGGCCTTTGGCGTCGAAGCTTGTGGTGCGTACCCGCTCATCTCCCATTGAGCTTTGCCTGCGGGTGATTGCAGACAGCAGCCCTGTCACAGGATGGTACGTCCTCTCGACGGCGAGCGGAGCCAGGCCCTGGGCCGGCGGCTCAGGCACCGGGTAGAGTTGGACTTGTGGCGCTTCGACGCGGTCGAGCCGCAGCCTCTCTTTCGAGTCGCAACCCTGGCAATCCTCCTTGAAGAGCACGGAGACATACTGCCGCACCGATTCCAGCAACCCTGGTCCGAGAGCCTTGTGGACTTGGTCGGCCGCGTCCACGATGTCCCCGGAAATCTCGTTTTCTTTCGGTCCAGTACCCATCTGCTTTCCTCTGCGGCTCTGCGGCTCTG
>JAVEVO010000178.1:0-13755 GCA_034005005.1 Myxococcota bacterium
ACCGGCGGGCTCATCCCCACTGGCGGCGCGGGCCGCGTGCCAGGTCCGCTCGCCCCGCTCCTCCCGCAGCAGGGCGCCCCGACCCGGGAGGTACAAGAGGACCTCCTGCTCGCCTTCATGGGCCAGCCCGTCGAGGAGCGGTGCGAGCTGCTGGGGCGAAAGGACTACCTGCCCGGACGCCGTCAACAGCAGGGAGAGCGCGTAGCGCAGGTGCTCGGCCAGCTCCGGGGTGGTCCGGGGCTGCAGGCGAGGCGGCTGGTCGGGATCACCCGTCAGGGTGACGGGGACCGCCAGGGAGGTGGCCAGGCCCCGCACGCAGGCCTCCCGCAGCAAGGGTAGGGACCAGAGGGCGCCGTCGCCGTGGATCCAGCGGCTCTGCAGGAGCAGGGGGCGGAGCGCGGCCGCCAGGGCCCGCGGTCCACCCGCGGGATCGAGCAGGGGCAGCAGGGTCGCGGGGCGGTCCTCGCCGAGGGAGACGAGCAGGAGGGAGGAGGCCTCCGCCGACGTGGCGGTCGACGCGGCCAAGGCCGGGAAGGACGCGAGGAAGGCCACCCGCAGGCCGAGGCGCCGCAGGGCCCCGGCCAGCGCGGCGGTCGGCCCGCCCTGGGGGAGCGCTGGCCAGTCGGGGAGGAGCTCGGCCCCCGCGTGCAGTCCGTCCGACGTGAGGCTCGCCGCCGCGCTCCCGGCGAGCTCACCGAGGACCAGACAGTCCCAGGAGTCCAGGGGCAGCACCGGGATCTCGACCATCCGAGTCCTCCGTCGGCGCGCGCCGGTGGCCGCCGCGTCACGCGGTGGTGACCCGCTCCACCGAGATCACGCCGTCGATCTTCTCCAGCGAACGCAGGATGCGCAGGAGCTGGACCTTGTCCTTGACCAGCACCTCGAACGAGTTGATGGTCTTGCGGTTCTCGAGCACCCGGCAGTTGGCCCGCTGGATGTTGACCCCGTTGTCCGTGAAGCGCTTGGACAGCTCGGCGAGCATCCCCGGCGCATCCGAGGTGATCACCCGCACGTCCACTGCCCGGAGCTGGGGCGCGACTTTGTCCCAGTAGACGTCGATCCCGCGCTCGGGATCGAGCCCGACCACCTGCCGGCAGCTCCGCTGGTGCACCGTGATGCCCCGGCCGCGGGTGATGAAGCCGACGATCTCGTCGCCCGGCACGGGGTTGCAGCAGCGGGCGAAGCGGACCAGGATGTCGTCCATGCCCTGGATGCAGATCCCCGACTGGCTGGTGCGGCTGAGCTTCTTCATGAAGCGGGCGAAGGTCGACTCGTCCGCCTCCACGGGCGCGGGCTCCTCCTTGGGGGCCGGCGGGCGGAGGTGCTCGATGACCTTGTCGAGGGGGACCTTGCCGTAGCCGAGCGCGATGAGCAGCTCGTCGACCGTGCCCGACTTGCACTCGCTGGCGACCCGCTCGAGCTCCCCGTTCTTGAGCAGCTTGGCGTAGCTGAGCTGGTACCGGCGCAGCTCCTTCTCGAGGAGCTCCCGGCCGATCTCCTGGCTGCGGAGCTGCTGCTCCCGGTGGATGTAGGAGCGGATCTTGGTGCGCGCCCGGGAGGTCTGGACGAACTCGAGCCAGTCCTTGCTCGGGTGCTGCTTGGGCGAGGTGAGGATCTCGACGACGTCGCCGTTCTTCAGCACGTGGCGCAGGGGCACCATGACGCCGTTGACCTTGGCGCCGACGCAGCGGTGGCCGACCTGGGTGTGGATGGCGTAGGCGAAGTCCACCGGGGTCGAGCCCGCGGCCAGCACCTTCACGTCGCCGTCGGGGGTGTAGATGAAGGCCTCGTCGGAGAAGAGGTCGACCTTCATGGACTCGATGAAGACCGTGGGATCGTCGAGGTACTTCTGGGCCTCCACGAGCCCCCGCAGCCAGGTGAACTTCTTCTCGTCCCGGGGGGAGACCCCCTTGCCCCCTTCTTTGTAGCGCCAGTGGGCCGAGATGCCGTGCTCGGCGATGTCGTGCATCTCGCGGGTGCGGATCTGGATCTCGATGAACTCGCCCGCCGGGCCGATGACGGTGGTGTGCAGGGACTGGTAGCTGTTGGGCTTGGGGACCGCGATGTAGTCCTTGAAGCGCCCCTGGACGGGGCTCCACAGGGAGTGCAGCAGCCCGAGGACCTCGTAGCAGGTGCCCACCTTGTCGACGAGGATCCGGAACGCGACCCGGTCGTAGACCTCCTCGAAATCGATGCCCTTCTTGCGCATCTTCTGGAAGATGCTCCAGAAATGCTTGGGGCGCCCCTTCACCTCGGCCTCGATGCCGTTCTCCTTCAGCTTGCGGTCGATGATGCGGCAGACCTCGTCGATGTGCCGCTCCCGCTCCTTCTTCTTCTTGGAGACCTTCTGGGTGAGCTCGGCGTAGACCTCGGGATACAGGAACTTGAAGGAGAGATCCTCGATCTCGGCCTTCAGCCAGAAGATCCCCAGCCGGTTGGCCAGGGGGGCGTAGATCTCCATGGTCTCGCGGGCGATGCGCTGCTGGCTCGCCTGCTTCTGGAACTGGAGGGTGCGCATGTTGTGCAGGCGGTCCGCGAGCTTGACCAGGATGACCCGGATGTCCCGGTTCATGGCCAGGAGCATCTTGCGGAAGTTCTCGGCCTGCGCCTCCTCCTTGCTCGTGAACTCCACCTGGGAGAGCTTGGTCACGCCGTCGACGAGCGCGGCGATCTCCTTGCCGAAGCGCTGCTCCAGCTCCGGGAGCGAGATCAGCGTGTCCTCGACGACGTCGTGCAGCAACCCGGCGCAGATGGACGCGTCGTCGAGCTTGAGCTCGGCGATCAGGCCGGCGACCTCGAGGGGGTGCGTGAAGTAGGGCTCACCCGACTTGCGGAGCTGGCCCTCGTGGGCCTGGGCCGCGAAGGCGTGGGCTTGCCGGATGAGCTCGAGGTTCGGGCTGGGGTGGTAACTCGCGACCCGCTCGAGGATCGCGTTCAGGGTCGTGGTGGACATCACCCTTCCGCGGGGCTCGCGCGACCTCGTCGAGACAAGCGAAGCGCCGAACCGCCTCCGTCGATCCTAAGGCCGGCACGGCGTGGGATCAATCGCCCTGCAAGGCGGCGAGGTGCGCCGCCTGTCGCCAGGCGGCCCAGCGCTGGGCGCGGTAGATCGCGTGGAGTGCGTCGGATGCCTGGGCGAGGTCGTCGTTGACCAGGAGGTAGTCGAAGCTGGCGGCCTGCGCCAGCTCCCGCCGGGTGCGGCTCAGGCGGAGCTGGATCGTCGCCTCGTCGTCGGAGCCCCGGCCACGCAGGCGCGCGGCCAGGGCGTCGAGGGAGGGCGGGAGGATGAAGACCGCGACCGCACGGGGGTAGGCGCGACGGATCGCGGCCGCTCCCTCGACGTCGACGTCGAAGACGAGGCTGCGGCCGGCCGCGAGGGCCTCCTCGACGACGAAGCGGGCGGTCCCGTAGCGGTGCTTGTGGACCGGGAACCACTCGAGGAATCCACCTTCGGCGATGGTCCGATCGAACGTCTCGTCATCGACGAAATAGTACTCTCGTCCGTGGACCTCGCCGGGCCGGGGGGGCCGGGTCGTCAGGGAGCAGGACAGGCTCAGCTCCGGCTCCCGGGCCAGCAGCCGCTTGCAGAGGGTGCTCTTGCCCGCGCCCGAGGGCGCAGCGAGGATCAGCAGGACGCTCTGGGGTTCCATGGGGCCTCCGGCGGGCGGTCGCGATCAGTCTCGCCCGGACGGCTATTCCAGGTTCTGCACCTGCTCGCGGATCCGCTCCAGCTCCGTCTTCATCTCGACCACGCAGTCGGTGATCACCGCGTCGTTGGCCTTGGAGCCGATGGTGTTGGTCTCCCGGAGCAGCTCCTGGACGAGGAAGTCGAGCCGGCGCCCCTGGGGCCCTTCGGCCTCCTCGTCCAGCAGCCGGTCGAGGGTGGTCAGGTGGTGATCCAGGCGGGTGAGCTCCTCCTGCACGTCGAGGCGGTCGGTGAGCAGGACCAGCTCCTGGGCCAGGCGGGCCTCGTCGGGCGACGCCTTGCCCTCGGGGGCCAGGGTCAGCAGCCGGGCGAGGCGCTCCCGCAGCCGCTGGCCCATCTGCTGCACCGCCACCGGGGACCGGGCCGCGACCGCGTCGCGCAGCTCCCGGAGGGTGCGGCTGCGCGCCCGGAGGTCCGCGGCCAGGGCCGCGCCCTCGGCCTGGCGGGCCGTGCGCAGCCGGGCGAGGGCCTGGTCGACCGCGGCCCGCAAGGCCGCGCTGACCTGTTCCGGGTCGGCGCGCGGCTCCTCCTGCCGCACGACCTCGGGCAAGGAGAGCAGCAGGGCGAGATCGGGCACGGGCGTGCTCTGGCCCAGCGCGCCGGCCAGGTGGCGGATCTGCTCCCAGTAGGCCAGGGCCAGCCCGACGTCGATCCGGCCCCCCGCCACGCCCGCGGCGGCCACCTCCGCGGGGGTGATCGTCAGGTCGAGCTTGCCGCGTGCGACCCGCTGCTTCACCAGGGCCTGGACCTCGGGCTCGAGGGCCTGCAGGGGCCCGGGCAGGCGGCAGCGCACCTCGAGGTAGCGGTGGTTCACCGTGCGCACCTCGACCCGCATCCGCCGGCCCAGGAGCACCGTCTCCGCCTCGCCGAACCCGGTCATGCTCATCAGGGGCATCTCGCTCACCTCTCGCCGACCGCAGGCGGCGTGTGCTCGGGGGAGGGCTGCTCCCGGTACCAGGCCACGGTGCGGGCCAGCCCCGCCACCAGGTCCGTCTCGGGCCGCCAGCCCAGCAGGGACGCGGCCCGCGTGGTCGCGGCCCAGGAGTGGCGGATGTCGCCGACCCGGGCCGGCGCGAAACGTGGGGCCAGGCCCGTGCCCACGGCCTGGTCGATGGCTGCGATCAGGGTCAGCAGATCGACGGCCTGGCCTCCCGCGACGTTGCACACCTGGCCCGCGGCTCCGGGGGCGGTGCACGCGAGGAGGTTCGCCCGGGCGACGTCCGCGACGTAGCAGAAGTCCCGGGTCTGACCACCGTCACCGTAGACGGTCGGCGGCTCCCCCGCCAGCAGCCGGGTCACGAAGCTGGGGACCGCGGCCGCGTAGCCGCTGTGCGGGTCCTGGCGAGGGCCGTAGACGTTGAAGTAGCGCAGGCAGACGACCTCCAGCCCGAGGTCCCGGGTGAAGATCGCGCCGAGGTGCTCCGCGTCGAGCTTGGAGAGGGCGTACGGGCTGATGGGCGCGGGGGTCAGCTCCTCGGTCTTGGGCAGCGTCGGCTCGTCGCCGTAGACCGCCGCGGAGGAGGCCACCACGACCCGCCGCACCTCCTGGGCCCGGGCCGCGAGGAAGAGCCGGAGCGTGCCCTCGCTGTTGACCCGCAGGGTCTCCAGGGGGTCGGCGAAGGAGCGGGGCACCGAGGCGATCGCGGCTTCGTGCAGGACGAAGGTCACACCCGAAAGGGCCTCCGCGAGGGCATCCTCGTCGAGCAGGCTCCCCTGGATGACCTTCAGGGAGCCGGTCAGACCGGCCAGGTTGCCGGGCTTGCCCGTGGAGAAGTCGTCGAGGACGACGACGTCCTCCCCCTGCGCCAGGAGCTGCCGCACGATGCTGGAGCCGATGAAGCCGGCCCCGCCCGTCACCAGGTAACGCATCCCGCCTCCGGACCGGGGCCGGTTGGCCCACGGTCTGGCGGCGAGCATAGAGGAGCGGGCGACGCCGTCAAGCGCGGTCGGCTCGCTTCACCCTTCCCGGGAGGGCTCCCCTCCCCTATCTTGCTCCGCCATGAACCTCTCGGCCACCGAGCTCGACCTGGTCACGACGGCGCTGGCCGCGACGGTGCTCCCCGGCCTGGTCCAGCGCATCGTCCAGCCCTCCCCGACGGAGGTGCTGCTCGGGATCTACGGCAACCGGGAGCTGCACTGGCTGCTGCTCGACGTCGCGGCCGGCCGGCAGAGCGTGCTGCGGCTCCCGGCCAAGCGCCCCGCGCCCGAGCGGCCGCCGCGCTTCTGCCTGCTGCTCCGCCACCACCTCGACAACGCTCGGCTGGTGACCTTGGAGCACCCGCCCGACGAACGCCGGCTGCTGCTCGGCCTGACGACCGCCGCGGGCGCGTTCCAGCTCGAGGCCCGCCTCTTCGGCAACCCCGGCGAGCTGCTGCTCTGGGCCCTGCCTGCGACCCCGGAGGGCCCGCCGGTCTGCCTCGGCACCCTCAGCGGCCGCCCGGCCCGCCCCCTGGCCACCGCCCGGATCCCGCCCGCCCCCGCGTCGCGCTTCACCGCCGGCCCCGACCTGCTGGAGCAGGTGCGCGAGTGCGTCGAGGCCGACCGCCTGCGGCAGGAGGAGGTGCGCCTGCGCGCGGCCCTGCTCGGTGAGGCCCGGGCCGAGCTGGTGCGGCGCCAGCGCCGGGTCGACGCGGTCGCGGGCGACCTCGCCCGCGTCGACCGCTCCGAGCAGCAGCGGCGGCAGGGCGAGCTGTTGCGGGACAGCTTCCACCTGCTGCGGCGCGGCCAGGCGCTGGTGCGGGTCGTGGACTACCGCGACCCGGAGCTCGGCGAGGTGGAGATCCCCCTGGACCCGAGCCTCTCGCCCGCGGCGAACGTCGAGCGCTGCTTCAAGCGGCACAAGGCCCTGCAGCAGGCCCGGGCCCAGATCGAGGAGCGGCTGGCGCAGGCCCGGGCAGAGCGGGACCGCCAGGCGCGGCGGCTGGAGGCCCTCGAGGCGGCCCCGGACCTGCCGGCCTTGACGCGCCTCGCGGGCAAGCCGGGCGGGGCCCGGGGCCCGCGTGCCGCCCGTCAGCCCGGGAGAGGGGCGGCCGGCCCCCGGCCCAGGCCCCGCGGCCCGACCCTGCCCGCGGGGATCCGGGAGATCCGCACCCCGGAGGGCCACCGGATCCTCGTGGGCAAGGGCGACCGGGAGAACGACCAGCTCACCTTCAAGATCGCCCGGGGCAACGACACCTGGCTGCACGTGCGGGACCTGCCCGGCCCCCACGTCGTGCTCCAGCCGGCAGCCAAGGGGCCCCTGCCCGAGCGGGCCCTGCTCGACGCCGCCTTGCTGGCCGTGCACTACTGCCGCCCGGCCCGGGCCGAGGGCCGGGCCGAGGTGCTCTGGACGCAGGTCAAGAACCTGCGCCGCGCCGGCAAGCCCGGGCAGGTCTACGTCGCGGGCGGACGCTCCCTGCTGACCCGCCTCGACGAAGGCCGGATCGCCACCTTGCTGGAGCGGGGGCGGGACGAGGACGGTGCGGGGCCAGATGCAGTGGCCTCTGGCGGGAGCAAGGACGAAAGTCCCGTGAACGATTGAACCGGCGAGGACTTCATGGATCGAAGGTATCACCAGAATCCCCCGCATCCCGACCTCGACGACATCATCCAGGCCGCGGTGCTGCCTCCCCGCGTCGAGCGCATCGACCAGGTGCTCGCGGGGCGCACTCGGGACCTCGTGGTCGTGCTGGAGAACCTCGAGGACAGCCACAACCTCTCGGCCGTGCTGCGCTCGGCCGACGGCTTCGGGGTGCAGGAGGTCCACGTCGTCGAGACCCGCGGCCCCCTGGAGATCTCCCGCAAGGTCACCCAGGGCTGCCACAAGTGGCTCGAGCTGACCCGCCACGAGGACCCCCTGAGCTGCCTCGACCGCCTGCACGCCCGGGGCTTCCAGCTCTGGGCCGCGGCCCTCGACCCCCATGCGATCCCCCTGACGAGCATCGACTTCTCCCGCCCGACCGCGCTCGTCTTCGGCAACGAGCGGGAGGGCCTGACCCCCGCCCTGGCCTCCCGCTGCGACGGCAGCTACATCATCCCCATGCGGGGGTTCTCCCAGTCGTTCAACGTCTCCGTCGCCGCGGCCATCAGCCTGTTCTACGCCACCCTCCCCCGGGAGGTGTGCGGGGGCGGGGTCGCCGGCCGGCTCCTGCCGGAGGACCGGGACGAGATCCGGCGCCAGTGGCTCTCCCTGTCCGTGAAGCAGGGCAAGCGGATCGAGCGGGCCCTCGAGGACCGCGAAGACGGAGCGGGAGAACCGGACTGGTGACCGTCTCAGCCCCCGCGGCGTGATGCGCCCGGGGCGCAAAGCCGCCCGGCGACTGCCCCCTCACGGCGATGATGACCGGCTGAGAATCTGGTGGCGACCGGCCTCCGCGCCGGTCGTCCGTGTGTCAACTTACCGGCCGCTGGCGCCGCGGCTCGCAGCCCCCTGGTCCCGGAAGCCCCGCCCGGTGTATCTTCCGATCTTTCATCGTTCCCGGGGCCGTCCCCGGGTGCGGACGCCTGGCCTCGGGGGAGGACCATGGAGACCAGCAACGTCGGGCTCGTTCCGGCTCGGCCCCCACGACACCCTCTCCCGGCGGACGGAGCGCCCTCGGCCCTGGTCCGCGCCCGACGTTGCCGCCTCGGCCTCCTGGCCCTGGTCCTCCTCGGCCCGGGCTGCACCGACCCCGGGGACGACGAGCCCGGAGCCTCCCGCGCGCCCCGGACCGTCTTCCGCAGCGAGGGCCTCGGCCCGGCCAACGTGGAGCCCCTGGGGCATTACGACCTGGGCGGTCAGCTCATGGTGAACAGCGACGACTGGGTCGCGGACGGCACGTTCTTCCTGGGAGGGCCGGGTGCCAGAAGCGGGCGGCGGGTGTGGCGGTCGACCTGGTCCCTCCGGGGCGGGAACGCGATCCCGCCGGACGTCGGCGACCGGCAGGTGGACTATTACTACCAGGACGACACCGGGCAGTATCATGCCGGGTCCTCGGTCCTGCTCGGCCTCGACGGCTCGGTGTACGGGGCCATGCCGCGCCCCATCCTGGTGCTGCCCGCCACGGTGCGCGCCGGGATGATCTGGGACGCTTACTGGGACGGCGACGATCCGGTCTACACCTTCGAGGTCCGGAGCCGCCAGACGGGCCAGGCCACCATCTACGGCCCCGCCACGGTGTGGCGCATCGACCGCCGCTCCAACCTGCAGGGGACCACGGACGAGCTCCGGTACGTCGAGGGGTGGGGGGGAGCGCACGCGGGCTATCTCTGCGCCGGCCACACGGTCCTCCCCCTGACCCCGCAGCCCGACGACTCGCCAGCGACGAGCCCGGTGGGGACCCTCGAGCTCCTCGAGATCGACGGCCTGCCCCTGCAGAACTTCCTGCCGGTGGCGATCTCGGCCATGGACCTGCCCGGGCTGCCCCGGGCGTTCATCGTGCTCCAGGGCGACCGCCAGCAAGCATTGGACATCGTCACCGCGACCTTCTGCCTCTCCGTCACCCCGGCCGCGGCCGGAGGCGACGCGCTGGCCTTCGCGCTGCTCGCCGATCCCGCGGACTGCCTCGACGGGCACGTCCCCGTCGACCTGGACCACCTCGACGGGGCGGGCGTGTTCGAGGTGGACGGCCTCCCCTTCGTACTCCCCCGGGATCGCCTCGGCCACACCACCCGGGGGTGCCCCGAGTGCGGGATCTTCAAGGCCGTCCTGCCGGCGCGCTCCTCGCGGCAAGAACCCGGGATCCTGGGGCACGCTCTGCATGGGACCCGGAGCTGGGGCTTCTACCGCGACTGGCGCACCGGGGCGGAGTGCGCGGAGGTGGTCGAGACGCCGTGGAGCTCCGACCAGAAGGTCCGCCACGTCTTCCTCTCCCGCGGCGCGGCCGACGCGGGCGCGGTGCTGCTGCGCGACGACCTGGGCCACCTCGCGTCCGCCTCCTACGACGGCACGGCGCTCGGGAGGCCGACCCGCGTGGCCGGCCTGGCCGGCCCCCTCAGCACCTCGGCGTGGGGTTCGCACCACGAGACCTATCGCGTCACTCCCGACGGGCTCGTCGACCGCGTGGCCGCCACGCGCGAGGGCATCTCCTTCGCCCGGGTAGCGCACTTCGCGGTCCCCGCGGGCCACCACCCCCTCGGGGTCGTCGCCCTCCGCCCGGAGCGCGCGGGCACGACCGCACCCGTGCTGGTCCTGGCCACCTGGTCCGCCGAGGGGGACCGCCTGGGCGCGGTGGCCCTGTGGCGCCTCCGTCCAGCCGGGCCCGAAGTGCCCTGGCGTCCCCCCGCCTCCACGGGCGTGTCCATCCGGCGTAGCCACGCCTCCGACGTGGAGGTGTGCTGGCCGCCCACCGACGAACCGCTCACCACCGAGGGCTGGCTGCTGGGCGGGGCCCCCCCCGCGCGGGTGATCGCGAACCATCGGCCGGGGGCCTCGTGCGTCCTGCTGGTGCGCGACCAGTTCGGCGAGGCCCTCCCGTGCGGCTGCGAGACCTACCGCGTGGAGGGGCCGGTGCCGGGCGTCGGCCGCATCCGCGGCGCGGCCTTCCTCTACCTCGAGGAGCCCTGGTACACCACGCAGGTCGAGCTCGGCAGCACCGGCACCGGGATCGTGGCCTCCCTGCGGGGCGGCGGGTTCATGGACGGCTCCACCCGCTGGGGACCCGGGGGGTACCTGGCCCTGGCGGCCGCGGACGGGATGCCCGGCGGTACCTCCGCCCTGCTCCCGGACGCGAGCGGCCTCGGGATGTGGGTCCTCGATGGGGTCGTCCCCGGCGAGGACGAGGCGGACCCCGAGGACGACATCAAGGCCGTGGGCCTGGCGGGCCACGAGTCGCACCGCTTCGTCTTCCCCGAGCTGGACCCGGCCCCCGGCACCATGCAGGCCATCGGCCCGAGCGGCGGCGGCGGCGTGCTGGTCCACGTCACCGATCGCGGCGGCGACTCCCGCGACGCCTACCTCGGCCCGGATGGCAGCCTGCAGCGCCTTCCGGCCACCTTGCCCGGTGGCGAACCCGTGTCCTGGCTGGGCCGGCTGGCCGACGGCACGATCTGCGGTGAGGGCCATCCGGGCGGAGTGCGCTCCCTGGTGTGCCGGGACCCCCAGGAGACCTTCCGCTCCCGTCCGGCCCAGCCGGACGAACGGTTCGACCGGCGCTTCCTGCCCGTGGACGACACCACCTTCCTCTACGAGCGGTTCCTGATCGAAGGCGGTCCGGCCGGGGTCGCGCTCCTGATCCCGGCGACCCTCGAGATCCAGACCCTCTCCCCGTGGCTGCGCGTCAGCCACCACCACGCCCCCGATGGCCGCCTGTTGATGGTCCTGCGCGATCCCGACGCCATCGACCGCCGCCAGGTCGCCCGGGTGACCACCGCGGGCCTCACCGAGATCGAGGTCCCCAGCCTCCCCGGGCGCTGCAACTGGCTCTGGTCGGGGCTACCGAGCTTCTCGCCCAAGACGCGGGTCGTGGGCGTGGCCATGGACGACGAGGCGCTGCTGGTCTTCTACTGGGAGCCCCAACCGGGGGAAGGCGATCCCGGGGTGCAGGAGGCGTTCGCGGGCAACCTGAGCGTCCGCCTGCCGCCGCTGGCGCGCTGAGGTCGGCCTGGTGCCGGGGGTTGCGCGTCCGGGCGCGGGCAGGAGGCATTCCTCGGGCCCCGGGTGTGACCGCCGGGGCCGCCGCGGCAGAGCCCTTCTTGGTATCAACGACTCGATCTCATGGAGGATTTCATGATCTGCTCCCGCTCCCCCCGGAGGCACCCGACGAGTGTCCCCCAGGGCCCGTCCCCTGCGTGGTCCGCGGCGACCTGGCGCGGCGCACGCCAGGCCCTGGCCATCCTGTCCCTGCTCGGGGCGGGGCCCGGCTGCGATTCCCTCGACAGCGCGGCCCGGCACACCGGCGGCGCCTTCCCCAAGGAGGGCGAGGCGGGCCGGCGCCCCGTCCTGGCGCAGCTCGGCCCCGTGGCCGACCTGGACTTCGACCGGCTCGCGCTCCGCTTCAACCACACCCCCGATCAGGTGATGGTCGCGCGCACGAGCGAACAGCCGTGGCTAGCCGGCATCATCGGCAGCGGTGCACTCGGCCTGGTGGGCGACGCGCTCGCGCCCGCGCAGCTCCCCCCCTGGACCCCGGAGCTGAACCTCGGCGCCTTCACCATCGATGGGGACCGCATCACCGTCCTGGCCGGCGGTCGGCGCACGGTGTACACCCTGGGGACCGACACCGAGCCCGGCGCCTTCGTGGAGGAGACGGTCTTCCCGGCCGCAGACCCGGGGGAGGTGGCCGTGCTCACCTCGGCCGGAGTCCTCGGGACGAGTGGATTCTTCGGCTATGATGGTACCTATCGCCTAGCTCCCCAGTGCGAAGGTCACCTGATCCCCCGCACCGGAGACGCCATCGTCTGCTGGCAGCGGCCCACGACCGAGGCCCGGGTCATGCGCTTCCTCCGGTTCGACGCGGCCTCGACCGAGCCCCAGGAGCTGGGCGCCATCGGCCTGTACCTGAACGACTGGGGCGTGGGGGCCTTCGACCCGACGATCCACTTCCTGTCCGAGGACGGCGTCATCGTGAACCTGAAGCAGGAGATCCCCGGCGACCGCGCGGTGGCCCTGTCCTTCGTCACGGGCCAGCAGGTCGCGCTCGGCAAGCAGGTCCAGGGCGGGGCGATCGAGGTCGGCGGCCGCTGGGCCTGGTTCGTCGACGACGAGCAGATCATGCGCCTGGACCTGGAGTCCGGAGCCAGCACCCGGACCCCCTACTCCACCCGGTCCGGGACGATCGCCCATGGCGCATGCCTCCTGGCCGGCGCCGACTACGATCACGAGGCCAACACCCTCGCGGTCTCGGTCCAGGCCCATCGCCTGGACGACGGCACCCTGCTCACGACCTTCGCGCACGACCTCGGCGATTGCGGCGACGCCTGGGGCAAGGACCACTGCGGGCCGGTGTGGAGCACGACCAGCCAGGTGCTCTCCTTCGCGGACGGCACGTGCGTCGTGCGCTGGTTCCGCCACGACTACGACGAGCTCTCCACGGTCCAGCACTGGCCGCCGGTGTTCGAGGATGGCGTGTTCGTCGAGGCGGGCGACGAGATCGTGACCGCGTTCCCATGCGCCGCGGCCTCGCAGCCGAAGCTGGCGGCCAAGCTGGTCAACGCGACCATCCACACCACGCTGGCCACGCCGGTGCTCTCGGTGAGCTTCGCCGAGACCAGGGACAAGTACCAGGTGGGCACCCTCTACTCGGGCTGGCACCTCGACGGCACCGAGATCAAGCCGCTGTTCAAGCGGGTGCGCAACTGGTACGGGCGCGGGCGGTCGATCAAAGGGCTGTTGATCCGCGACGACGACGGCTTCGCCCTGGTCAACGAGTAGGCCTGTCGGCAGCCCCCGCACGCAACCGACCCGCCGGCACCGACCCGCCGGCACCGAACCGCCGGCACCGACCCGCCGGCACCGACCACGAGCCTCACCGTGCAGGCTGGACCGCCCGGCAAAGTTGCCGGATCCTCCCGGTCCAGCCCTCGAACGTGCGGTCCAGAGCGGGGTCTGCGTCCTCTCGAGGCCCGAGACCCATCCGTTCCGGATCGGGATCCCGCGCTCTCCCTCCTCGTCGGCGTGGTCGCCGGACGAGGCGTCGTCCTGCCGCTCGTCCTCGGGCAGTTGGCCCGGGGGCAGGCCGGTGGCCGCAAAGGCCGGCCGTTCGGTCGCACGCCGGGTCACCCCGTTGGGGTGTGCAGAAATCGGCGAACGATCCATTGACAGAGCTTGTGCGAATGTCGAATCTTCGTTCAGGCCACAGTGAGCCTACCCTTCGGTCTCGGCAGGGTGGCCTTGGAGGAGGACGCGATGAACAATCTGTTCCGTATTTCCCGGTTGGGGGTGTTGGTGCTGGCCAGTGCGCTGCTCGTGGCCTGCGAAGACGACGACAGTGGTGTCAAGAGCGGCGCCGAAGGTGAAGGAGAAGGTGAAGGAGAAGGTGAAGGAGAAGGTGAAGGAGAAGGTGAAGGTGAAGGTGAAGGAGAAGGTGAAGGTGAAGGTGAAGGTGAAGGAGAAGGTGAGGGCGAGGGCGAGGGCGAGGGCGAAGGTGAAGGTG